>JASMLW010000466.1 GCA_030748485.1 Pirellulaceae bacterium
GGCTTTGGACCGCGGCTTGCTCGACTTCATGGTCAACGACATCAAACGTCTCAACTCAAAACTGCCGGCTTCGGAGAGAGAGAAGTTGGGACACTACTTGGAAGGCTTCGAATCTCTGCGCGAACGCCGTGCGAAAATCGCCGGCATGCGCGATGTGATTGAGCGAGGCGCGCCGCAAGCTGACGACAAGTACCAATCCGACAACGAAGTCGAACGCCTGGAAGCTCACTTCGAAATCGCCGGCGCCGCGCTTGTCACGGGATTGTCGCAGGTCGTGGCAATCAATACCGACCGCTTGGAGACTCGATATTCCGGCTTGGGGCTGGGCGACTACACGGTGCACGCACTGGGGCATTTAGAAGTCAAGGGCAACACCGGAAATGACCCACAGGCCTGGGAGAATAAAGACGGAGCCGTCGAAGGACGAATCGCTCGAGACAAGATCCGCAAGCTGCACATGGACATGATCGCCCGCTTGGCTGCCAAGCTGGACGCCGTGCCCGAGGGGAACGGGACCATGCTGGACAACACGATCATTGTCTATTTCGCCCATGCCGGCGATCGACACCACCCCAACTTCTTTACCTGGCCGTTGGTCACGATCGGCGGGCTCGGCGGAGCCATTAAAACCGGAAGGTACTTGCAGTTTCCCAGCCATGGCGAGTTGGGACACCACACGCTCGGCAACTTCTACACAACCATATTGCACGCGGCCGGAATGCCGCAGGATGGGTTTGGACACAAGGACCTTCAACTTGGCCCCGAGGTCGACCAAGAGTGCCCGCTGGAACACCTACTGACCTGACGCCTTCACAAAAGGGCTGCTCTGAATGGCTACTCACCACTTGTGGTGGTGAGGAAGAGACCGGCTCCATTAAACTAAACCGTCATCCGACATACGAACAACCGCCCATCATGAAAATCGCGAGTTACAACTATGGGTGAAAAACCAACACTGCGACAACGTATCCTCGGTGTGAAACACCGCGCCGTAATTTGTCTGTCGATTCTCTTTGCGAGCCTCGCTATCGATGGCGCAGCGCGAGCGGATGAGATCAACTTCAACCGCGACATTCGACCGATTCTTTCCGACCGCTGTTTTCATTGTCACGGTCCGGCGGAGAAGGATCGCCAAGCCACCCTGCGTCTGGACAAGACAGATGGACCCGCCGGCGCGTTGCGGACGCATGAGGGCTCGACCGCCATCAAGCCAGGTGATCTCCAGGCGAGCCAACTGTGGGGGCGGATCACGTCGACTGATGAAGACGAGCAAATGCCGCCTCCCGATGCAAACAAGAAGCCGCTGAACAAGGCTGAACAGCAACTGTTCAAGCAGTGGATCCTGGAGGGAGCCAAGTACGACGACTTTTGGGCGTTCGTCGCGCCGCGACGCACTCCGCCCAGCGACGTTAAGAACGAGGCGTGGCGCAAAGGCCAGATCGACCAGTACGTGATGGCGCGGCTTGAGAAACTCGGGCTGCAACCGAAACCACAGGCGGACAAGCGGACGCTGATTCGTCGAGTCACTTTCGATCTGACCGGTTTGCCGCCGAGCCTCGCCGAAATCGAGGCGTTTCTGCAGGACGACTCGCCCGACGCCTACGCTCGGCTGGTCGATCGTCTGCTACAGAAAAAAGCGTACGGCGAGCACATGGCTCGATACTGGGCCGATCTGGTGCGGCTGGCCGACACAAATGGAATGCACAAGGATTTCTACCGCAACTTCTCTACCTATCGTTCGTGGTTGATACGCGCCTTCAACGACAACTTGCCTTACGACGACTTCGTCAAGTACCAGTTGGCGGGTGACCTCTACGACGATGCGAGTGACGATCAACTGGTGGCGTCGGGTTTCAATCGGCTGCACTTGATCATCGACCGCGGCACGGCTCTGCCGGAGGAGAGCCACCACAAAAACGTGCTCGACCGAGTCCAGGCGTTCGGCACTGCTTTCCTGGGGATGACGATTCAATGCGGCCAGTGTCACGAACACAAGTACGATCCGATGAGCCAGAAAGAGTTCTACGAGATCTACGCTTTCTTCAACAATTTCGATGGCGATCCGGAGACGAACCGCGCTCCCAAGGGTGGCATTCAGGAGCCCTCGGTCACGCTTGGAAAGTCGGAGCAGAATCCCGCCGCGTCCGGCAAACCAGCGATGGTGATGAAAGACCGGGCGGAGCCGAAGCCGACTTTCGTTCTGCTGCGAGGATCCTATGAGCACCCGGGGGAACGGGTCGAGCGCGACACGCCCGCCTTCCTGCCGCCGCTGCCCAAGAAGGACAGTTACTACACGCGGTTGGACTTGGCCGAGTGGTTGGTTTCGGCTGAGCACCCGCTGACGTCGCGGGTGGCGGTGAACCGTTTTTGGCAACAGTTCTTCGGCGTCGGGATAGTGAAGACGGCTGAGGATTTTGGCGCTCAAGGCGAATGGCCCACCCACCCCGCGTTGCTCGACGAGTTGGCGGTGAGTTTCAGGGAGTCCGGGTGGGACGTAAAAGAACTTGTGCGTTCGATCGTGATGTCGAGAACCTATCGACAAAGCTCCGACGCCGCGGTGGACGAATTCACACGCGATCCCGAGAACCGCCTGCTGTCTCGCGGCGCCCGGTACCGGATGGACGCCGAGATGATTCGCGATCAGTTCCTCTTTGTGAGCGGAAAGCTCAACCGCACAATGTATGGGGAGAGTGTCAAGCCGCCCCAGCCGCCTGGCCTCTGGGAGTCGGTCAGCATGGCGGCTCCATTCACTTACGTGGCCGACAAGGGCGACGCCATCTACCGGCGGAGCTTCTACACGTACTGGCGACGCGCCATGCCGCCGCCCCAGATGACGATCCTCAACGCGCCCTCCCGCGAGTTCTGCGCGCCGCGTCGCGAACGGACGAATACGCCGCTGCAAGCTTTGCTGTTGATGAACGAGCTGGAGTTCTTCAAGGCGGCCAAAGCCTGCGCAGCGCTGACGCTCAAAGAAACCGGCGACGACGCGAGCATGGGATTGGCGCAGCTTTACGAGAAGATCACTTCGCACCGCCCCGACCCCGCGCGGCTGCAGTTGTTACAGGAGGCGCTGGGCGAATTTCGGCAACTCTATACGAGTGACAAGGAGTTGACCGAGGCGCTGACATCCGGAATGGCCGAGGCCGAGTTCCCGCGGCGAGTCGAAGCGGCCGCCTGGACCATGATGGCGCACAGTTTGTTGAACCTCGAACTAGCAAAGGTCAAACGCTGATGACCGATTTAACAAGCTCTTTCCAGCAGTTCTGCGACATCCAGAACCGGCGGCAGTTCATTACGAACGCCGGCATGGGGCTCGGAGCCGCTGCTGCCGGCAGCATGGCTCTCTCGGCTCGCGGTGAACAATTGCCGGTGCTGCCGCACGGCTGCCACCATCAGCCGAAAGCGAAGCGAGTCATCTTCCTGTTCATGGCCGGCGCGCCCAGTCAACTCGATCTGTTTGACTACAAACCGGATCTTGAGAAGCTTCACGGCAAGCCGCTGCCCAAAGAGATCAGCATGGGTCAGCGAGTCACGGCGATGACGCGGGGCAAGGCGCAGGTCATTTGCGCTTCGATCTTCAAGTTCGCCAAACAGGGGCAAAGCGGGCTCTATCTCAACGAGCTGTTGCCGCACCTGTCCAAACACGCCGACGACCTTTGCCTCATCAAATCCACCCATACGGACGCCATCAATCACGATCCCGGGAAGACGTTCTTTTGCACGGGCGCCGAGGCGTCGGGGCGGCCGAGCATGGGGGCCTGGCTCAGCTATGGGCTCGGTTCGATGAACAAGGACCTGCCCGACTTCATCGTGCTGACCTCCGCCTTTTGGTCCGGCAAGGTGAATGTGCAAGCGCTCTACAGCCGTCTCTGGGGCACGGCGTTTCTGCCGTCCAAGCATCAGGGCGTCGCCTTTCAGTCGGTGGGCGACCCGGTTCTCTTTCTCTCTAATCCACCCGGCGTCGATCGCAAGTCGCGCTCGAAAATGCTCGAGCTCGTCGCCAAGATTAATCAGCAGGACCGACAACTCACCGGCGATCCGGAGATTCAAACGTCGATTGCTCAACAGGAGATGGCCTTCCGCATGCAGGTTTCCGTCCCCGAACTCACCGATCTGAGCAAAGAGACGAAGGCGGACATGGACGCGTATGGACCGGACGTCAACAAGACGGGTTCGTTCGCGCGGAACTGCTTGCTGGCTCGACGCATGGCGGAGCGCGACGTGAGGTTTGTCCAGCTGTTTCACCGCGGGTGGGATCACCACTCCAACCTGCCAACTCACCTTCGCGGGCAGGCGCGCGACGTCGATCAACCGATCGCCGCTCTGCTGCAGGATCTAAAGCAGCGCGACTTGCTGAAGGACACGCTGGTTGTCTTCGCAGGCGAGTTCGGCCGCACGACATACGCGCAAGGCGGCGTCCAGGACCGCAACAACTACGGCCGCGATCATCATCCGCGCTGCTTCACCACCTGGATGGCCGGCGGCGGCGTCAAGGGTGGGATCAGCTACGGCGAAACGGACGACTTCTGCTACAACATCGCAGAGAATCCGGTCCACATTCGCGACTTGCTAGCCACCATGCTTCATCAGCTGGGCGTCGACCACAAGCGACTCACCTTCCCCTACCAGGGACTGGACCACAAGCTGACCGGCGTTGTGGAGAGCCGTATTCTCCGCGAGATTCTCAGCTGACAGCGGGCGTTGGAAAGCGGCTGCGCTTCGCATCTTCCTTGTGTCTTTGTGTCTCCGCGTGAGATTCTCTTTTTTTCTCACACAAAGCCACCAAGCCACAAAGGACGCGCGCGGCGCGACTTCAGGCCGCTCGTTGCAACTGGACGGCTGGACTGCGCTGGAAGATCAGTTCGCCGAACTCGTCGCGTTCATACGTGTAGCCGAGCGATGTCATGATTTCGACGGACTGGTTGTGCTCCCAGCCACTGTGCAAGGAGAGATAGACTGCCGGATGCGATCGGGCGATCGTCAATTGGCCTCCGGCCAGCACTTCAGCGCCGACGCCTTCAACATCGATCTTAATGAAATCGGGAGCCACCCCTTCTTTGAGGGCAATTCGATCGATCGTTTCTTGGTCCACTTCGATGCCGCCTTCTTCGATGACGCGGCCGCGGCCGGTTCCCGCCACGTTCTCGAAGCGAACCGTCCCCTGACAGTCGCCCAGCGCAATCGGATAAACGGTCACGTTAGTGCAGCGGTTGCAGCGAACGTGCTCTTCCAGGCACCGAGCGACGTGGGGAGCCGGTTCGAAGGCGATGACGCGTCCCTGGTCGCCGACAAGCTTCGAAAACAGCAGCGTCAAGTATCCCAAGTTGGCGCCGACATCGAAGACGACATCGCCCGGCTTGACGCAGTCGAGAATATGCTGCGTCGTTTCAGGCTCATACGTTCCCGTCAGATAGCGCAGCACTTTTCCGCGAGCCCCCGGCGCCCAAAAGTTTCCCTTGAGCGGTCCGCCAACGATCGGCAAGCGAAGCGACAGCACTTGAGGCAGTCGTTTCTTGAGAACTTCCGGCAGTCGAGGGAGTCTCATCCGGGCACCTCGAGGCGGCAATTGGATGTATAGGGAAACTCGCCGTCTGCGCAGCGGCGGCGGAGATCTCTGGAATTCGGACGTGGGACGGTAACAACGCGACTCGATCACGTCAACATCGTTGCCGGTTTGCTGGTGGCCGGGCGCAGCTGACAAAGGCGAGCCGCTCGCGGCAGCGGAACGACCGTTCGTGCTAAACTGGGTGAATTGCACGGCCCTCCCAACTCGTTCCCGTTTATCGAGCCACACCCATGCGCCGTTCTTCTCTCACCGTCTTCACGATCTGCCTCGCAGTCTTCGCGGCTCCAACCCCTCAGCTTCCCGCGGACGACGACGTCAAACCGGAAGTTTCGGCGGACAAGAGCGACGACGGTGTGGCGGCGCTGCGATTCTCCCGCGACCGCGATCCCGAGTTGCACCGTCTGTTCGAATCTCTACACGCCTCGCACATGCTGGCCGAGGCGGGAGCCGGTTACGAAGCAGCTCGCGTTCTCGCCGCACTCGCCCTGCGCGCGGGCGACACCGACCCCGGTCGCGAAGCGCGCCAAGTGCTCGAGTCCTGGGGATTGACGGTCGACTCCGTCCGTCAGGGCACGGCGGCGGACATCAACCGCCGCATCGAGAAAGCGAAGCGCGACGATCGTCGCGGCCGCATGCAGAACGTGCACGTGCACAATCTGATCGAATTGCGGCGGTACGCGATGGCGGCTCGCGTGCTGCGGGAGTCGGCTGGTCCAGACCGCGGCGGGCGTGGAGCGATCGAGGTGCTCGAGCGGTATCGAATCCCGATCGAGAATCTGGGCGACGACGCCGAGGGCGCGGAACGCAAACTGGCTGGCGCGTTGCAGCGCGGCCATCAGCGAAATCTGCGTCGTCGCGACGCGCGACTCGTCCAAGTGTTCGATCATGAAGCCGCCGAACTCGCCCGGATGCTGATTCGGAAGATGGAGCCCGAACGCGACCGGCGTCGCCCCGAGCATGAGAACCAGTTCGCTCGCTGGATGGAGCGCCGTGAGCGCGAGCGCGGCCACGAACCGACGGTAGCGCAGATCGTGCGGCGAGCGGTGGAACGGGCCGGCGAGTTGGTGGAGGAGAAGCCAGAAGCGGCCCGCATGTTGGCGGCGTTTGTGGCCAGCCAGGCCGCTGACTCACCCGACGCCGAACGAGCTCGACAGTTGGCTCGGGAGTTGACGGAACAAGCCAGTCAACCGCAGCCGAATACGATGCGACGCCAGACAATCGATCAAAACTCGACCGAGGACGACGTGTTCGCATCCAAGCGCGTGCGGAATTACCAACTCGAACTGTCCGACGACGCGCTTGCGCTGCTGCGTGAGGAGCCGAAAGAATACGTTCGCGCAACGTTTCGCGAGGGCGATCGGGTCTACCCTGACATCGGCGTCCGACTCAAAGGAAGTTGGGGCAGCTTTCGCATGTTCGACGGCGAGGCGAAGGCCGCTTTCACGGTCAAGTTCAATGAGTTCGTCAAGGGACAGCGATTCCATGGCTTGCGGCGAATCGTTCTCAACAACGGAGTGCAAGATCCTAGTTACTTGCACGAGTGCATCGGTTACGGGCTGTTTCGTGACGCGGGAGTGCCGGCTCCGCGAGTCGCCTATGCGAACGTCTCCGTCAATGGACGGTCTTTTGGTCTCTACATTCAGATCGAGGCGATCACGCGGGACTTTCTGCAACGCTGGTACGCCAAGACGAATGGAAATCTGTACGAAGGCCCGGGCGATGTTGTCGATTGGCGCGGGCTGGAACTGGACTCAAATCAGGAAAGAGACAATCGTCACGACCTGCGGTTATTGGCGATGGCGGTCGAACGAGCCGATGATGAGAACCCCTGGATTGAAATCGACCGTCGCGTCAACGCCGACGAGCTCACTCGGTTCTTGGCGCTCGAGCATCTGCTCGGGCACTGGGACGGTTACGTGGCGACGAACAACTTTCGCATGTACGGCGATCCCACCACGAACAAGTTTGAGTTCATTCCCCACGGAGCTGACCAGATCTTTCAAGAACCCGCGGCTAGCGTCTATCGATCGCAAGGGGGGATTCTGGCTCGAGCTTTGACACAGACCGACGAGGGCCGCGCGCGCTATAACGCGGTCATGCGCAGAGTGCTGAGCGAAGTCTGGCGCGAGGAGACAATTCGCTCTCGAATTGCGGAAACGTATCTCTTGATTCGGCCGCATGTCGTCGCGGGCGCCTCCAAGGGACCGAGCCTCGAAGAATTTGAGCACCACGTGAACTCGATGCTCGACTTCGTGTCGATTCGGCGGTACGCAGTCCTCAGTCAACTGCGCGGAGCCGAGCGCCCCGATTCCTGGCGAGAACCGAGGCGTCACGAGGAGATGCCTTCGTTATTCCGCCGCAGTCGGCGCGAGTGGCGCTGACAATTGTAACAGCCGTGCGTACTCGCCCACCGCTAACGGGCAGCGTGCAGTTGCTGTCGGGATCGCGCACGCGAGGCGTTTCGACTGGCCAATCGATCTCGGCAGTGGTCTAATCGATGGCGGTTCAGTGAGTCTTCCCGCTTGGAGACTCAGGTCCCTATCCCACAGGAGACTCGCCATGACCCAAATACTGAACCGAAGAGCTGCCCGGCTGACACTGTTCTTGAGCGCCCTGCTCTTTCCCATTTCGGCTTATGGCGGCGGCGAGGCCGAACACCGACACATGATCGCCGCACTGGCGCACGCGGTCGGGTTCAGCGACCGGGATGCGAAAGTCATCTCGGACGGCTCGTGGAGCATGGATGAGAACGCTGCGACGTTAGCGTTCCGGTCGCTCGATCCAGATGCGGTCGACTACGTGAAGCACCGCGTGAAGGTCACCACCGATGGGCAATACGCGCAGTCGCTATTGCAAAGCGACGCCGAGTTCGACAAGACCTATCTCGATCCTAAAGGATCCATGTCGCGAATCGGTCCGTCGTCGATAGTTCACTCTTTGATGTCGGATCCGCGGGGCCGCGGCGACGCCAACACGCCTGGACTCGATCACGCATTCCACAGCTACATTCGCGACCAATCGCAACAGTTGCGAGCAGACGGCGCGAGTCTCAACCGCACCCGCGAGGCCCAGTTGTTGCTCTACGGCCAGTACATGCATCAGGTCGTTGACTCATTTGTCCACCCGCATGAGCCGATCCAAGGCCACGCCTTGCAGGGTCATGCGCCCGACCGCGCGATCACCCACCCGGCGCAGTACACCAGAGCGGCGGTCAAGGTGCTTCAGCTAATGCGGACCATGCCGGAGGACCTGCGTCCCAATCGGCACCGAGCGAAGTCACTGCAACTCGGCTCGGCCGAGGGGCAAACGAAGTTCGCCAGCGGGTTGGTGGGATCGATGGCCGCCGGTTACAAGCCGGCGATGTCGGTCCCCGGAGCCAAAACCATTGGCCACTTCACGTCCGCTGTCGAGAAAGTCTCGCTGCCGCTCATCAAAGGCAACATCGAGGCTTTCTTGAACGACCAATACGGCGACGCTGACTTGCCCGACGAATTCGCCGTCCCCGAATTCTCCAAAGCCACCTACTCGCCCGAGGGAGCTGATTTCGCAGTTGAGTACGGCGGTGAGAAGTACAACGTCGCAAACATTGTCCAATGGCTGCGAGGCAAGGACGAGTTTAGCGATCTGCTCGACTCGGTTCGCGACAAGGTCCGCCAGCAGATCAAGACGTGGCGGGAACAGGGCCTGTCCGCCATCGAGATCGTCCGCGCCCTGAAAGGGATCGGCGGCGTGACGGTTCGCTTTCACCCGGGCTCGCCCGGCAAACAGATCGACGACGACCGGCTGCGTGACATCGTGGATCAGGCCACTGCGGCGATCAACGGCGAAGGCGACGGCGGCCTGGTGTTGCGATTGGATCAGTCTCAACAAACATTTCAGGTCGTTTCTCTAAGCAAGCTGCTGCGCCAGAAATCTCGCACATTAGGATCGTTGACTCGCCTCCGCGGTTACATCATTCAAGATGACGACATCATCTTGGTTGGTCATGCCGAAGACGGCCGCCCGCTAATCGACGCCGACTTGTTCACCGTCGCACTAAACACAATCTACAAACATGGCGCTTGGCCTTACGTGTCGATCGACCAGGACCCGCTCAATCCGTTCGGCGATCAGTTGCCTCGTATTGGAGGCGTGCCTCAGAAATACAGAGACTCCGAATTCGTCCGCATCATGCTCGACGCCGATTACGACATGAAGCGCATCGGATTGGGCGAGATTGAGATCAACGCGCCCGGGTTTCTAAGTCTGCGCGACATCCTGGCTCGAGTAGAGGGTCCGGTGGCGCCTGAGTTGCGTCGCTACTGGCTGGCTCCCCTGATGGCCACAACCGCTGATGTGTTACAGAACTGGCCGGCCGTGCTGTTCGAATCTCGCGTGCAAGTGCTGACCGAACGGATGAAGCAGGCCAGCGAATACCTCGTCTCGTCGAGACCCGGTGACAGCAACGGCGAGCGCGCAGCCGACCACCTCACTTGGTACTACGATCAGATCGAGCAGGAGGTCGATTCTTTCTACCGCCTGCACGGACTGTTCGACGTCGCCAAGTTTTGCGCCGTCCTCCGCTTCAAGAAGGTCGAACATCAACTTTTAGAGAAGGCGGCCGAGCGACCTACGCGTCGGGTCAATCGCCGCGATGGCCGCCAGATGTTGGATCCCTACGATGGCATTGGACCCAAGGTGATTCCCGGAACTGTCATTCTGGTCGGCGGCGGAGCGTCGTCGCGACAGCGGTTGCGGGGCAACGCCTTCGCCAATTCGGACGCCGTGGGCAGACTCGTGGACGGCGAGCGGACCCTCACCCTCGAAGCGGCCGTTCCGCTCTCGCGGGCGAATCATCCGGAAATCCTCTTCGCGGCCGCCGTTCGCGATTTGGGAGCAGGCGACGCGGACGGGTGCGTTTCAAAGTGCACGAAGGCGCTCCGGGTCGATCCCGAGTTCACCGAGGCGCGGATTTTTCGCGCGTTGGCGTTTCTGGAAGGAGGCCGTTCGGAGGAGGCGCTGGCCGATCTCGACCAAGTTGTGCAGACGAATCCACGATTCGTCGGGCTGCGCGGAGTAGCTCTGCTGCGAACCGGAGATCGCCGCGCCGCGCTGCAAGCAGTCGATCAAGCGACGAAACAGTTTCCCGACGACGAGGCGGTCTGGATGTGGTGCGGATTCGTCAGAGCATTCGCGCTCGACCTGCCGGGTGCGAAGGTCGCCGTCGATCGCCTGACCGAGATGAATCCGGCCAGCGAACACGCCGAGACCCTGCTGGGCGTGATGCTCTGGTTCCAACGACTCGACGAGGACGATGCTCGGCTGTGGTCGGAGTCGATGCTCAAGTTGCCGTTCGGCATCCTGGAATCGCTCGCCGATGGTTTCGGAGCCATTGAGCAGTTGAATTTCGCCGCGAGCGTCGATCACTTTCAAAGGGCGCTGGAGTTGGCGGAGTTGAACCAGCATCACGAATCAGTGAAGTCCCTGCATGTGCTCGAGCGGACGCTGATGTCCCTGGCGTACGCCGAAGCGATCAACGCGCGCTTTGCGCAGGCGCTCGCCAAGACATCGCGCGACACGGGTCCGCGCAGTGACGGGGCGGTGCGAAGGGATGCGGACGAAGAGCCTCGAAAAGTCACTGCCGAGGTGCCTCCGGAGCGCGGTGGGAAGGATGGTCCTGGCGAGCCGCTCGAGCGAACGGAACCCCGGCCGGCGAGAGCAGGCGTGCGAGATGTTGAGCGAGCCGAAGGCGCCGTAGTTGAGCCGCCGATTCCCGGAGTCGCCCACGCCGATCGACTCATTCGCATGCATCCGGACTGGCCGAGCGGATATTTTTCCAAGGCGCTCTGCGGACTCGTCCAGCCCAACAAGATCGAGAACTTTGAGCCGAGCGAGTTGATCGAACAAGGGCTCAATTCGCCGCGGGATACAGATCCCCTGTGGAAAGAGTGGCGCATCATGCTCGGTGACGAAGACCCGGTGCGAGCGATGCACGCGATGGGGCTGCAGCTCTCGATCAACGGTCTGATCGGCCTCGCGAAAAGTGGCGGCGGCGGTCCAGCTGAGGTGCGCGGTCGCTTGCCGACCCCGTATCTTCGCAGATTGGCGAAAGAACCGGACATCACAGGAAAGATGGCGGCCGCCATGCTGCCCTATTTTGAGCTCGTCGACTTGGCCAGCAGCCTCGAACAGCAGGTCCGCGCCCTGCCACCCGACGCCAATCCGGATAAGGAAGTCGCTCGCGAATTTGTCAGACGTTTCTTCCCCGAAGCGGAACGCGGGCCACTGTTCGCCAGGATTGAGGCCGCCCAAAACGGCAACGACCTCGAGAAACCCATGACGATCGCCGTCGTTCGCAAGATCTTGGGGGATAAGCGTAGTCGTGATCTGGTTGACCGCATTAACAAAGCGCCGTCAATGAACGAGTTCGCCGAAGACATGTCCAATGTCCGAGCTATCGTCGACGCCATGCGACAGCACTTTCGCGATGTCTACCTTGAGACTCGCGGCGAAACGCTGGACGACATGGCGGCCACACAAGTATTTTCTCTGTTCATGCTCATAACCACGTTGTCGGAGTCGGTGCTCGGCGACGCGGAGTTTGCGATGAGTCTCGCAGCCGATCATGTGAAGCGGCTGCCCGATCGAGCAAACGCCGTCGAAGGCAACCGCAACTTGGGCCACCTGCGGTTCTACGCGAATCTCACGCTCGTCGGGGCGCACGTCTTAACGGCGCACCGAGACCTCATACCACCCATACCGGGTTTTCGCCCGGCCCGCGGTGATTCACCCGCGCAACTCGTTGCCGCCGGTAAGCTACAGCCGGCGGAACTGGTGACTCGCATGAGGAAGCGAGATCAGGAGTTTCTGGAACTCACAAAGAAGCAGCACTCCGAGTTCACGTATGAGATTACCGGGACGTTTGTCAGACCGCTCCGCCTCGTCCTGCCGATGATGCCGCTCAATATGGCGAGAGAAGCGTGCGAGCGCGACGAGGACCTCGATCCGGACGCCCGCGAGCGAATTCTGGCCGCGATTCAAACCGAGCAAGACCGCATGCAACGCGACCTGGTCGTTTGGGGACTCGATACGTTCCTTCGGACCAACGAGAACCTGACAGCGGCGGACAAGCGACAGATGCTGGTTGCAGTCGGCCGCGGCGAAGATCCGGCTGAAATTGTCGTGAGCCTATTCCGCAAAATGATTCGCACGCATGAAAAACTCGATCCGGAAACAAGAGACAAGCTCTTGCAGATGTTCAGCGGGGATCAACCGTCGCGGCCCGACGCCAATACTCAACGGGCATTTTTCAACGTGGTTGGTGACGCGATGGCTGTGGTTGACATCTACGCGATTTGGAATCCCCTCGTGCGCGCCGCGGACACCCCGTCAGAATTGGAGGCGACCCGCCCGCTGCTGATGATCATGGACTTGGCGACCTCGATCATTCCAATGCGGACGGCCGGCGTCGACCCCACAAATCCCGTCGCTCAGCAGATCACTCGACACTTGACCAACTCAATGACAGCCGGCAAATCGCGGCTGTACGAACAAGTGCGCCTAAAGACGATTCGCTTCCAGAAAGAAGAGTTGCGACTGAGCCCGTAGCCAGTAGGAGCACCACCCCGCGCGTGTAGCGCCTTGCCGGAACGGCGCTGCGCTTGGTCCGGCCTACCTCTTCTTTCGATCCCCGTCCAGGTTCGCTTCGATGTCCGTCTTGGCTAGGGGAGCGGAGGGGCAGCCGTCTTTGGGCACTTCCACTTGAGCCGTCCAAAGAATGGCGTTGAGCATCACTTTGCGAAAGTTGTCGTCGCGCCAACTGTCGTGGTTGTGAGCTCCCGTGAAGCCGAACCCACGGCCGCCGCCGGGACGCTGGTACGCCCAGGCAACGTGTTGCTCCTTTCCTTCTGCAACGGCGCGTCGGACTGCCGGGTTCCCGCTGCGTGCGCCGTCCTTGCGGCGCAGCGTCTCGGGACCGGGTAGATCGGAGAGGATGGGCGTCACTCCTTTGAGCCCCTCGACGAACCGCATGTGATAGTACCACTCGTCGTTGATCTCGAACGGTTTCACCCCGTTGCTAATCGGATGCTTGGGAAACTTGTCGAACTTGGCGGTCCAATGCGGATTGACCGACCAGTCGAGATCGCAGAAACCGCCCATCCACTCGAGGAACTTTTGACCGGGCTTACCTTTCTCAGCCTCGGTCGCCCAGTGGATCATCACGACGCCCGTTCCCTTCTTCATCCGCGCGTCGAACGAATCCAGATGCGGGTTCAATACGTGTCCGCGGTGTCCCGTGCAGAAGATGACCACCGTTGCGGCGCCGTCCAATATCGATTCGTCTTTCGGGTAACCGTAGTGCGGCACCAGTACGGCGTTCACATCCAGTCCGGATTTGTTGAGCGCTGCGGCTAGAATCATGTTGCCCGCCCGGTGCTCATGGTGCAGCCGACCGTGGCTAGGCGTCCCCGAGATGAAGACGATCTTCGCCTTCTCAGCGGCAATCGCCGTCGACGCGAGCAAAGCGATCGAGAGAAGAAACGCGAGCAGGGATTTCATGCTGGACTCCTCGTGAGTTGGTTTTCGGTGGGCTCCGGTGTTTGTCTTCGCCAGTTTACCAAGTTCCGCTGAGCATGTTTGCGGCGATAGCGTTGCCGAGAAACTGAGAAGCATCTCCGTGGTCATCGCCACTGAACAGCTGATAGCACGTCGTGCGCACCACTTTTACCAGCCAATTGCCGTACCCAGATAAGCTATCTAAAGTTCCTCTACCAGATAGACGATGGCTGCAATGTGTCTGTGCGGGGGGGCTCGCACTTTGCCAACAATCGCCGTGCACGCCCGACGACTGATAGCACTGCTGACTATCGGCTTCTGCTCTCCAGCTCTTGGCTGCTTGGGCCCGATGGCGATCCGCCAGTCTCGGGGAAAATACAACGAGGCGATTCAGCAGACTTCGGACGAACAGCTGCTGCTGAATCTCGTCCGCCTCCGCTATCGTGACTCACCTTCGTTTCTCGAGTTGAGCAGCCTGTCGACTCAATTCGCTTTCGGCGAGAGCGCATTCGCCAACGGTCGCATCATCGAGCGACCGACGACCAGCGACTACTTGAATCTGGGAGCCAGCGCGAACGCGTCCGAACGGCCGACTGTGACCTACGACCCGTTGCGCGGACAAGCGTTCGTCAAGCGCCTGGTCTCGCCAATGAGCGAAGAGACGATCATCCTATTGATCCGATCGGGCTGGAGCATCGACCGAGTATTGCGAGCTACGGCGCAGGAGTTGAACGGAGCCGAAAACGTACGCCGTGGCTCGGGTCCCACGCCCGACCGTATTGCGCGCGACGAATTTGAGTCTTTCATTCGCGCCGTGGCTGCGCTCCGCGAGTTGCAGCTAGCGCGAGTCACGACGATCGGCTACGAGGACAAACAGAAAGCCATCTCCGGTCCCCTTGACCCTACGAGTCTCGACGCCGATGCGGCCGTTGCCGCCGCCAAAGAGGGTTGGAGAATCGAACCTCGAAACGAACGGGTGTTAGTCGCTCTCGCCAAAATCAAATCTGGGTCCCAGGCGGCAAGCCACTATTCGGACCCCAAACTGCTCGAGGTGTATGAGCGCGAGATCCGGGCCGAGAAGATCCGCAAACCGTTGCGGGTCAAGTTCGACGCCGATGATGAAGAGCGTCCGTTCACCGTTGTTTCCGGCGGCTTGGGTGATTTGAGGCTGCTCGCATATCAGAGAGGCGCGACCGCTCAAGCACTCGTTCCGTGCACCGTTGAATATCCCGATCAGTACGTGATCACCGGCCCCACACAATCGTTGATCCAGAGTTGGACTCCCGGCGATGATCGGACAGCCGAGATCGAAGAGCAATTACAGAAACTACCGTTGAGTCCCGCAGTGTCTGCCGGACGTTACGAGTTGGAAATCGAACCGCGGTCTCTGCTCGGCGCACTCTACTACCTGTCCCACGCGGTTCAAGTGCCTTTGGAACACGAGGCGGCGGGCTTGGTGACGACGACACTGACGGAAACGGACGAGCCGTTCGACTGGGGTGAATTGACCGGCGACTTGTTGTTTGTGAACTGCTGCCCGCACCGCCCTCAGAACGCAGCCGTCGCCATTGAGTATCGCGACTGGTGGTTCTACATCGACGACCGCGATCATAGCTCAAAGGCCACGTTCACTCTGCTGCTGCAGCTGTTCGAACTTCAGTCGGGCGGAGCGACAGGCGTCAAGCCGGTGCTCACGCTTCCCGTGGGCGGCTGAGCTTTTTGGCGCCAGCGTCGCGCGACCTACGAAGTTGACAAGCTCCAAACTCGCTCGAAAAGTCGCCCCCTCACCTCATCGCGCCCTCGTGGCGGCCAGTTCCCGCCATTTTTCTTAACCGACATCCGCGATTCTCCGCTAGCGTCTTGCGTTCAACCTGAGAGATAATTCGGTGCAGCTCACAACACAACGCCTACTGACGGCGGTCGATATTATTGGAGGCTTCATGCATTCGCTAGAGGCTGTTTCAAAACCTTGTACGATGGCCTTCCAAGGCCGTCGAATTTGGAAATCCTCGGGAAACGACGGCCTTGGAAGGCCATCTTACGGCAAGACATCGGTCTTGAGATGCGCTCTAATCACGCTCGCGCAATGCGTCATGATAGTGTTGTGTTGGCCCGCAGTCGCGGCAATCGCCCAGGCGCCCCGGCTCGTCGATCTGACTCACCCGTTTGACGCCAAAGCGATCTATTGGCCGACCGCAGAGGGCTTCAAGCTGTTGCGCGGCACGGCCGGCGTCACCGAGAAAGGCTACTATTATTCGGCGAACCGATTCGCCGCCGCCGAGCATGGGGGCACTCACATCGACGCGCCGATTCATTTCTTTCAAGGGCGTCAAACGGTCGATCAGATTCCACTCGACCGACTCGTGGGTGATGCGGTCGTCATCGACGTAACCAAGGAATGCGCCGCGAACCGCGACTACGAGATCGGCGTTGGCGATCTGAGGAAGTGGGAGACCGACAACGGCCGGCAGCTGGTCGATGTCATCGTCCTGCTGCGGACGGGCTACGGTCGCTATTGGAAGGACCGCAAGCGTTACTTGGGCACCGACGAGATGGGCGCGGACGCCGTCGCCAAGCTGCACTTTCCCGGCTTGGATCCGGAGGCCGCCCGGTGGTTGGTGGAGCATCGTTCGATCAAGTCGATCGGCATCGACACTCCGAGCATCGACCACGGACAATCCCAACGATTTCTGAGTCACGTGACGTTGTTCAAGCAGAACGTTCCCGCATTCGAGAACGTAGCGAATCTCGACCGTGTGCCCGCTCGTGGAGCCACCGTCGTCGCCCTGCCGATGAAGATCGGCTCCGGCACGGGCGCGCCGTTGCGGATCATCGCCATGCTGCCGAAGAAGTAGCCTGCGGCGGATGGATCGCTTCAGCGTTATCGGGGGACGTTTTCAATCGCTTGGCGATCTACCGAATCGCCGGCGGCAATTGTCGCGAACGGCTCGATCGAATGAGTGCCAGGCAGTAGGCCCACGGAGCCGTCCGCGAAGGCAACTGCGTGGCCTTGCCCGTGGCGTCCGGCCGGACGTGGATCGCCGATCTTGAAATCAACTGGCTGCAACCAGTGAATACCCGTATCGGGCAGGCTGATCAGTTGAATTGTGTCATCGGGCCCGTCTGCAATGTCACCGAGCCGGATAGCGCGGCTCGACGGCCAGCACGTTTTGGCTCCGGTGACCGCCATGATGTTTGTCGAGGCGGGTGATTTGCCCTCACATTTCCAACACCGAAAGCAGTCCGGCGCTCGCTCGCCGACTTTCATGTTGTGGACAGAATTCCACGGCTGATCGAAGTCGTAGGCGTCGAAGATGTCCTGGCCCTTGAGATAGGGAAGGAGGGCGACTCGCCACGAGTGCATCGGCGCTCCATTTTCGTCATTTACGACAGCCTGCGGAAAAACACTGTAATCCTCGTGGTACAGATACAGAGCAAGAGCGACTTGTTTCAAGCAGTTGCTGCAATTGGGCCGCCGCGGCCCGGTCTCACGTCTCTTCTGCACGATCGGCAACACGAGAATCGTGACGAGTACGAAGAGCACGGCCAGGATTATGATGGCCCGGAAGTGGGCGTCGTCGCTCGCCGCGAGCCTACGCAGCGCCGGGTCGCGGTCGTCGGATTTGCTGGAGGGGTCCATCATCGCCCAGATGTTCGGGACTGGATCAACGGCCTGTTCCGCTATATGACATCGGGGAGCGAATCCCAGTCGAGTGCGAAGGTCCGGCAAACTTGCTGCCAGGTTGTCACGCCCAAGAAGGCGTTGGCGATGCCGCGGCGTTCGTCAGCTGAGCGGTGAGGCAGGCTCAGTTCGAGTGCTTGGTCGGCGACCGTGAGTCGCGCTGCTTCGATCCATTTGTTGGGAACTGGCAGTCCGCCCGCTCCACCTTCGCCTTCGACGATCAAGCAGCCGAGAACTCGCCGGCCTCCCCGAACGTCCCAGGCGCAGTCGATGTGACGCAGCATCTGGTGGCGTTCGCCCATCCAAGACGTCTTGGTTGTGATGTAGTTTTCAGTGCGCTTTCCCTCAATTACGACAATCGCCTCGGGTGTGGCGATGTAGACATCGGGTTTTGACGGTCCCTCGAAAATGTACCAAGCGCTCTCCGGGATTCGCTCTTTATCCAGCTCGCTCAGGGCCGTGCGGAGCACCTCTTGGTCTCCGTCCAGCAAGCGTTTGCGAAGGTCGGACGTTCGGTGCGACGAACTGTTCAGCACGCTCGGCGACGTGGGCGCGGCGTGTTCCGCCAGCCAGCGCAATAGCGAGCGCGGGGGCGGCAGGCCCCGCTCGTTGTCGCCCCACGCCGAGTCTTTGATTCGCCCCAGCGATCCGACAGCATCGAACTCCGCGCCGTGGACTGGCAGCTGCATCAGCGATGTCAGCCACGACTCCCCCGACGAATCGATCGCCAAGAGTTGGTCGAAAACAGGAGCGACGCGAGTCGCCGTTGAATCTTGTTTGCCCATTGGTGTGGTACGACGACCATCGCGGGACGATTGGTCCTTCGCGGACAACATTGCCAGCTGAATCAACCAGAAAGCGTACTTAAGTAGGTCCTGCCTGCCGGGCGGGATTTCGCGACGAAGTCGCGACAATGGACGTTCCATATCACGCAACGCGGCGATTCGGGCTCTCGGCGCTAACCCGCTCTCGACTCCCTCGGAAGGCCCGTCGGAACGCCATCGTACTTAATGACAAAGTAGTTGGGTAGTTTACATCGGCGCCGCACTGAGTCGATCGCGTTCCTATTTCACTGGACTGACGGGTGGCCAGGATCCACAATCAGAGGCGCCCTCGGATGGCGGCTGACCAGCCCCATTTGAGCGTGAGGAAAACAGCATGAGACCTGGGAGTTGACGTTGGAGAATTCAACCAGTTCTTTCCGCGGCCGTTGGCTGGCGACTTGCCTGGCGCTGATAACTCTTGGATTCGCGGTCTCAGCATATCTACTGGCTCGCACCTTCGCGTTGGTGCAGGACGAAGCGTTCGGGTCGATCGATGTCTGCGCCATCGTCTTCGGCCAAGGTTGCGACGACGCTTTGATCAGCGACGGCTCCTGGCAACTGGGCGTTCCCCTGGCGGGTTGGGGTGTCGTTTATTTCGGATCGCTCGGATGTCTGCTGATGATGGGGTGGGTTCTCGGCGACGAGTTTCGTGGCGAAGCGACGATTGGCGCTTTGTTGCTGTCGGTGTTGGGCGTTGTCGTCAGCGTGATACTGACCATCGTCATCGCCAGTGGTCGCGCCCCGTTTTGCGGACTCTGTCTGGTCATCCACGCCGCCAACGTGGCGCTGCTCCCATCGCTCAAGCGTTTGTCGGGCGGCTCCATACGCGAAATCGCGTCCGCGCTGTCGGCCGGCAGCAAATATCTAGTCGGTGGGGACGCGGACGAAGCCCGCTCGACGCATTGGAAGGCCGTCGGCTTTGTCACGGCCGGGCTCGTCGCGACGGTGCTATACCAATGGGTGCTTGTCCAGTCCGAGCGACGGCTGGCGCGCAACTATGCCGCAGTCGACGATATGGTGCTGGCCAGATTCGAGAGAACGCCGCGGCAAGAGGTGCCGGTGGATCGCCGCGACGCCAGTTTGGGGCCGGCCGCCGCGCCCGCCCAGTTGGTTGTCTTCAGCAGCTTCCAATGCCCCGGTTGCCGGGCGCTGTCCGGCGAACTGTACGGTTTGCAGCGGCGATTTCCCAGCCAGCTCAGAATCGTCTTCAAACACTTTCCGCTCGGCAAGGAATGCAATGACGCGGTGAAAAGCGATCTGCAACCTCTGGCCTGTGCGGCCGCGCGGGCCGCAGTTTCCGCTCACCAGCAAGACCGTTTCTGGTCGTTTCACGACGCCCTGTTCGCATCAAATCTAAAAGGGGGGGAAACAGCGCTCGGCGAGATCGCCGCGAGCGTTGGGCTCGACCAGTCGCAGTTCGATCAAGTTCGGTCGGCCGCCCATGTGGACGAGCAGATTCGCGAGGATGTCCAGCTCGGCTCGCAGTTGGGAGTGGACGCCACTCCTGCCCTGTTTCTCAACGGGCGTCGCGTCCGCCACCTCAGCGCGCGGTCGTTAGAGTTGCTCGTACGCAGCGAGGTGGAGGCTTCGCAACGCGCGGATTGAGGAATTTACTTATACGCGGGGGGTGGATCTTCTTTGCGAGTTTCAGCTTGCCGCGCTATACTGACTCACCAATTCCTAACATTTCCCTCATTCGGGAGACTCTTCATGAAGCGCCTACTCACCCTCTCTACTCTGGCGTTCCTGCTCCTTTCCATTTCACTTTCTCACTTGGCGTTCGGGCGACCCAGTCGTGGCGGCGGAATACCGCGTATCAACGTTTGCCATGTGATGACGAGCAGGACGTTGAGCAATGGCAACACCGTCGTGATCGGCCAGATCCTCCGAATTCCGCTGGCAGCCGTGCCGGCTCATCTCGGTCACGGTGATAAGCTTGCTCCGGGCGCAGCACCAGGCAGTTGCTGTGCATTTTGTGTCACGGAAGACGGACGTTCCTGCCCAGTCAATTTCGACTGACATGATCTCGCCATCGCGGGCTCAACTGTTCGTCGTTCAGGGGTGGAACTATGCGCAAAGACCGGACACGACCGGCGTTCACGCTGGTTGAGTTGTTAGTTGTGTTGGCCATTATTGGCATTCTCATGGCTCTGCTGTTGCCGGCCGTGCAACACGTTCGCGAGTCAGCGCGACGTCTGCAATGCCAAAACAATCTCAAGCAGATTGGGCTGGCCATGCAAACCTACCACGACCGCTACAAAGTTTTCCCTTCCGGTTGGATCGGCCCGACGGGATGGACGTGGGGCGCCTACATCTTGCCCGATCTTGAGCAAACCCCACTCTACGACGCTCTTCGAGTCAACGAATTTGGCGACGTCATGCCACCGGACGCGGGCACGGAGTACGACATCCTCCTGCCGATCTACGTGTGTCCAACGGACTCGGGACCTGACATCAACGGGAATTACAGTCACGACGGCACGATTGGTTACAAGAAGTCGAATTACATCGGTGTGAACGGCGGCACCAACTTCGTCGAGCATCGGAGCCAGGACCCGTCAGGAGTGTTCGGCGTCGCCAGTCGAGTCGGCATCCAATCGATCAAGGATGGGGCCAGCAACACCTTCCTGGTCGGCGAGCGCGAATTCGACATGAAAAAAGGATTTCGCGGCGCGATCTGGATGCGCGCCATCAACAAAGTCGGCTCCTATATGTATGGGCCGGCGGTCGTTGGGACCTGTGGCAAACGTATCTTGTTGAATTCGTCACGCACTCGATTTATCGGCTTCAGCAGCGCCCACTCCAGTGGGGCGCTTTTCCTTTTCGCGGATGGCGGCGTCAGGTTTATTAGCGATTCGATCGACGGGGATGTGTACGCCTCGATGGCCAAGAAAAGCGACGGCGCCTGACGTGGTCGCCGTGGCCCATCGCGTTGGATCCGCCACCTCGAACCGGGCGAAGGTGCTTCGATGAATGTTGCCGCCCGTCTGAGCATCCAACTCCTTGTGGGACTGAGTTGCCTGTTGGTCCAGGTCGGTTGCGGGGGCGGCCCGGACGATGAGAAGATCTCCCTGATGGAGGAGCACTCGGACGCGATCTACGCGATGTTGCTTCACAATCAGGTTGTTAAACACAACGGCAAATCCTGGCGATTGCAGCTCGTCGATATCACCGAGATCGAGCTTCACGAACGAACCGATGCGACTGCCGACGGAGAACAAACAGCCGTCCTTTCGTTTTCGATGAGGTCGGCGCGTCGCAGGGTAAAGGCTCGCATTACGTACAAGAAGGTGGACGGTCAGCCCGACGAAGAAAGCCACGTCGTGACCAGTATTCCAGTCACCAAGTTTGAAGTTTTGTCCGTTACCGGCGGTTAGCTCGCCGGTGCGCGACGCCGCTGGACAGGAGTGCAAGATGGTCGTCTCTCGCGTATTGTGCGCCGCCCTCCTCTTTCTCAGCCTGATGGCCACGAGCGCCTGTAGGCCGCTGAACGCACCGGAACACGTCGCCGGAATTGAAGGCGCGGAAAATGTTGAGTCCGAACACCTCGCCCTGGAGCCGCTCGATCCGGAAACGATGTTCGTCAGCAATCCGGAATCGAAAGCCATTTGGGAGCGAGCTCTGGCGGCCGAAGAAATCGAACAAGAGGAGCGCGAACAGTTGTTCGAAGATACGCTTGCCTTTTTGGAAAAAGCAGGGCCGTCGAGAGAACGTTTTGACTTGGCCATCGTGATCGCACAAGTCGTTTATGGCGAGCAGGGAGAAGCCGAAGGAAAGGCCTACCAGCGGATTGTTGACATCGTCAGTCAGTCCAAAGATCAAGACTTGGTCACGCGCGCCCAGCGACTGGCGGGAACCGCGCGGAAACTCTTCCTCCTCGACAAGGAACTCGCCGTGGAAGGCCAGACTGTCGACGGAGAAGAATTCGATTGGAACAAGTACCGCGGCAAGGTCGTGCTGCTCGATTTCTGGGGAACGTGGTGCGGCGCCTGCATTGAGGAGTTGCCCAACGTCAAGAAGAACTATGAGCTCTATCACGATCGCGGATTCGAAGTTGTCGGTGTCGCAGCTGACACGGAACGCTCGGCGGTTGTCGATTTCTTAAAAAAGCACGAGTTGCCGTGGGTGACGCTCTTTGACCCAGCGGGCCTCGAACAGCCGACAGCCGTTCGTCTAGGCGTCACTTCGACGCCGACAGCGTTCCTCGTCAATGGAGAGGGCAAAGTCGTGTCGCTCGACGCTCGAGGTGAAGAGCTCGGCCTGCGGCTGGCCGAGCTTCTCGGCGAGTCGAAGGAAAGCCCGGTGAACGAGGGGTCGACAGACGCCGAGCCAACCGCCAACACCCAGTCGCCCAACATCGAAATCGCGAAGAACTCAGTCGACATGAAGCTGAAGCTGATTCCCGCCGGCGAGTTCCTGATGGGTTCACCGGAGGCCGACTCGGCTCCCAGCCATGAGCAGCCTCAACACCGTGTAAAAATCACCAAGCCTTTCTTGATCGGTGTCTACGAAGTCACTCAGGCGGAGTACAAGCAGGTGACCGGATCCAATCCAAGCAGCGCGCCGCGGAAGTCGGCCGAGGGTGTTGTCGAGGATACTAGCCGATTCGCCGTGGACAACGTCTCGTGGGACGCCGCCGCCGCGTTTTGCAATCAACTCAGCGAACTCGAAGGATTGTCGGCGAGTTACGAGATCAAGGGATCGGAAATCACTCTTATTCCTGGCGACGGGTATCGCCTACCCACCGAAGCCGAATGGGAATACGCCTGCCGTGCCGGCACGACGACGCGCTGGTGCTTTGGCGAAGACAGTTCTCAACTGAAAGACTACGCGTGGTTCAAGAGCACCGGGACGCATCAAGTGGGCGGGAAGAAACCCAATCCGTTTGGGCTTTACGACATGTACGGAAACGGGTGGGAGCTCTGTCAGGATTGGTACGGCAAAGACTACTACAAGTCGAGGCCGGAGTCCGACCCGACCGGGCCCGCTGCCGGAACGCATCGAGTCATCCGCGGCGGCAGCTGGTTCAATGACCCGTCACAGTGCCGATCGGCGTCTCGCGATGAGGTCCATCCCGCGAGCTACTACGACACTTTCAGCTTTCGTGTCGTGCGAACTCCGTAGGCCTGCCTGACGCTCTTCGTCGGTGAGTCTCGACCAGGGCATGCTCCGCCGTTAAGTTGCTCACGTGTTTGGAAAGCGTTCCGTGAGGCGCTGTCGTCACTCATCAGTCATCACTCATCAAACATCTGCGGGAGTAATAAAATGTCTGTCAGTGTTCGTCCCAGAATCAGCCTTCCCATGCTGTTCTTCCTAGCTGTGACGGCCGGGTGTGGTTCGCCCGAATCGGCGCCACCAGTTCCAGATAATTCCACCAGTTCCGGCGAAGAAGGCTCGCAGTCGCAAATCCAACTTTCCAGTGAAGCATTCGCGAACAACGCGAAAATTGACGAGCGGCACACGGTCAACGGCGACGATGTTTCGCCGGCTCTGTCGTGGTCTGGAGCGCCGGCCGAGACGGTGTCGTTTGCGTTGATCTGCGATGATCCCGACGCGCCCAGCCCCGACGCACCGGCGGATGACCCGTGGGTGCACTGGGTTATTTACAACATCCCGGCCGATGCGACATCACTGCCAGCGGGACTGCCGAAGGAACTTGAACTGTCGACTGTTTCGGGTGCGCTGCAGGGTGTCAATTCGTGGCCCCTCGAAAACGTCGGCTACCGCGGTCCCGCGCCCCCGCCGGGGAGCGGCCAACACCGGTACATCTTTCGTCTCTACGCCCTCGACGCCACCCTTCAACTCGAAGCGGGCGCATCGAAGGAAGAATTGCTGGCCGCGATGCAGGGGCACACGTTGGCGGAGGGAAAGCTCATCGGCGTCTTCGAACGACCGTAATCACTGAATTGCCGCTGGCCTTCTATGGCGTTGAGGATTCTGGAGTTTCCCCGACCGACGAACGACGACTGAGCGGCAGCTCGCTTTGTGTGTTGCACTGCCACCTGATCGGAACTTTCAATATGAACCATCCACGGCTGACGGACGCGCTCGATCGTTTTGGCCGCCTGCTTCCCGAAGTTGTCCGCGGCGTGACCGCCGAAGACAGCCGCTGGAAACCGGCTGACGGCGCCTGGTCGATTCTTGAGGTCGTTAGCCATCTAGCGGACGAGGAGGAGTTCGACTTTGCCGTCCGCACCCGAATGACTCTAACCAGTCCGGCCGAGCCATGGCCTCCTATTGATCCAGAGGGTTGGGCGGTCGAGCGCCGTTACAACGAGGGCGACCTCGACGAAGCAGCGAACAGATTCGCGACGTTGAGAATGGAATCGATCAGCTGGCTTCGTTCGCTGGTTGACCCGGACTGGGAGCAAACCTACGACCACCCGCAATTTGGTCTCTTTCGGGCCGGTGACGTCCTCGCCTCTTGGGCGGCCCACGACTGCCTCCACCTCCGGCAGATCTCCAAGCGGATGTATCAACTGGCCCAGCGCGACGCCGGCGACTACTCAACGCGGTACGCTGGTGACTGGTAGGGTCGAGCATCGAGAATCTCGCGTTTCGTTGCCCAAGACCGCGCCCCGCATTGGCCTTCCCGTCATTAACGCGATCGAAAACCTTGGCGTTGCTTCGTCTTCAATGATATCCTGCGATCTCGCATTTCGCTGGAATTCTCATTGGGACGTTTCACTCCCACTTGATTCGGAGACACCCATGCCGACACTTCGGCGCGCACCGCGCTTACCAGGATTGCTCGCGGCGAGCGGAGCGTTGATCTTGTCGACCGCGCTCTTGTCCGCTTGTTCTGGCGAAGACGACGTGAGTTCGTTGATCGCCAAGCTCGAGTCGCCCGACACCGAAGCGCGATTGGCTGCCGCCGCTGAGGTTTCCAAGCTGGGACCGGCTGCCGCGGACGCCGCGCCGGCGTTGATCGAAGCGCTCAAGTGCGAACGAATCGAAGTGCTTTTCGCCAGCTCTCGAATCGCCGCCAGCCGACCTCGCTTCGCCGGCGCATTGATCAGCATCGGGGAAGCCGCCGCGCCAAAACTGCGAGCGGCGCTCGAACACGACAACGGCTTGGTTCGCGTCTGGTCGGCCTACGCGCTGTTCCGCATCGACAAGGATCCCAGTCGAGCGATTCCCATCTTGATCGACGCGTTTGGTGAGGGCGTGGAAATCGCCAACGACGCCGCGCAGGTTCTCGAACTGATTGGACCGGCGGCGGCTCCGGCCGCGCCCGCCCTGATAGCGCGATTGGAGCACCGCGACTTCACCGCCCGTTGCAACGCGGCGCACGCACTGGCCAAAATCGCCGACGGTCAAAAGCCGGATCTGCTGGTCACCGCGCTGCAGCATGAGAGCAGACTCACTCGCATCGGAGCCGCCTACGCGCTGCACGAGGTCGACGACGATTCTCTGCGAAAGGCGCTTGCCGAATTGTCATCCGCGCTAGGTTCCGACTCAGCCGATGCTCGCAAGCAGGCGGTTTGGGCCGTCGGTCAGATGGGCGCTAGCGCTGAGCCCGTCGTCCCCGATCTGATCGCCGCGCTTGCTCGGCTCGACCCGGACCCGCGCGCGTACTACTTCGGCGGGACGCTCGGCCGCCAAGGCTCCGATCCGTCGATGGCGATTGTCGCGACCGGCGCGGCGGCAATTCCCGCGCTGACCGCGGCGCTCGAACACGAGAGTTCCAAGGCGCGTGTGCTGGCGGCCGTCGCTCTGTTGCGGCTCGATCCCACCCAAGGCGAGGCCGCTGGAAAGGTGCTGGCCGGGGCCCGCGACGACCGCGATCCGGCAATTCGAGCACTCGCCGGAATGGCCGGAATGGCCGGATCAAGACGCCGCGGTCCCTCAAGCAGTTCGTCCAACACAGATGTGGCGACATTGATTCGGTCGATGTTGGAGAGCAACAGTCGTTTTGGCCGCTCGTCGCCTGCGGGGTATCAGCTCGCCCGCCACGGTGCGGCGGCGGTCGACCCGCTGATGGAGGTGTTGCGCAGCGGCGACGGGATCGCGGCCGGTAAGGCGATGCGCGTGCTTTCGCGGATCGGGGAACCGGCGCTGCCCGCCCTGGCTAACGCGATGAAGAGCGATGACGACCAACTGAGGGTGTTTGCAATTCGCACGTTGGCCCAGGCGGGGGAGCCGGCGATGCCGGCGTTGACGGCGGCGCTGCAAGACACCTCGTACCCGGTTCGCCGTATCGCCCGATACGCGTTGTTGTCGATCGGCACGCCAGAGGCGCTCAAAGCGGTTCGCGACTCGCAAGACAACAAATAAGAGGAAGACATGTCGATCCTGCGCTGCCACTGGATACTGTTGGGCGCCCTGTTCGCCACGGCATCGCTCGCCGCCGAACCATTCCGATTCTCGGCCGACTCGCGCCTTCCGATCGTCATTGTCGACACGGCGGGAGCCCCGATTGCGGATGAGCCAAAGACGGACGCTGTCATGTCGATCATCGATCGCGGCAACCGCCCCAATCGGCTCACCGACCCTCCGACCTCGACGTCGCGAATCCGCATCGAGATTCGCGGCGCCTCGTCGCAGATGTTCGACAAGAAGTCGTATGGCTTTGAGTCGGTCAACAAATCGGGCAAGGACCGAGATGTCGGTCTATTGGGATTGCCGCCGGAGTCCGACTGGATTCTCTACGGGCCCCATTCCGACAAAACGCTGATGAGGAACTACTTGGCGTTCCGCCTGAGCAACCAGATCGGCCGCTACGCGCCCCGCGCGCGGTTCGCGGAGTTGTTTCTGCGCGATTCCACGACGACTCCAATTGAGAATCAATATGTCGGCGTCTACCTGCTGGTCGAGAAGCTAAAGCGGGGTGATGATCGAGTCGACGTTCCCCGATTGAAAAAGAAGGGAGACTCGTTCAGCGGCGGATACATCGTCAAGATCGATCGAGTCGATGGTCCGGGTTCCTACTTCACGTCGGATTTCGGAACCGTCTTGGGGCATGTGTCTCCCCGCGGCGACCGCCTCGGCGACAAGCGGCGAAAGTGGATTCAGCAGGACTTCAGCCGGTTTGAGCGATCGCTGGCGGCCGACAACTTCCTCGACCCGCAGAAAGGATACGCCAAGTATTGCGACGCCGATTCATTCATCGACTTCTTCCTGCTCAACGAACTCTTCAAGAACGTCGACGCCTATTTCCTGAGCACCTACCTGCACCGTGGAAAAGACGGCCGCGTTAGCATGGGGCCGATCTGGGACCTCAACTTGAGCACCGGAAATGCGTCGTATGGAGGCGTCTGGCACACCGAGGACTGGATGCTCTTTTCAAAAGAACCGCGACAGGCGTTGTCTTTGCCCTTCTGGTGGGACCGGCTGTTTGAGGATCCGCGATTTCGAGCGCGGCTGGGCGAACGTTGGCGCGATCTGCGAGGCGACGAATTCGCCATCGAAGCGATTCTCGAATCGATCGATCAGACGGCTGCGAAGTTGGACTCGGCGCAACAAAGGAACTTCGAGCGGTGGCCGATCCTGGGTAGTTACATCTGGCCGAACCCGCGTCCATACGCCCAGGACTATCCAGAAGAGATTCGTCAACTGAAACGCTGGTTGACGAGTCGGATCGCCTGGATGGACGACAACATCCAACCTCTTATCGCCGGCCCTCAATCGAAATAGCGCCGCTCCGTCAAGGTGTTCTGAGAGGCTGGGGATCTCAAGTAGTGAATGGGCAGGATTCCGATTCACCGCGTAACGAACAGTTGATTCCGACGAATTCCGGTGAATTCCACGACGCCCCAACCCGTGCCAATCGAAAGGTTGCAGGCGGATCTGTTTGAGTCGCCGTGCGGCGTTCCCGTACAATGCCTCGCATGTACCGGCTCGTCACAACAATGTGGCTTGTGTCCCTGGCGATCGCGTGCAACAGCGCGTTGGCGAAGGATGGCGATTCTCGCGTTCGAGCGCGAGTCGATTTCAAGCGGCACGTGATGCCTCTGCTATCCAGACTCCGCTGCAATTCGTGCCACGCGAGGGAGGAGTCCCCGGGTGGACTACGTTTGTCTGTGCTCGCGGGTGATCCGGCCGCGGACTACGCGGCTCTGGCGAAAGATCACGGTGGTCGCCGAGTTTCGCCGGTCGAACCCGCCACCAGCCTGTTGATTACGCGACCGCTAGGATACCGCGGGTGTCAGGGACTGAAAGTGGACTCGGCCGCCTATCACATTCTGCTGCGGTGGATCGCCGAGGGCGCGAGCGACGCGTCCCCTGACGGTGCTCCGGCGACCAGAATCTCCATCGAGCCGCCCGACGACCCCTTGCGGCCTGGCGATATTACCAAGCTAAGAGTCTTCGCCGAATGGGCCAACGGCGATCGCGACGATGTCACCCTGTGGACGGTCTTCGGTGGTGGAAAGGAAGACGTTGCTACGGTGACAGCAGACGGAAGATTGGACATCGTGGGCGGCGGGTTCACCACCATCACCGCCCGCTACGCATATCGCGGCGCCGCCGTACCACTGACCATCGCGATCGGTGAAGCCGAAGTGAAGATCGACTCGCCAGTGAACAACTTCATCGACGAGCGGATCATCGCCGGCTGGCGTCGCGCCCGCGTCACGCCGGCCGCATCGACAAAGGACGCTCCGTTCTGTCGCCGAGCCTACCAACATCTCATCGGCCGCCAGCCGACGCCGCGCGAACTAGTTCAGTTCCTCCGCGACGATCGTCCGAGCAATCGAACGGCTCTCATTGACTCGCTCCTACAACGGAAAGAGTACGCTCGCCACTGGGCGCATGTCTGGACCGAATGGCTGCTAATGGAGTCGAAGGTCTCGGACGAATCCTACTTGGCGCTTGTTCAATGGTTGACCGGCAGTTTTGAGAGCGGCTTGACTCTCGACGACACCGCGCGCCGATTGCTGACCGCGCGGGGGAAGTTGGCGGACAACGGCGCGACCGCGTTCTATTCCGCGCACCCAACCGAAGAGAAGTTGGCCGGCGCGACCGAGTCGGTGTTTCTGGGGTCGAGTTCGGCGTGCGCCCGGTGTCACCCTCATCCGCGGGCGGCCTGGAAGCCCAGCGACTTCACGGCAATATCCAGCCAATTCGCCGGCGTCCTGTCGGCCCCGTCGAAAGAAGAGGGCGCGGAGATCGATGTGCGAGGTTCCCGCGTCCAACGCCATGCACTGGCAACCGAAATCACTCGCACCAGAAAACGCGAATTCGCTCGCAACATGGTGAATCGATACTGGGCGGAATTGTTCGGGCGAGGTCTGGTTGAACCAGTGAACGATCTGAGCTCGACAAACCTTCCCACCCATCCGCAATTGTTGAATCAGCTGACCGACGAATTCCTGTCGCACAACATGGACACTAAGTACCTGCTGCGGCTCATCTGCAATTCCCACACGTATCAGCTCAGCAGCGAACTCAGTCCGGCGCAGGCGAATGAGGAGTGGTTCTACTCCCGCTTTTACCCGCGCCGGCTCCGGCCATGGGCGCTGCACCACTCAATTCGACAAGCGGTGGGGCTGAAGCGCGAGCCCCCTGAGGTGAGCTTGGCCGTCTGGCGCGAGTCACAGCATCTCTTTCTCAGCGGTCGACCGCGGACCTCATCCTGCCCGCGCAATCCGCCGCCGACAATCAGCCAGGCGCTGCATTTGATCAATAGTAATCGGATTGGTGAGTTGCTGGCGAATCCCAACGGGATCATCGCCCGCTCGCTCGCGGCGGGCAAGAGCAACGCTCGCATCGTCGACGATTTCTACTTGAGGACGCTGACTGATCTTCCCGATCAAAGCGCCAAGAAGCAGATCGAGGCCCACTTTAAGAAAACGCCCCGCCGCACCGCCTTGGAAGATGTGCTCTGGGCCCTGATGAACACGAAAGAGTTCCTGTTCATTCATTGAGAGTCCGGTCGCGCGGCCTCGCCCGCTGACCTACGAACCGCTCGCAGATTGCCGAGTCGCCGATGACAACGCGGCCGCGATTTCTTAGATACACGATGAGAACGCTTGCCGTGGCCGTTCTCATCTGCGCCATCGGGGCCGCCTGGACTCGGCGAGTTTACGAGCGGCGTGAGGCGGTTCAAGCACTAAGGGCCGCCGGAGCCGCGATCACTGTCGATTCGGCTCCGCAATGGTTGGACAACCTTGTGGGCGAGGAGTACGCATCCTATTTCGATCGCGTCGTCGAGGCCGACCTTTCCCTCGGTGACCTCGACTCAGCCGAGCGCGGCGACCTGACCGAGCTTGTCGATGGCCTTGCGCATCAAACTCACCTGCGGAAACTCAACCTGTCGAACCGTTTCCAATTCAACGATGAACATATGAAGCGGCTGTCTTGGTTGACGCGATTGGAGGAACTTAATCTCGATCGGACGGCCGTCGCTGGCGGGGCCATGCGCCAGATCGGTCGTTGCCGGCGGCTCCGCAAACTATCGCTTCACTCGACTCGAGTCACTGATAGCGGACTCGTTCACGTGGCGCGGCTACGTGAACTGGAAGACCTGGACCTTTCCGCCAACGACCTCAGCGACTCCGGCCTGCCGCACCTGGCTGAGCTGTCTGAGTTGCGGCGATTAAACTTGGCTGAAACGGACGTCGGCGACGCCGGCATGGCCCACCTCGGAAAACTGCCGAATCTAGTTGCGTTGATCCTGTCATCAACAAAAGTAGGCGACGACGGCGTGCAACAACTCCAAGGACTACGCACGCTGCAGCATCTTTGGTTGAGTGAAACGACGATCACGGACGCGGGCCTTGCCCACCTCGCTGAGCACGAGCAGCTCACGACACTGGGGTTGGGATACACGCAGGTGACGGACGCCGGCATCGATCACCTGGAGCCGCTGAAGAAGCTTCGGCTGCCTTTTCTCTTTGGAACGAAAGTTACCAAAGAGAGAGTAGATCGATTCCACGCGCGCTAGCCCGCCGCCAAGCACGATTGTCATCGTGGGTGCATCTCGATTCGCGCCAATCAGCGGAGTGGAGTCTACGAGTACAAACTCGTCACCGGCTCACCCTTGTGAGCGACCGTGAACGGGCGTCGCGACGCGGATTTGACGATTTTCCGCAGCGGGAGTCCCAGTCCGTAGGCGATCGTGGCGTTGAAGTCGGGCACGGCGAGTTGGTCGTCGGCGACCTCCTCACCTCTTTCGTCGGTCGCGCCATACACCTGGCCGCCTTGGATGCCGCCGCCGGCGATTAACCCACTAAAAGCCTTGGGGTAGTGATCGCGGCCGACGTTCTGATTGATCGTCGGCGTGCGGCCGAACTCACTGGCGACAACCACCATGGTGTCGTTCAGCAGCCCGCGGTCTCCGAGATCGCCGAGCAACGCCCCCAGCGCGCGGTCGAGCAGGTCAGCTCGCTCGGGAACTCGCACGAAGTTGCTTTGATGCGTATCCCAACCGCCCAACGTCACTTCGACGAAGCGCACATTGTTTTCGACGAGCCGCCGGGCGAGCAGGACGCCCTGTCCGAACGGGTTGTCGCCGTACGCCATCCTGACCGGCTCTGTTTCACGGTAGATATTGAACGCATCCAACTCAGAACTCGTCATCAGTCGCACGGCGTCGTCGTAGGCGTCGTTGTAGGAGCGGACCTTCTTCTGATCGAATCGCTGACGAAATTCTTGATCGAGACGATTCGAGAGCGACAACCTGCTATCGAATTGAGCCTGCGTCGTGCCACGAGCCAACTTGCTGTTCTGCAATCCGGTCGTCGGATCGCCGATGGGCAGCGGCGAGAACTCAGCTTCCATGAAGCCGGCTCCGGGGTGCCGACTGTCGCCGCCGATACGAACGTTGCCCGGCAACGAATCACTGTGCCGGCCCGACAATCGCAGCACCCAAGCTCCCATTGCGGGATGACGGATCGTGCCGCGTTGCGTGTAGCTGGTCCGCATCAAGTAGCGGCCGCGTTCGTGGGCTCCTTGGGTGGAACTGATCGAACGAACCAACACGGCCTTGTCCATTTGCTTCGCCAGATTAGGCATGTATTCACTGAGCTGAATGCCTTTGACCGACGTGTCGATCGTCTGCACGGGCCCCTGCGTCTCGGCTCCCGGCTTCGGATCGAACGTATCCAAGTGAGACATGCCGCCGCTCATGTACAGATAGATAATGTTTCTGGCGGGGCTTTTCCGCGGCGTCGGTTCCTTTGGTTCGTCGTCGTCCGCCGCCAACGCGCCGCCGACGGGCAACAGACTGACGCCGAGAAACGTCTTGGCCGCAAATTGTGCGAACTCACGTCGGGATACGTCATCGAGTTTATTGAGTAGGTCTTTCATGGTCGTCTCGGAGGTGTTGTGGTTCTCTTGTTTCTTACGAGCTTGCCGAATCGGCCCGCGAGGAATCGTCGCGGGCCTCGGCAACTATTGAACGAAGATAAACTGCCGCGTGTTGAGCAGAGCCCAGATCACGTCGCCGGCTCCATTGCGCCGATCCGACTCGATTTGCGGAAGAGCGATCTCTTGCTCTTCGTCAGTCGGACGGCGATTCAAGATGCTGACGAAGATCACATCGAGTTTCGCCTCCGGGCTTTCGGCTTCCAGAAGTCTTTTGGAGAGCACGGAATTGCGATTGATCAACTGGCTGTACATCGGTCCGTTGAGCAAGGTGAGGATCTGCGGCACGGTCGCTTCCACATTGGCGTTTTCGATCGTCTCACGATCCGACTGACCGAACTGTCGCAGGAAGTGTCCGGCCCGCGCGGGCGACGAAACCTCGGAAGCTCGCACCAAATCACGAGATAGGCCGGCCCATCGAGGATCGGTGTCACGGCGCTGTTCGCGAGCTCGTTGTTGAGCTAGCTGCGTCTGCTTCTCCATCCGCGGCCCGAAGATCTTCTTCCGCATCGAGTTCATCTTCGTCCGCAGTTTATCGATCGTCTCACGATCCTGCGTGCGATAGGCGACGCGCAGATCTTTCTGCATTTCGGCAGTCGCCTGAGAGTACTCGAATTGCGCCTTGCGCCGTTCGGCCTCGACTTTCGCCAGCTTGAGGATCTCCTTCATCTCCATGTCGACCAACTCCGCACCGTTCGCGTAGCGGCTGTTGTCGCGAACGACGCCCTTCCGCGCGTCGAGTTCGGGAATGGTCATCGCCAGCAGCGAGTCCCACAGTTGTTCGGCGGACAGCCGTCGGAGAACTGGACCGGGGAAGTGGTAGTCTTCGCCCTCGACAAGCTCTTCGACGGTCACCTCGCGTTGGTAGGTCTTCGTGTTGTAGAGAATTCGCAGATACTGCTTCATGTCGTAGTTGGATTCGACGATCGTGGAGACGAGAAACTCCATCAGTTCGGAGTTTGAGGCTCCGACGATCTCCTTGATGTCGTCCACCGGCTCGATCAAACCGACGCCCATCGCCCGCTTCCAGAGCCGATTCGCGATGACGTGCGTGAATCGCGGGTTCTTGGCGGACGTCATCCACCGGGCGTAGATCCCTTTCGGGCTATCACCCGGTTCGATCGACACCTCTTCGCCGAAGATTGTCGCCGGGTCGATCTGGTCTTTCGGTTCGTGGTCGTCGTATTGGTAATCGTCCGGCAACCGCAAAGGCCGATTGGTCTCGTTGACTTTGTACGCCAACGGCTGCAGGATTCGCCCCGCCGACCGGACGACGTCCTGGTCGAGTTTCTTGTCGCGGCGCATGCCCCGGATTTCGCGGTACATGGGATGGTTGCGGTCACGAGTTTGAATTCCGTACGTGAACGCGGCCAACTGGTAGTACTGTTTCTGAGTCCAGGTATCGAACGGATGGTCGTGGCATTGGGCGCAAACCAGCTGCGTTCCCAAGAAGACCTGCGCCGTGTTGGACATGTTGTCGAGCGGCATCCCTGTGTCGCGAAGGTAATAGCCGGCCGCCCCGTTGTCCCACGTGTATCCCTCCGCAGTGACCAAATCCCGCACGAACTGGTCATAGGGCTTGTTGTCGCGCAACGAGTCTTTGACGAAATCGAGATACGGTTGGGCCGGCGCGTAACGCATTCGCGATTGCAGCCGCAGCAAATCGGCCCAGTAATTGAACTGGTGGCTCACGTATCCTTCGCTATCGAGCAGTTTGTCGATCAGTTCACTGCGCTTGTCGACATTTTCTGAGTCCAGAAACGCGATCGTTTCGTCATAGGTTGGGATCCGTCCAATGATGTGCAGATGAACTCTCCGCACGAATGTTTCATCGCTGGCGATCGGATTCGGCTCAACGTTGTTCCTCGCGTATCCTTTCTCGATCAGCTTGTCGACGCGACGGCTGGCGGCCAGGGCCTTCTTGAGTGGCACGTCGGCAACCGACTTTGACGACCGCTTCTTGTCCAATTCCGCCGCGCCAACGACAGCGCTCGTTGCGAAGACCAAAGCAATGACAACACAAACAACCTCAGTTAGGGGGGAAGTTTGTGAGTGCCGCATGAAGATTCTCCGTTCTAGAAGATTTGGGCGTTGATTTGACACGAACCTCGCGCGAGTCGATGAGCGACAAGGAGGTGGGAGGTTAGGTCAATGAGGTGGGGGATCGATGTAGTGAGCCGATTGTAACATCTCGACCCACGATTGGCTCGTCCAATCACCTGAAGCGCGGCGGGCACCCGCAAACGGCCGCGCCGCTACGGCGATGCGTGACCATTGTGAAGCTGCGTCAGTGAATCTCCCACTGTCGCCAGATCGCCGACGAGTACGAAGCACCGAAACAATCGCCCGCCGTTCGCATAGCCGCGCGACGGCTACTGGGG
>JASMLW010000467.1 GCA_030748485.1 Pirellulaceae bacterium
GCGCTCCCTGCGGGGTTAGCGGCCAAGCAACCCAATTTTGTGTTCTTTCTCGTTGACGACCTGGGGTATATGGACATCGGTGCCAATAATCCGCAGACGTTTTATGAGACGCCACATGTGGATGCTCTGGCACGCGAGGCCATGCGATTCACCGATGGATACGCTGCCAATCCGGTATGTAGTCCAACACGCTACAGCATCATGACTGGTAAGTACCCTTCCCGTGTGGACGCGACCAACTTCTTTTCCGGCAGGCGGCCGGGTCGGTTCTTGCCGGCGACGCTTCACGATCGCATGGACCTGTCCGAGGTGACTCTCGCCGAGACGCTCCGCGAGTCGGGCTACCGCACGTTCTTCGCCGGCAAATGGCATCTGGGCCCAACAGCCGAATTCTGGCCGACGAAGCAGGGATTCGACGTCAACATCGGCGGCTGGTCGCGGGGCGGGCCCTACACGGGAAAGCGCTACTTCTCGCCGTTTGACAATCCGCGAATGACAAATGGTCCCGACGGCGAGCATCTGCCTGATCGCCTTGCCAAAGAGACAGCCGCGTTCATGGAAGAGAACCGCGACCGCCCCTTCCTCGCCTACCTCTCGTTCTATTCCGTGCACACGCCGCTGATGGCTCCACGCAAGTTGGTCGACAAGTACAAGAGCAAAGCGGAGCGGCTGAAGTTGGGCGAGGTCGAGCAGTTCATGCCCGAAGAACAGGCGTTGCCGATCAAGCAAGCTCGCCGCGCTCGCTCCGTGCAGGCCCACGCGGTCTACGCGGCGATGGTCGAGTCGATGGACAGCGCCGTCGGGAAGGTGCTCGACAAGATCGACGAACTCGGCATCGCTGACCGGACGGTCGTGATGATGACGTCGGACAACGGCGGCCTGTCCACCTCGGAAGGCTCGCCAACTTCCAACCTACCGCTTCGCGGCGGCAAGGGTTGGCTATACGAGGGCGGCATCCGCGAGCCGTTCGTGATTCGCTGGCCGGGCGTTGCCAAGCCGGGTTCGACGAACGCGACACCGGTGATCTCGACCGACTTCTATCCGACAATGCTCGACATGGCCGGTCTGGATGCGAAACCTCAACAGCATCTCGACGGAGTCAGTTTGACTGGCGCGCTGCAGGGAAAGGAGACGGCGGAGCGAGATCTGTTCTGGCATTATCCCCACTACTCGAATCAGGGCGGATTCCCAGGCGCCGCGATCCGCCGCGGCGATTGGAAGTTGGTGGAGCGATTCGAGGACGGTCGCGTCCATCTCTTCAACTTGAAAGACGATCTGGGCGAGCGATCGGACATCGCCAAGAAGCACCCGGACCGGGTGGCCGCGATGCGAGAGCGGTTGCATCGCTGGTACGAAGAAGTCGACGCCAAGTTTCTCCGCGCCAAGCCCGACGGTCCCGAACCGTGGCGTCCGGCGAAAGCCGGCGGATAGATCAGGCCTTGACGGGCGGCGGCGCGTACTTTTCTTTCGGAGGAAAGACAGCGCTCGCCGTGTCTCGATTGGAGGCGGAGAGCAGACTCCAGGACCAGACACCGAGCGGCAGCGTGAGCAGGCAGAACGGTGAACAGGGGATCATCGCCAAGACGGCCGCCGCGCGAGTCCAGCCTCGCGAATCGAGTCGCGCCATGCGGATCGTCGACCAGACCAACAAGAGCGATTGCGCGAGTAGTATCGTCGGCAGCGCGAGCGCCAGAAAGAATTCCGCGTCGTGCCGCGCTGAATTCGCCACGACGATTCCGGTCAGCATGGCGGCGACGGCGGCGACAAGTTGCACGATCGAAATCCAGCTGAGCGCGCGTCCCGCCAGTCGGAGCGAATCGGTCAAGTAGGCGGCGGTCGATGCGTCGTCTTTCTCGCGCTCGTCGTTCCGCCCCGCCCCGTAGAAGCGGAATATCCGTATCGTCACAGGCACGGCCAGCAAACTCAGGCAGGAAAGAGGCAACACGGCGATCACAGCCGCCACACGAGGCAGCATGGTGGCGGTCGGATTCCGCAATCCGCGCGCGCCGAGCAGCAACAAAGGAAAACCGATCAGCGTGTGCGCCAAATGCGTGCAAATCGAGATCAGCAACAGATTGTGGTGCCAGCCAAAGATCGGTCCCGCTCCGTAAAAGACCGCGTCGAGCAGGTTGGCCACCACAACACAGGCCAGCGCGACCGGCAGGCAGAAGGCGATCGTTCGCAACTGCGTGGCGAGCCCGACGGCCGTCGCCTCCGCATCCTCCTCGACCGTCTCCTGCTCGACCGCCCGCAATTCAAATGCGGAGACAATCCCCAAACAAAACGCAAAGAACATAGAGCAGTAGAGCCCGACATACCCGCTGACCCGAATGCTGATTGTTGAGTTCGACAACATCTGCAAATGTTGCATTGCTGAGACTGTCGAACGTTCGCCGCGGTGCGATGTCAGCGCCCTGTAGGCGTCACCGACGCCGTCAATATTGGGTGTTAGCGGTTCACCTAGCCAGACAAGCGTCGCGGATAGTCCCACGGCCAACGCCGCGCCGCATCCCAAAGTTGCTCGCCAACTCGATACGGCCTTCTCGATATGAAACAGTCCATAGATCACCAGGGCGGCGGCCGCGGCGGCTCCGGCCAGCGGGTGCCAATGGTGCGACCCCGCGGACAGATAACGGCCCACCAAACGCGCCGTCGAATGCTGCGTGATCTGCGTCTCTGTCCAAGGTGTGAACACGGAAATGAGTAAGAATCCGGCCAACACGATCGGTAAGAGCGAATAGACGGAAGGGACTTCAAATCGCCAGATGAACGGTTTCAGCGCGGCGGCTGCGACTTCCAGTACGTCATCGACGATCTTCTCCGCCGACTCGTCCGGCGCCGACGTGGCGATCGACTCGACGTCCGTCTTCACTTCGCTCGCATGCTGATAGCGATGTTGAGGTTCTTTCTCCAGCGTCCGTAGCACGACTTCGTCGAGACGGGCGTCGACATCTCGACGTCGCGACGGAGGTTGAAAGACCCCCATCGGCAATTCGCCCGTCAGCATTTCGTAGAAGACGACGCCGAGCGAAAAAATGTCGGCGCGGTGATCCACTTCCTTGGCTCCCTCCATTTGCTCAGGAGCCATGTAGCGGGGCGTGCCCACGACTTGATGTGTTCGGGTCAGCGAAGCCTGAACTTTGTCGGGACGCAGCAGTTTCGCCAACCCAAAGTCGGCGATCTTCACGCGGCCGCGGCGGTCGATCAAGATGTTCTCCGGCTTGACGTCCCGGTGCACGATGCCTTCTTCATGGGCGTACTGCAGGGCTTCACAGACCTGCGGCACGATCGCCAGCGCCTGTTCGGGAGTGAGTTCGTCGTTCAGCATCAGTTGCCGGAGGTCGGTTCCATCGACGTACTCCATGATGAAGAAGAACTCGTCGTTCGCCTTGCCGAAGTCAATAATGGAAACGATATTCGCGTGATTCAACTTGGCCAGCGCGCGAGCCTCCCGCTCAAACCGATCGGCGAAATCACCGCGCGAGCTGTCGGTGGGAGCCGCCAAGATGATTTTGAGCGCGACGATTCGGTCGAGACTTTTCTGCCGGGCTTTGAAGACGGCTCCCATCCCGCCCTGGCCGACGACCTCGAGCAACTCGAGTTGCGGGAAATGCTCGGAGAGCTCGGCGAGGCTGGGAATCGGCGGCTGCGAAATCGCCTCGGTCTGCGCGGGTGACGATTGGTTCGCCCAGCTGGCGAGCCCCAATTGCATCAAGCAGGCCGGACACGGCTGTTCGCTCGCGTCGCCTGGGAGTTCCGCCCCGCACCGCGGGCAATTCTTCGTTTCGGCCATTATTTCAACTACTGCGACGTTTGCGCGGCTCCACCAAATTACTTCGAATCCACATCAAGAGAAGGATTCTCGCAGATTTGTTACAGGTGGCTGGGGAAATTTGGGAAGGGGGGAATGACTAAGGACTAGTGACTAATGACTAGAGCGCATTTCAAAACCGATGTCTTGCCGTACGATGGCCTTCCAAGGTTCTGAAACAGCCTCCAGTCATTAGTGACGATCCCGAGCCGAGCGAGATTCCAGACCCGGCGATTGAGTTTCCTTTGGAGAATAGTGCCGGAAGCTCCCGGGGTGGCTGTCGAATCGGGTTGGAGCCCCCGACGGAAGCGAAGACGAGGCGGCGCGCCTCGTGAGGTGGGACGCGATGGCGCGGGGTAACGCGAGGGTGGAACGCGGTGGCGCGGGGCGACGCGAGAATGGAGCGTTGGTTGCAGCCGGAACGCCTGGTTCACCCGTGCTCAAGCACGGGCCTATGCCGCCTGCGGCGGATGGGGGCGTAAACGCCCCTGGTCGTGCGCGGCGGCGTCCTGCCTCCTTAGAGGCGGTTTCAAAACCTTGTACGATGGCCTTCCAAGGCCGTCGATTTTGGAAATCCTCGGTAAACGACGGCCTTGGAAGGCCATCGTACGGCAAGAAATCGGTTTTGAAATGCGCTCTAGTCATTCCTTAGTCCTTAATGAATGACAAATGTCGAAGGACTAAAGACGAGAGAGGACGACGTCGGCTCTCAGCACGTGAAACGGCCGCGAGATTCGCGCTCACCGCGCCAGCGCCGTGAACAGGCTCCGCAATTCGTCGTCGACTTCTTCGTCGGTCGTGACTGTCTGGCGGATCTCGTCGCGCAGCGCGGAGCCGAATCGTTTTCGCAATCGATGGAGGGCGACGCGAAACGCCGCCTCGGTGATTTCCGCCGCGGCTGCCGCTTCGCGGATCGACCCGGGGTCGTCGGTCAGAAACGGCTGGAGATGCTCAAACTGTTCGGACTGTCCACGATCGGCGTAGTCCGACCGCAACTTGTCGACCGTCCGTTCGATCATGGTCAGCGCCCACTGACGCTCGAAAAACTCGTCGGGCGATTTCTCGTGCGAGGCCAGGTAGGTCGCCAGTCGATCCTCGGCCGCCGCAAACTCGACGGAAGTTCTCACCCATCCACCACCGCGTTTAAGGGCGTTGCGGCGATCGTGTTCATTCATCAAGAAGTGTTTGGCGGCCGCGATCAGAAACGCTCGAAACCGTCCCCGTTGCGGATCGATCTGCGACAGATCGCGTTTCTCGATTAGTCGAGTAAAGAAGCCCTGGGTCAAGTCTTGGGCGTCGTCCGCTGCGTAACCCTGACGGCGAATGAAGGCGTAAAGTGGGTACCAATACGACTCGCAGAGCTGCTCGAGCGCGTCCGTGGCCGCACTGTCGTCGGCCGCCGCCGCCGCGATGATGCTCCAGCGAGTGGTCGCGAAGCGAGAATGCGAATTGCCGGCGCTCGGATCACTTGTCGGGTGGGACGTCATGCGGGCATTGTAGCACTCGCCGCCGCTGCGCCGAATGCGTGTCGCTACAATGGCGGGTCCACCTCAACCTAAGGAGGCGATCAAGCTTTGAGTCAAACGCGCGGCGGCGAATGCTACGACGCTCCCCAATACTGGGATCTGGCTTTCTGTTCCGAGACGCCACAGGAGGCGGACTTTATCGAAGCCGCCTGCGCGAAGTACGCAGAGCATCCTGTCCATACGTTGCTCGAGCCCGGTTGTGGCGGCGGGCGACTTGTTCTCGAAATGGCCAAGCGCGGTTACGACGTTACCGGTTTCGACCTGAACGAGCCGGCGATTGCGTACGTCAAGCGCCGACTCCGGCGTCGGCGACTCGACGCCAACGTCTATCTGCAGGACATGACCGACTTCGATCTGCCCGCGCCGGTCGACGCGGCCTTCAATCTGATGAACACATTTCGCCATCTGCTGGACGAACAATCGGCGCTCAAACACCTGGCGGCCGTCGCTCGGAATGTGAAACCGGGCGGCGTCTTTCTGCTCGGATTTCACCTGCTTCCACCCGACGCCGATCTCGAAGATCGCGAAGGTTGGAGTGAGCGGCAAGGGGCGACTCGAGTGAGAATGACTCTCAAGGTGTTGTCCACTGATCGCCAAACTCGACTCGAGAGAATTCGCTTTCGGATGCACGTCAGGACGTCCCGCACGGCGCGCGAGTATGTTTCCGAGTACCCGTTGCGAATCTATACGGCCGATCAGGTCCGGGCCCTGCTTTCCGCGGCGACGCAATGGGAGCTCTGCGACGTATTCGATTTCTGGTATGACATCGACGAGCCGCTCACGCTGAGCGACGAAATGGGTGACACGGTCTTTGTTCTGCGAAGGCGGCGCAACTGACCAACTCGGAATTCACTGGGCGACGCCCGTTCGCGGCGGTGGCGGCCGCGGTCGGCGATGAGTAACCTATGGAACGTTCAACACCCGCAACATTCACGAAGCGCCGGGTGTTGACGGCGACCTGCCGCGGATCGTGCTGGCGACATTCATCGGCTACAGCTCTGATCGCGACGAGATTATTGTTTGGTCATGAGCATGCGGCGACAACCTGATTTCGAAGAGGACACCACGTGAACGCTTCACTTTCTCTGAGCCATCGACGCGCGCGTCGGACGGTTGCCATTGTCAGTTGCCTGGTCGCCATCAACCTGGTCAGTCAAGCGGCGGCGGCGGATAAGCCAAACATCTTGTTCATCGCAATCGACGATCAGAACGACTGGATCGGATGCCTCGGCGGACATCCGCAGATCAAGACGCCGCACATCGATGGGTTGGCGAAACGCGGCGTCCTGTTTCGCAACGCCCATTGCCAATCGCCCCTGTGCAATTCGTCGAGGACGAGTTTGATGACTGGATTGCGCCCCTCGACAACGGGCGTCTATGGGTTGGCGCCCTGGTTCCGCCAACTCGACAAATTCAAGGACCTCGAATCGCTGCCGCAGTATCTTTCCAAACACGGCTACCGCACCTATTCGACGGGGAAGATCTATCACGGCGGATATGGACGCCGTCGCACGGACCGCGAGTTCGACGTGTTGGGGCCGCCGCCGGGAGTTGGCGTGAGACCGAAAGAGAAGCTGGTGAAGTCGACGCCGAACCCCCACCCGCTGGTCGACTGGGGAGTCTTTCCGCACCGCGACCAGGACAAGGGCGATTGGCGAGTTGCAAGTTGGGCGGTCGACGAGTTGGACAAGAAACCGACAGAACCGTTTTTCCTGTCGGTCGGATTCTTCCTTCCGCACGTGCCGTGTTACGCAACGCAAAAATGGTTCGACCTCTATCCAGAAGAGACGCTACAACTGCCGCCGTATCTCAAGGGCGACCGAAAGGACACGCCGCGATTCTCGTGGTACATGCATTGGAAGTTGCCTGAACCGCGGCTCGACTATCTGCAGGAGGCGGGCGAGTGGAAGAACCTGGTCAGGTCGTACTTGGCGTGCACCAGTTTTGTCGACAGCCAAGTTGGGCGAGTCTTGGCGGCGCTCGAGAAGAACGGCTTCGCCGACAATACGATCGTCGTCTTGTGGTCGGACCACGGTTGGCACCTGGGCGAGAAGCGCATCACGGGAAAGAACTCGCTTTGGGACCGCTCGACTCGCGTGCCGCTGATCTTCGCCGGACCTGGTGTCGGCGGCGGCGTTTCCATGCAACCCGCCGAATTGCTGGACATCTACCCAACTCTGATCGACTTGTGCGGTCTGCCGGCGAAGAGCGGTTTGGAAGGACACTCCCTATCCCCGCAACTCGAGGACCCGGCGGCCAAACGAGAATTCCCGGCGATCACAACACACAACCATGACAACCACGGAGTCCGTAGCGAAAACTGGCGTTACATTCGTTACGCGGATGGATCCGAGGAACTCTACGATATGCGCAGCGACCCGAACGAGTGGAAGAATCTGGCCGGCGACAAACAGTACGCCAAAGTGATCGCCCGTCATCGCCGCTACTTGCCGAAGAGCGTTCCACCCGCGGAGGGCAGCCGACATCGAATCCTCGTCTATCGCGACGATGGGGTGAATTGGGAGGGAACCGACATCGGCGCGGACGAGCCGATTCCCGAACTGACCAAACAGGAATAGCCCACCGCCGACTCGTCGTCGCCGGCGGACTGAGACTTGTCGGACGAACACTTTCCCGCCGATCTCTGGGCTGTTATTCTCGACACTCCATTTCTCGACTCACAGAAGAGACCCACTTCTTCCCCGTTCACCGAGCCGCTCTTCACGAAGGAAGACCCAATGGACCACGGTCCAAACATTGTCGATCCCAACGAGAACGAACAAACGGCCGCGCGCAACTCGCGCATCGGCTTGATTTTGTTCTTCGTCTATCTGCTCTTCTACGGCGGCTATGTGTTTCTCAACGCCTTCGCGCCTCACGTGATGGAGATTGACACGGGAGTCGCCAACATCGCCATTCTTTCCGGATTCGGATTGATCATCTTGGCGTTTGTGATGGCCATCCTTTACGGCTGGTTATGCCGCGAGAACGTGAGCAGCGGAGGCGTCAAGTGATTTACGAACGCAACATCAGCGCGGTCGTCGTGTTTGGCGTCATCGTCTTGTTTACCGTCGGTTTGAGTTTCTATCTCGGAGCCAAGGCGAAGTCGGCGAGCGGTTTCTTCGCCGCCGGCGGCACGATTCCGTGGTACGTCAACGGCGTTGCTTTTGCGGGCGACTACCTGTCCGCCGCGTCGTTTCTCGGCATTTGCGGCATGATCGCCTTTCACGGATACGACGGTTTCTTGTACTCGATCGGCTACCTGGCCGGATGGATTGTGGCGTTGTTCGTCGTCGCCGAGCCGTTGAAGCGGATGGGGCGGTTCACATTCGCCGACGCCCTCGACAGTCGCTTCAACTCGAAGGGCATCAAGACCGCCGTGGCGTTGAGCACGCTGGCGGTGAGCATCTTCTATCTGATCCCGCAAATGGTCGGGGCCGGCGTCTTGGTCACGCCCCTGTTAGGACTGCCTCACGCCGCTGGCGTCGTGCTGGTCGGAGCCATTGTGATCTTGATCGTCGTGACGGCGGGAATGGTCAGCACGACCTACGTGCAGTTTCTCAAGGGCGCGCTGTTGGTTGTGTTTAGCACTTTGCTGACAGTGATGATTCTCGCCCGTGGATTTGAAGTGGCGGCCAATTCGGACAAGTCGAGTATTCTCGAGCCACAAACGGTGACCGTCGCGGCGGACGGTACGAAAACCGTCAACGGAAAACCGCAGGGAACCGGTAGCGGCGAGGGTGACTTGCGGCCGATCGGCCACGTCAGCAAACTGCCTGGCGGCGTCCAGAAGTCCGGTCCGCAAGGTCCGTTTCAATTCTTCCGAACTCTAAGCGAAAGTGAGGTCGTGGTTTGGAAGTCGTCGAAGTCGACTGCTCCCGACGGCGTGGTCACAACGACCTACAACCCGGAAACTCGGCCGGGCTCGGAACTACTGAGGGCCGGCAATCATCCCAACTTTCGCGGCTTGCGGGGCGACAACTTCACGACGAAACTAAATTTTCTCTCACTCATGCTCGCCCTGTTCTGCGGCACGGCGTCGCTGCCACACATCTTGATCCGATACTATACGGTCAAGGATCAAGCCAGCGCGCGAAAGAGTACGATTGTCGGCATCGCCACGATTGGCTTCTTCTACGTCTTGACTCTCTACATGGGGTTGGGAGCGATGACGAGTGGCGCGATGGACGTCACCAACAGCAACATGGCCGCTCCGTTACTGGCGAAGAGCTTCAGCAACTGGCTGTTCGCCATCATCTCGGCGATCGCCTTCACGACGGTGTTGGGAACGGTCAGCGGTTTGATCATCGCCAGCAGCGGCGCCGTCGCTCACGACCTGATGGGCGTCGTCTACGGCAAAGAGATCAACGAAGATTCAAAAGTGCGGATCGGCAAGATTGCATCCGTGGTCGTCGGCGCCGCCGCCATTATCCTCGGCATTCTGTTCGAGAAGATGAATGTCAGCTACCTCGTCGGCTGGGCGTTTAGCGTAGCCGCGTCCGCCAATCTGCCCGCCCTGGTGATGGTGCTGTTCTGGAAGCGTTGCACGAGGTACGGCATCACGGCCTCCGTCCTGGTCGGGATGATCACCTCGCTCGGTTGGATTCTGCTCAGCGGCGACACGTTCAAGAACGTCTATAACATCGACCCCGACTTGGCGCCCGTGCCATTCAGCCAACCTGGCCTGGTTACGATACCGCTCAGCTTCTTGGTGCTTGTCGTTGTGTCGTTGATGACGCCGGCGGAAACTGAGCAAGCGCCCGGCAAGCCGAGCAAATAAGTAGCGGTAACTCTTGCGACAGTGACCGCGGCAAGGACGACTGTTGAAAGATCGCGAGTTTTTGGGTCACTCGACTGCTCTGCTCGCATCGGCGCCGCATCGCCCGTCGATTGTGTTTTGCTCTCCGAGTGGAGTGGTCTGCGGTCGCTGCGCTTGTGGGAAACTCGGTTGCGGAATCACCGCGCGCTCGGCCACCTGAACGAGCTCGTTGACCTGGACCTGTTTAAAAGTGAAATCGACGACCTGACCGGACTCGGTGAGCTGACGAAACTGCGACGCTTGGATGTTGGTGCGGGGACCTATACCGAAGCTTACTGCCTCCACACACTTACGGTTCGAATTCAAGCGAATCGGTTTTGTACTTCAGGTGCGAGAAGAGTCGAATGGCCGCCTCGGCCAGTTCCGCCTCGGTGGATTCCCGCAAGTAGCGGTAGCTGAGGTTGGCGAAGAACGGTTGAACGCCAATCAACTCCAGGAAGTCTCCCAACACTTCTTCGGCGAAGATCGCTCGCCGGCTGAGAATCGCGCCCAGCTGTTCGTCAGTGACGGAGTCGGGCAAGATGGAAGTCAGTTTCGAGAAGTGCTGAACAGCGTTGGCGGTCGAGGTTGGCTCAGACTGACTCGCCCCACCGCCGATGAGATCGTCGAACTGACTCGTCAGGTCGGCGGCTTGAGATTGGATCCACTCGGCCAGGCGGTTGTAGTCTTCCGGTGTCGCCTCACCTGTCTCGACGCGATTCTGAATAGCGACGATGTCGTCGGGCGTGCCGCGATCCAACTGCTGGTGAAGATCCTGCATCCCCTGCTCGATCTCGTCCATTGATTCCCGGAAGATTCGCAACTGTCCCACGTCCGGCGCGGCGTCCAGGGGCAAATCATCGTCCGGGAAATCGAACGCCGCGCCGCCGCTTGAATCGAATGCATCGTGTTGCAACCCGGAGCGGTAGAGCACGTAATGCCAGGAGTCGCTATCGTTCACCAAGATGTGAATGCAACACGTCTGCAATCGCTGCGAGACTTCGGCGGCCAGCGCCGTCGAGCCCAACATGTCGGAATCGAGAACTCCAATCCAACCTCGGTGCGGATCGCTGATGTGCAGCGCTCGGTGCGGTGACGGCATGCCCCACATCGCATCGTCGTCCGGCTCTTCAGCGGAGCTCTGAAAACCGTCCGAGATCAACGACTCCTCGACCGCCCGCACGACATCGCGAGGATCTTCACACTTCACGTGCCAACTGTTCGCGAAACTTCCCATCGGGTTCGACTCCTATCGCGTCTCGCGAGCATCAATTAATGGGTGGTGGGTTGGGGGTTCAGTTTTTCGAGTGTTTCGGTGGTCATGGCATTCCATCTCGGATGGTGTCGCGATGGGTGATCAATCCCACCGCCGTCAATCCTACCGATCCTCCTCTCTTCTCGCCACGATCTTCTGGCTAGTCTTTTTTCTACGATCGCAAGATTCTGTCTAGTTCCCGCCCCATAGAGTGGTTTCCGTATCCGCTGGCAACTGTCGTCGAGTTTCGTTGGCTCTGACCGGCGCCAGCGCTCTACAATGCCTACCAACTTTGTCATTATCTTTAGGCGGGAGATAGCTCATGCACTTTTCGAATCGGGGCTGGATTCCGATCAACTCGTGCTTCGTATTTGTCTTGCTGTGCACTGTCGCCAGCGCCCAAGTTGAGCGGGAGTACTACTCGATCCGACTCGACGAGAATCTGATCGGTTACTCCGTGGTCGAGACGGGTCGGATCAAGCGCGACGGCAAAGAGCTGCTCCAGATCAAGTCGGAAGTAGCGCTCAAGTTCGCGCTGCTGGGAAAGGAGCGGCGGCAGCTTCTCCAGTCGCAGACCGTTGTGACTTTGAACGACCATGAGCCCGTTAGTTACCGGATGACGAGCAAGGTGAACAAGGTCGTCGGCCACGTCGACGCGGACTTTACAAACGGGTCGGCCACCAGTTGGACTTACTCCGAGAAACGCGGCGAGTCCCGCACGGTGAAGCTACCGGACGATTACATCGTCCTCGGCAGCAACAACTTCGCCCATTGGCGTCGGCTGCTCGTCGCGGCGCAGGATCGGCAGAAGGATGGGCGAGTCAAACTGCCGGTCTTCGTCGTCGACGCCGGCAAGGTCGATTCGATGGAATTCCAACTGCAGGAAGCGGTGGAATTGACCGTTTTGGGAAAAGCGCGGCGCTGCATTCCTTGGCTCGCCGAGGCCGCTCAACTGACCGCCTACGCCGACGCCGAAACGGGAGCCCTCGTGAGACTGGACTTGCCCGCTCAAAAGACGACGATTGAGTTGACCGACGAGAGTGTCGTCAAATTGGCCCAGAAAGCGCAGGCGGAAGAACTACTCGCCCGCCACTTCGCGAAATCGAATCAGTTGTTCGATGATCTGCTGAAGGTGCGCGAGCTGACGGCGAAAATTGACGTCCAAGTGATCGGCAGCGGCGTCGCGAACGACGACGGCGTGCTCAAGACGTCGATGCAGTCGTTTGACGGGCGACGCGAGAAGGACCGGGTCAAAGGCACAGTCAAGGTCGTCACGAAACCGTACGACAGCAGCAATTCGCCGACATTTCCCCAAGGCAGCGACACTGACGAGGGTGAACTCCTGACGCCGTCGAACTTCATTGAATCGGACGATCCGGCCATCGTCTCGCAGGCGAAGCAATTGACCAAAGATTGCCAAACTCGCTGGGAGGCTCTCGAGAGCATCGGCGGTTGGGTGCACAAAGAGATCACGTACACGATCGCCGACACGCCGTCAGCGAAGCTCGCATTGACAACGCGTACAGGTGACTGTGGACCGCACTCGACGTTGATGGTCGCTATGCTGAGGTCGGTCGGCATTCCTTCGCGTCTGGTCGGTGGACTCGTCTACACGCCCACGTTTGGCGGCAGTTTCGGGCAACACGCGTGGGTCGAAGTTCAAATGGGTGAATCCGAATGGTTGGCCGTCGATCCGACGACCGGTGAGTTTGAAAGCCTCAGCGCGACGCACATCAAGTTATTCGAAGGCGTTGGCGGTGTGATCCCCACGTCAGTTGAAGTGCTCTCCTTCGCGCCGAGCAATCGGTCGATCGCGATGGTCCCGCCCAAAAAGGCGCGACCGCTTCCCTGGAAACTCGATCGCGACTACACGTTTTTGTACACCAAGAGCGGCAAGGAACTGGGGCGAGAGACGTTTCGGATTGAGAAATCGACCGCCGGCCAACCTGACGGTTTCACGGTGTCGAGCAATCTGAACTTGCGAATCAATCTGCTGACCTCGCTGAAGAGCGACACCTCATTGGTGGTCGCCGCGAACGCCAGTCCAATCTCGTTCCACCGCGACATGTCGGCGCTGTTGCAAAAGACAACGATCGATTGCAAGTTCGGTAAGGGCTCGGTAGCGGAGGAGATCAGCGGTTCGAAACAACTTCAGCGGGATGTCGAATTGCCCCCCGGAGTATTTTGTTTCGACAACAACTTCATGGGCTGCTTCGTGTTGATCTGCTCGCAGTTGGACCTCAGCGCGAATCGCCCAGTGACGATCCGGACCTTTCACCCCTCGTCACTGCAGATCATTCCATTGACGCTCACACCAGGTAAGCCGACGCCCATTAAGATCGGCGAACGGGAAGTGGAATGCTACAAGTGCGAGGTGGCGCCGATCAAGAACACCTTCTGGATCTCAACCGCCGGCCAATTCGTCAAAGCCCAGCAAGGCGACCTGGTAATCGAGTTGAAGTAGGTCCTGCCAAGTAGGTCCTGCCTGCCGGGCAGGACTTCGCGACGAAGTCGCGACAATGGACGATCCACTTCAAGACAACGCGGCGTTTTTCATACCGCGCTGAGCACGAATCCAACAGCTTTTCTTGCGCCAACCCGCTCTCGACGGCCTCGGAAGGCCATCGTACGTAAGTAGGTCCTGCCTGCCGGGCAGGACTTCGCGACGAAGTCGCGACAATGGACGTTCCACTTCAAGACAACGCGGCGTTTTTCATACCGCGCTGAGCACGAATCCAGCAGCTTTTCTTGCGCCAACCCGC
>JASMLW010000468.1 GCA_030748485.1 Pirellulaceae bacterium
CCGCTAGAGCGGTACGGCCAATCGATGGCTCCGCGGCTGCAACCGCTGATCTCAGGAGCCCACTTCTTCGGCAACTTCTTCGTGACGCCGTACAAGATGGGCGTCAATCGCACGCACGATCGTATTTCGACGCTCGGCTACTACCGCGCCGGTTCGTACGCGCCCTGCGTGCGGCAACGAATTCCGTTCGAGTTGCAAGGAATGAGTTTCGAGACCGCCGCCGCGTTGGGACTGATCTTCATCCTGCCCTAGTGGCGTAAGCTCCCAGCTTGCGAACGGGCGCTCAAACGCGCGCGCTACTCTTCCTCGTCCGCGTTCGGATCCACCGGTGGATCGGCGGGAGGGGGATCCTCCGGAGGTGGACGAACGCCCGCGTTGGGATCAACAGGCGTTGGTGCGGCCGGGAGATCTGTGAGCGGAATCAGATAGTCGATCATCGCAAACAGTCGCTGACTGACTCCAAAGAACGTCCGCTCAGCAATCTTCACGAACATGCCCACCACGAGCGCCATGATGACGATGTACGAGTGGGGCACTTTGGCTTGCATCCGCAATAGCAAATGCAGGCAGGCTGTGTAGACGATCGCTTGGCCGAGCCGGAACCAGATCCCCGACCAGAAGCGACCGAGGTGGAAAGTGACGCCTTGCTCCCAACTCGTCCGCAACGACTTGGCGACAAAGAACAGCGCTCCCAACACGGCCATCCCCATCGAGAGCACGAGCCGCGCGGAGATCACCGCGCCGTTGTCGTCGTCTGCTGACGTACCGGCGTCATCTGCAACTGCGGGTGCTCCCGGAGCGGGCGCCGCGACGATGGGTTGCACGTCGGTCGCCAGCACGCGGTCGAGATGGCCGTGGTACGAGAACCCGGCCATGCAGGTCATCATCAACACCGCATCGAGGAACAGCACAAAGGACACACCGACTAACGCCCAAGCGTAGGTCCGATCATGATCGCTAACGGCGTTGGGCATGCCCGACGCCACGACGTTGCGCCACGCGATCGCCAATCCGATTACGGCGAGCGCCCCGCCAACCGCGGCCGCATACCAGTGCGGGTTCTGCCAAAAATCCGGGTCGGTGCGCGGCACGAGCCAAAAGGCGGAGAAGAAAAACACGACGAGCGCAAGGCCAATCGTCAAGCAGATCCCAGCGAACGCCAGACTGATGTAACGATGCTGGCGATCTTCATCCAATTGAGCTTGGCGGGCGGCGTCTGCTTGAGCGGCGATTGTTTCGGCTGTCGGTTCCGGCATCGAGTAACCCTTGGAGCCCCATTCGTCGCACATCCTGATGAAGCCGCGTAAGTTGGCTTCAAGCTACCTACAAGCCGTCCATTATAATTGCCGCGTCGCAGCGATGTTCGAGAGCCGATCCCAGCGACATGCAGTACAATCGGCCCTGCATTATCGCCCTCGCGTCATCACCCAATTGCTCCGCCCGTGCAACTTCACACTCGCGTCTTGCTCACCGTTGGCCCGACCGTTTTGGCCGCGGCTGGCGTTTTGGCAGCGGCTGACAAGACGCCATTTGTCATCGGATTCGAGCGGTTCCACCGCCAGCAGCAGCCCCACGCGATCGCTGGCGATTTGTTGATTGGCGAGTTGAGCTGTGCGGCGTGCCACCGCAGCGACGAACAACCACCGGCCACCGCTAAACTCGGTCCGCGTCTCGCGGGCGTCAGCCACCGCGTTTCGCGCCAGTGGCTGGAGAGTTTCCTGCAGGACCCGCAATCGGTACGGCCGGGCTCGACGATGCCACGGATGGTTTCCGGTACGGCGGAAGAGAAGCGCCGAGCCGTCGCCGCACTGGTCGCGTTCCTGGCGACTCTCTCCGACAAGGGTCAGTTCGACTACGTGTCGACCGCTGGGGATCCGGCAGTCCCCGAGTTTTGGAACAAAGGAGATCGCCTTCGCGGCCAAGCTCTCTATCACCAGGTCGGCTGCGTCGCCTGTCACGCACCGGATCCAGACTACGGAGCTGCAACCCTACAACGCACTGATCGGCAAAAGAAGATCGAGGAACTGAAGCTGACTCCCGATGAAGCCGCCGAGTTAGGCCTGGTGGAATCAACTCCGCCGGCTCCGTCGATCCCGCGCGGCGATCTGGCCGGCAAGTATGACCGCCGGTCGCTGACGTTCTTTCTGCTCAACCCGCTCCACACTCGGCCGGCGGGCCGCATGCCTCATTTCGGCCTGACCAAGGAAGAGTCGGCCGACATCGCTGCGCACCTGATCCCCGCCAAACCGACGCCGTCCGTGAACCAACCCGACGCGCCGTTGGCGCAGCGCGGCAAAGAACTCTTCGTGTCGCTAGGCTGCGCCAACTGTCACGCCGTCGAGGGTGTGAAGAGTCCTGCGGCGAAACCGCTCGATCGATTGCCGGCGGCCGAGACCCCGTCGTGCCTCAGCAAACAACCCAGTCCGGCGCTCCCACATTACGCCTTGGACCGGGATCAACTCGCCGCGATCGACGCCGCGCTTGCCGCGCACCGATCGAAACCACGCGTTCCAACGAATCGGCATCAACGCTTGCACGCCAAGATGCTCCAAATGAACTGCTACGCTTGTCACGAGTCGAACAAGCGGGGCGGCGTCGGTCCCGAGCGGTGGCGGTTCTTCGAAACGGTCGGACATGTCGACATGGGAGACGAAGGCCGCATTCCACCGGCGCTCGACGGAGTCGGATCCAAACTAAAGCCGGACTGGATCGCCAAGGCGCTCGACGGCGCCAAAGTAAGACCGCATATGCGCGCCCGCATGCCGAACTTTGGTGAACAAGTAGACGTCATGGCTGAGTTGTTCACGGGCGGAGCGAAGAAAGACGCGCAACTCTCTCCGCCCAAGCTCGCGCCGCCGGCGGCGGGGGCCAAACTGCTCGGCGCCGGATGCGTGCAGTGTCACCCGTTGCGAGGTGAGGCGTTGCCTGGCGTTGTCGGCGTCGACGTGGCCAACATCGGCGACCGGGTGAGGGCCGATTGGTTCCGGCAGTTCCTGCTCAACCCGGCCGAACTAAAACGAAACACGCGGATGCCAACCTTCTTTCTCAATGGCAAAAGCCCCAGTCATGAGATACTCGCCGGTGACGTCGACTTGCAGATCTCGGCGATCTGGAACTATCTCAACACGATCGAAAAACATGACCTGCCGGAGAAACTGGCGGAGGGCAAAGTCCACAACTTCGTACTGACTCCGCGCGCTGAGCCGATCGTGCTGCGAACGTTCATGGCGGAGGCGGGAACGCACGCAATCGCCGTCGGCTTCCCGCAGGAATTGCACTACTCCTTTGACGCCGACCGAGCGCGCGTCGCTCAGCTTTGGAAAGGGAGTTTCATCAATGCGCACGCTACTTGGTTCAATCGCTTCGTACCTCCTGTGAAGCCGTTGGGGAGTGACGTCGTGCAACTTCCACTGGGCCAGATCGTCGCTCCGCTCAAAGACGGTCGCGCAGCGTGGCCGACCGCGGCGTCCCCAGACGCGTTTCAGGGATACCGACTAGACAAGCGTCGAGTTCCGACGCTGCTGTACCGAGTTGGACGATTGCAAATCGCCGACCGCACTGAACCTTCAGCCGACGGAAAGGGACTCGCGCGAAGAATCGAAATCTCGCCCCGGGACGCCACAGCGCAGCGCATCTGGATTCGGCCGCTGACCGGCAAACGCCTGACGGTCGACGCGGCGCGCGGCAAACAGTTGCGAGCCAAAAGCGAACGCCTGCGAGTCCATGTCGCGCTGCCTCAGGCCGCCAACAGCAGCATCCGCGAATCCGATAACGGACAGGAGTGGATCGCACCAGTGGAAGTGAGCGCGCCGATCTCCATCCATCTCCTCTATCAATGGTAACGATGACCGGGCCACCAAAACTCTTCCTCCTGCTCGTCTGCTTTTTCGCAACCGGCGAGTCGGTTTGTCGCGGACAAACGAGGCCGGTTGAAAGCGACTACTATCGCCTCGTTTCGTTGAGTACGACGAAGGCGGCGACCACCTCGCGCTCGAAAATGTGGCGGCCGGCGACCAAAGGACTGGCGCTGGAAGTCAGCGGTATCGCTCCGCTGCCGAACGACGGGCTGGCCGTCGCTATTCGCAAGGGTGAGATCTGGTTGCTGAGAAACGTCTACGGCGATCCCCGCGAAGTTCAGTACAAACAGTTCGCCTCCGCATTGCACGAGCCGCTCGGCTTGCTGCATCGCGACGGCGAGTTTCTGACGGCGCAGCGCAGTGAGCTGACACGCATTCGCGACACGGACGGCGACGATGTGGCCGACGAGTACTTGACGATGGCCAAGGGCTGGGGTGTGACGGGCAACTACCACGAATACGCGTTCGGCCCGGAACTCGATGGCCGCGGGAATCTATGGCTCACTCTCAACCTCGGACTCGGACTCAAGCCCGAGCAACGACGACGCGCCGTGATCGATCCTACGCTTCGAGTAGCTCAGGGGCGGTGGCGAGGTTGGGGGATGATCGTCACACCCGAGGGAGACTTGCGGCCGATGTGCGCCGGCATGCGGTCGCCGAGCGGTCTCGGCGCGAATCTCGCCGGCGACATGTTCTACACCGACCAGCAAGGAAACTGGGTGGGCTCCAATACGCTGCACCACATGCGCCGCGGCGCGTTCTTTCACCATCCGGAGGCGCTCGCGTCGATGAGCCTGAACGGCTCGCCCATACGAGGCGTGAAGGAGATCCCCAACGGCGTTCCCTTCCCCAACGCGGTAGAGCGGTTTCCCCAACTGAAGCCCCCAGCGGTCTGGTTTCCCTACAAGCGAGTCGGCCAGTCGGCAACCGACATTGTCGTCGACGACACGGGCGGAAAGTTCGGGCCGTTCGCCGGGCAGCTGTTTGTCGGCGAGTTCACGTTGTCGTCGGTCAATCGAGTCTTTCTCGAGAAAGTACAGGGTGAGTACCAGGGAGCCTGCTTCCCGTTCCGCGAAGGAATGGCGTCCGCCGTGCTGCGGATGGCCTTTGGTCGCGACGGCAGCATGTTCGTGGGGCTCAGCAATCGCGGGTGGAGCAGTGTCGGCCCGGCGTCCTATGGGCTACAGAGACTTGAGTGGACCGGCAAGACGCCGTTCGAAATCAAAGAAATGCGGGCGCGGCCCGACGGATTCGAACTGACCTTCACCAAGCCGGTCGACCGCGAACTCGCCAACCAGCCAGGCAACTTCGCAATGCAAAGCCATACGTATCTGTACCAGGAAAAGTACGGCAGTGACGAGATACTCGGTCGCGAGTTGTCGATTTCCAGCGCCAATGTCTCCGCCGACGGGCTCCGCGTGCGGTTGGTTGTCGACGGCCTCCGCCCCCTCTTCGTCCACGCCATCGACGCCGCCCGGATTCGGTCAGCCGATGGCCAACCGTTGTTGCACCCCCGCGGCTACTATACGCTGAATCGCATTCCGGAGTAGATGAGCACGATACCGGAGGAGCTTCGATGGCGGGAAGTCCGTTCGATCTGACCGGAAGAGTCGCGCTAATCACCGGCGGGGCTCAAGGACTGGGCGAGTCGATTGCTGAATTGTTCGCACTTCACGGGGCCCAAGTCGCGCTGGCCGACATCCACTGGGAGCAAGTCGCCGCCACTGCGGAAAGACTCGCCGTCACCTGTGACGCCGAAGTCGAAGCGTTCGCGTGCGACGTGCGAGACAACGAGAACGTGCTGCGCTGCGTGGACGCCGTGCTCGATCGCTTCACGCAGATCGATGTGCTGGTCAACAACGCCGGCATTCACCGCCGCGTCGATCCGCTCGACTGGGACGCCGGCGACGTGGCGGCGATTATTGAAGTCAATCTGCACGGGTGTTTTCAAATGGCGTCCGCTGTCGGCCGCCAGATGGTCGACCGCCGAAGCGGCAGCATCATCAACATGTCGGCGCTGGGCGGCGGCGTCATCGGACTGGGGCGTTCGGGATCGGCGTACGGCATGACGAAAGGAGCCATCGTTTCCCTCACGCGCGACCTGGCCGCCGAGTGGGGCCGATACGGAGTTCGCGTCAACGCCCTGGCTCCAGGGTGGATTCGCACACCCATGACGACCGCCCTGCAAGAGAACGAAGCGCGCGCCGCAACAATGCTCGAACGAGTTCCGCTGGGACGCTGGGGAGAACCGGCGGACGTCGCCGCCGCCGCCCTCTTCCTGGCCAGTGAGGCCGCCAGTTACATCACCGGGCTAACGATCCCCGTCGACGGCGGCGCCGCCAATGTGATCGCATTTCCGTAGAGTGAGGAGCAGTGCGTTGGACGAAGTTGCCATCCAAGGCGAACCGGCTTCCGCCGACGTTCTCGGTGCTTTGGTCGAGACGGAGCGGTCGTCGTCGCCGGCCGCGCTGTCCGCATCGCTGGCTCGAGACGGCTACGTTTTCATTCGCGGCGCGCTCGACCGCGACGCCGTCTTGGCGGCTCGCGAGGAGGTCTTCCAACGGTTGGCGGACGTCGGAGAAATCGCCGCTCCCGTCAGCGATGGGATCGGCACGGGACGCAGCGCGCGCGGCGACTTGCCTGACCTCGGTGAGTTCTGGCGATCCGTCAGCAACGGAACGGCGCTCCGCGAGGTGACGCACGGCGCCCGAGTCAACGAACTGCTCAGCCGCGCGTTCGGCGAGCCGGTCCGCGGTCACGACCTGCTCTACCTCCGCCCAATAGCTCCGGGCAAAGCCACCAAGCTGCACTACGACTTTCCATTTTTCGCCGGATTCTCTCCACGTATTCTGACGGCTTGGATTCCCTTGGGCGACGTCGCTCTGGCCGAAGGTCCGCTGGCGATCGTCGAGAACTCACACCAGTTCGCCGATCTCATCGAACCGTTGACTTCCTACAACTTCGCCGCTGATCATTCCAACGATGTGATCCAGGAGGCGGCCTACAAACTGCCCCACTTGGACGGCCCCATGGCGTTGGCCAAAGAACGGGGAGTTCGTTTTCTGTCGGCCGATTTTCGCGCGGGCGATCTGATGGTGTTCGGCGGCTTGACGATGCACGGGTCGTTGGACAACCGCTCCAGCAAGAATCGGGTGCGGCTCAGCGTCGACGTGCGATACCAGTCCGCCGCCGATCGGACGGACGACGTCAGGTACATTGGGGACGCTCCCCAAGGCTCCAAGGGTGGAGGGTACGCCGACATGCGCGGCGCAGCGCCGCTGTTTGAAGGAACGTGATCGGAGTGAACGAACTGGCGGCGCCGAACGGTCCACGCCCGCATACGCCGAGGAGACTAGATGGCCGGATTCCCTCAACGGACAGCCACCGCGTTGTTGATCGGTCTCGTCATCGCGCTGATCATGATTCGGCAGAACCTCCGCAGTGACTCGCGTGACCAGGCGCAGGTTGTCCCAGCGAGAGCCGGCGAGGAAACGGTCGATGTCGTGATCGTTGGAGCGGGCGTCTCCGGACTCTCGGCCGCCCTGGAACTCGGCCGCGCCGGCGTCGACGTGCTGGTGGTCGACATGTCGAGCGTCTTCGGAGGTCACGCCGTCATGTCGCAAGGAGGGCTGAGCATTGTCGATAGTCCTCTGCAGCGCAGCTTGGGCCTCGAGGACTCTCCCGACTTGGCCTACGGCGACTTCATCCGTTGGGGTGAGGACGCCAATGAACCATGGGTGCGGTACTACGTCGACCATTCGCGAGTCGATATTTACGATTGGCTCGTCGAATTGGGCGTCGAGTTTTCGAGCGTCGAGCGAGCGCCGGGCAATTCGGTGGACCGTTTTCACCAGCCCGCCGGCCGCGGTATCGGCCTGGTCACTCCGATCTACAAGGCGTGCCTTGAGCTCGACAATGTCCGCTTTCGTTGGAATCATCAAGCCGTCCGCCTGGCTCCCCATGGCGATCAACTCGAAGTGACTTCCCGCGACCTGCGCGCCGGCGACGAGTCGACGGTGATCGCAAACGACGTGATCTTGGCGACCGGCGGCTTTCAAAGCAATCTGGAGATGGTTCGCCAATACTGGCCCCAGGAATTGCGTTTCCCCAAGAAGATCCTCGCCGGCTCGGGTCGCAATTCAGTTGGACACGGCCATCGCCTCGCTGCTCAACTGGGCGGCAAACTCGACAAGATGGACCACCAATGGAATTACTTCACCGGCATCCCCGACCCCCGCCATCCGGAATCGGAACGCGGGCTGAGCGCCGCCAACATGCACGGCGTCATCGTCAATTCTCGCGGCGAACGGTTCGCCAACCTGCACGCCTGGGCCAAAGAGGTCATGCCAAAACTGTTTCAACAGGATGAAGCCACACTCTGGTTTGTTTTCGATGAATCGATCCGCGAGAAGTTTGTCGTCTCGGGCAGCGAGTGGGCCGAGTTCGACAAGGTCGATCGTCTGATTCTGCAAAACGAATCGCTAGTCAAGAAAGCGGCGACGCTCGATGAACTGGCCACCCGCACAGGACTGCCGGCCGGCTCGCTCACCAAAACCGTTCAGCGCTACAATCAACTAGTCGAAAGCGGCCGCGACGATGACTTTGATCGATTCGGGCCGACCAAAACCGAGTACAACAACACGGCGTCACCAAAACTGCAGACGCCGCCCTTCTTTGCGATGCAGGCCTATCCGTTGACGCGGAAAAGCATGGGCGGCGTCGCCATCGATCTGCAGTGTCGAGTTATCGACGGACGCGGTCGCCCGATCCCTCACCTCTACGCGGTTGGCGAGTTGACCGGGTTGGCGGGTGTCAACGGCAAGGCGGCGCTCGAGGGCACATTCCTGGGTCCTTGCGTGTTGACCGGCCGTGTCGCCGCCCGGGCGATAGCCGACAACAGAACCAACCGCAACCAAGTTGCCGCAAGTCCGAGCGACGAGTGTCTGGACTGTCATCAGATCGTTGACGAAATCGCTCGCCGGCGACCCGGTCACTGGCACTTCGAGGAATCCCACGCAATCGCAGTCGAAAGAAAAACCGACTGTCTCAACTGCCACCGCGAGTTGGCTCCCTATCGCGAAGACCATCATCGGATCGACCCCACGTCGTTGACCAAGAGCTGCGTCTACTGCCACCAGACGTTGCCCGAGTAGGACTGAGGTCCGACTGGCTGCGCTCGAAATGGTCTTGCGAAGAATCGAGTCGCACCACTATCCTGCCCGGCAATCCGCTAAGGAGGAATGATGGCGTGGCGCGCGGCGTGATATCGATGAGTTGCCTGGGGAAGATTGGCCGGTTCGCCAATCAAATGGTGCAGTACGCATTCTTGCGCACTTATGCGCGGCGACACGGGCTCATTCCTCAGGCCCCTCCGTGGATCGGCAATTACCTTTTCGATACGCGCGACGCGCCGATCGACAGCGCGTTGGCGGAATTCCGCGACCCGCACGACAAAGACCCGCAGCGGATGATCATTCCCAAGTTATCCGAGCCGCTGTGCGATGTGGATGCGTGGGGATATTTTCAGTACCACACCGACTACTACGCCCCCGACCGCGACTTCATTCGTTCGCTTTTCCAACCGGCTCCGGCCATCGCCCAACGGCTCCAACCGGCGGCGGAGCGACTTCGGCAAGAGGGCGAGACGGTCGTCGCCTTTCACGTCCGCCGTGGCGACTACGGCAAGGACTACTTCTACCTGGCTCCGAACGCGTGGTATCTGCAGTGGCTGGAGCGTTACTGGAGCGAACTGGCGAATCCCGTACTGCTGATCGCCAGTGACGAACCGGAGATTGTTTTGCCGGCCTTCAAACGGTATCAACCTTTGACCGCCAGACGACTCGGCGCGACGCTGCGCCAGGCGCCGTTCTACCCGGATTTCTTCTTGCTGTCGCAAGCCGACGCGCTCGTCTTTCCCAACAGCACGTTTTCGTTCATGGCGGCGATGCTCAATCACCGCTTACAGGCGGCCTACCGCTCGCGGCTGTGCGAGAC
>JASMLW010000469.1 GCA_030748485.1 Pirellulaceae bacterium
GAGGCGAAGCCGAGCATCGCGTCATTCAACTCGCCGACGTGGAACTCGACGGTGGCCAATCGGGCGGCCGCGCCCGGTTGTTCCGCTTCCAGTCGGCGGATCGCCTCGTCGAACAGGGGTTGAGCCGCTGCGGCCGAAATCGCCGCGCCGTCGCCGCCGGCCGATCGGAACGGAGCCATCTGCGGCGAGATGCGTTCGATGCGGACCGCGTCGGCGCTGACTTGGGCGTCGGCCGCATCGGTCAGTTTGATCGACAACGTCGCGCCCGCGGCGGGCACGGTGTGCGTCGTCGTCAAGTGTTCCCAGATGTGGCCGTCGGCCGTGAGGTCGTCGGCGGTGAGGCGTTGATCGATCGTCGCGATCGCCGTGCCGGAGCCGTTGAGGAAGTACGGCGCGTTGCTGGCGCGTTCGTGATGTTGTTTCCAACTGGCCGACACGCGGTAGGCGCCCGGCGGCAGGGTCCCGGTGGTCCAGACCGCCTCGTTCCCGGCCCCCGCGTCGCTGACGCGATGGGTGTGGTTGTACGAGACGCCCTGTTGCACGTTGTCGCCGAACGTGCCCGTACCGGCGAAGCCGCTGTCGCTGTCGTCGATGATCAGCGAGTTGAACGTGGAACCGCTGACGTCGATCGTGAAGGATCCTTCGTCGGCGTCGTCGCTGGCGATGGTGATCACGCCCGTGTGCGCGCCGGCTCCGGCGATGGTCGACTTCATGCGGACGTCAAACGTCGCCGAGGCTCCGGCCGCGATCGTGGCGCCGCCGGTGTAGCCGAAGACCTCGAAATTGGTCGTGTTGCTGGAGGTGGGAGTCGACAGCGTCAACGCCGACTCGCCCAGGTTCTGGATGGTGAACGTCTTGGTCGGTTGGAACGACGTGTCGTTGGAGACAAACACCGAACCGAAGTTTTGGTTGTCTCCAGAGGCGATGTTGGCCGACGACTCGCTGACTTGAATCTCCGGGTCGGTCAGCCGCACCAGCCGCACGGCGTCGGCGATGACCGTGCCGTTGGAGGTGCTGGCGTCGAGCGAAACGGTGATCGCGCCGCCGGCCGTCGGTTGGAACGAGCCGATGATCTCCTCCCACGGCGTGTCGAAGGCGACGAAGTCGTTCGGCTGCACCGTCTGATCGATCGGCTGCGTTGTCGCTCCGCCCGTGTCGGTGACGGTGAACATGGCGTCGGTCGCGCGACCCGGGCCGGTGACCCAAGTGGCGGCCACGCCGTAGCGGCCCGACTCGAGGCCCGTGAAGCTCCACGTGGCGGTCGTCGCGGCCGCCGGATCCGCGTAGCGCAGATCGTGCTGGTAGCCGACAGGATAGAATTGGAACGCGCCGGTCGAACCGAAGTTCGCATCGCCGTCGTCGATGATGAACGCGCCGGTGGCGTCGACGTTGCCAGTCACGTCGAACACGAAGGGATCTTCATCGTCGTCGTTGGACGAGATGGAGACCTCGCCCGCGGTCGCGCCCAAGTTCTCCGCGTCAAACGTCAACTCAAACGTCGCTGTAGCCCCCGCGGCGAGCGGTGTGGTCGGTGTCAGGGCCGAGCTGAGTGTGAAGCCGGCCGGAATCGACAGGTCGCCCAAGCTGAGCGAGCCGCCGCCGACGTTCTTCACGGTGAAGGTCTGAGCGAGTTCGATGTTCTGTCCGGCCGCGTCAAACGGCACGTTGGAGCTGTCGCTCTCGAGGAAGTTGTCGAGCGTTACGCCCTGGAAGACTTGAATCTCCGGATCGGTGATTAGCTCGATGCGGACGGCGTCGGCGATCACCTGGTTGTCGGCGTCGTCGTGAATCGTGACCGTGATCGAACCGCCGCCGGTGACGGCTAGCGAATGGAGGTCCTCCCACATCACGCCGCCTTCGGTGAAGTCGTCGGGCAGCTGCGACTGGTCGACTCGCAGCGTTGTGCCACCCACAACAAACCGCGTATTCGAAGCGCCGCCGTCGCCGGTCCAAGTCGCCGACACGCGATAGTCGCCGGCGGTCAAGCCGGTGAAGCTGAAAGTGGCCGTGTCGCCGTCGCTGTTGCCGGCCGCTCGATCGCGATCGGCCTGGAAACCGTCCATCTTGAACTGGGTGAACCCGCTGCTGGCCGAGTAGCCGGCGTCGCGGTTGTCGACGATCTGCACCGTGCCGCCGACGTCGCCCATCATCGAGAGACGGAAGATCCCGTCATCCGTGTCGTTCGTGTTGAACTGCAGGTGACCCATCCGCGGTCCCGTGAAGCCGGTCGGAGCCAGCATGCGGACCGTGAACGAGGCCGTGCTGTTCATACCCACGCTGGTCGGGAACGCACCGACGAACTCGAAACCGTGCGGCAACTGCGGCTCGGTCAAACTCAGCGCCGAGGGACCGATGTTCTGGATCGTAAAGACTCGATCGACATTGGTTCCCGGCGTGGTCAGGCCGAAGCCGAACGAGTCGCCGTTGCCGACCAGCATCGTGGGGTCGACCGCTGCTCCTTCGTAGAGGAACAGGGCCGGAGCCGTCACGGGCTCGATGCGGATCGCGTCGGCCACGACCACGCCGTCGTCGACCAGATCGTGGTGAATCTCGACGTTCAAGGTCGACGTGCTCGGGCGGAACAGACCGATGTCCTCCCAGTTGGCGCCGACGTCGGTGAAGTCGTTGGGAGTTGCGCTTTGGTCGAGGTAGACGGTGCGGAGCAGGGTCGCCGTGTCCAGCACCCGGTGCTCGGCCGCCGACGAACGGAAGTCGGCCTCCTGCCACGTCGCCGACACGCGGTAGACCGTGCCGGGCGTGACCGTGAAGGCGTAGTTCGCCATGTCGGTGCTCGTCCAACTGGCGATGTGGATGTCGTTCTGAAAACCTTGCAGGCTCGTGTTCACGAACTGGGAACCGGCGGTGAAATCGGCGTCGCCGTTGTCGATGATCGTGGGCGAAGTGGTGAGCACGTCGCCGAGGAAGTTCAGCGCGAAGGGAACGCTGAACGGATCGTTGTCGGACATCGAGTACTCGCCGGCGTAGTGGCCGGCCGCCGTCGTATCCAGCTGCAGGTCGAACGTGATCGCGCCGGGGACGCCGTTGGCCGCCGGCACGACCGCCGGCAGGCCGGTGACCGCGGTGAAGCCGGTCGGCAGCGTGACGTTGTCCAGCAGCAGCGGAGTTTGGTCGTAGTTGCGGATCGTGAACGTCTTCTTCGGCGTGGTCGCCGCTTCATCGACGTCGCCGAAGTCGACACTGTCGCCGGCCACGGCCAGCGCGCCGTCGACGAGCACCTCGATGTGCGGAGCGGCGACTTGCTCGATGCGGAACGCGTCCGCAATCACCCGGCCGTCGCCCGTCGTCGAGTTGGTGAGCACCACGGTGATCTTGCCGCCGACCGGTTTGACCGGAACTCCAACGTTCTCCCACAACACGCCGTTGGCGAAGAAGTCGTCGGGAGGTACGAGCTGGTCGACGCTGATCGGATCCGTACCACCGCCGTGTGTGACGTCGAAGCTGGTCGAAGTCTGTTCGGTCTGGATGGAGCCGGGATGCCAGTGAGTCGAAATCAGGTAGCGCTGCGCGTCGAGCAGTCCGTCGAACTCCCACGTCGCCGTCGCGGCGGCGTCGTCCGTGAGACGAGATGTTTCAGCATAACCTTCGCTGCCCGGGCCGCCGTCCCACGTTCCCGTGAGCGCGAAGCCGGTGGCCGACGTGTCGTCGATGATCCGCACCGTATCGGTGTCGCCGATCACCATGAAGTTGTACGGATCCTCGCCGGGCGACGTCGTGTCGATCGTCAGCGTTCCCATCGCCTGACCGATCTGACCGGCGTCGAACCGCAGCATGAATGTGGTCGCGCCACCCGGCGGCAACATCTTCGTCGCGCCAAGAGTTACCGGCATGACCCCATCGAACTCAGTCAATTCAAATCCGGCTGGCGCGATCGGCGTCGTGATGGTTACCGGATCGGTCGCGCTTGTATTCGTGACGGTGAACGTCTTTACGACTGGCGTAAACGGCGTGGTCGCGTAGGTGATCGAACCCGTATCGTCGGGGATCACTCCCGCTGTCGTCTCACTGACGCTGAGCGATGGTGTGAGCAATCGCTCGATCCGCACGGCGTCGGCGATTACGCTGCTCTGGCCGTCCCCTACCAACGTGTCGAGCAATTCGACGGTGAGGTCGCCCGGGGCGCCCAACATCACCGTGCCGAGGTCTTCCCAAGTGACGCCGTCGTCGGTGAAGTCATCCGGGTCGATGGATTGATCGAGTGTCGCCATCGCGAGCGATGTCGTTCCGGTGAGGATGTTGTAGTCGGCGGTGGTGGATCCGTGCGACCAAGTGGCGGACACCCGGTACTCGCCCATCGGCATTCCATCGAACTGCCACCGCGCGACGTCGCCCGAGCCGTTGGCGAAGTTCAGTTGCGAGTCGCCGCCCACGACCGAGTTCTGCGGTCCGCGGGGAGCCAACCAACCTTGCCCGGTCAGCGAGAATCCGGCGTCGTTGTCGTCGATGATCTTGTCGTTTTGCACACGGCCACGCAGTGTGACAGTGAACGGATCGATGCTGATGGTCACGTCGCCAGCAGGATCGTCGAGCGCTTCGCCTGGCTTCTGCTCGACGTTTTCATCGCCGTCGTCGCCACGCTTGGGGAAGATCCGCAGTTCGTTGGCGAACTCGCCATGATCGTCCGGGTTCAAGTGCACGGTGAACGATTCGCTCTGACCGGCCGGGATGGTAATCATGCCGGCCCCCACGGTGGCCGCGGCGGGCAGGTCGCCGAGCGTGAACTTGGGGCTGCCGCCGACCAGGTCGAGCAGCACGGCCTGGATCTCGATATCCGTGTCGCCGTCGTTCCGCAGTTCGACCGTCTTGACCGCTTCGGTTCCCTGCGTGGTGGAAAGCTCGAGCGTGTCGACGAAGTCGATCAACCGCTCGCGGCCGTCGACGAACACGGTGATCTCGTCCTTGGCGGCTCCGGTTGAATCGACTTCCCAGCGTTCCAGTCGAATCGCGTCGGCCGCGATGCGTCCGCTGTCGACGTCGTCGAGCCGCACTTCGAGGCTATGGCTGGTGGTCTGGAAGACGCCGAGCGTTTCCCAATTGAAACCGCCGTCGCTAAAGTCGTTGGGCGCGGACGTCTGGTCGAGCGTGACGAAGTCGATCTTGCGATCGCCGTCGTAGATCGAGTAGGGCGCGTCGGTTCCCAGCAGTGAGCTGGCGACCCAGGTGGCCGACAGTTGGTAGCGGCCCGGCGTGATGTTGTCGAACTGCCAGCGAGCCTGCTGCGACTTGCCGGTGACGTAGTTGATCAGCGAGTCGCCGCCGTAGCCGGCCGTCGAGCCCGGCTCCCAATTGAAGGCGGTGCGGAACGGGTTGGGTGAGATATCGAAACCCCGGTCGCCGTCGTCGACCACTTGCGGTTTCTGATTGAACGGCAGAATGAACTCGATGTTGCGGTAGCGAACTTCGCCGACGCCGTGGACGCGGAATGACAACCCCGTGTCCGTCGTCAGATTGCCTTGCGCGTCGAACTGCAGTTGCTCAAAGCCGGGACCGCCATCAACCAGCCGCGGTACCGGCGGGCCATTCTCCGGTACATCGCCGCCGGTCGATAGCATGTCGATGTCAATCGTGTCGTCGAAATCCGAACCGATGATGTTTTCAAACGGACTGGGTGTGTCGACTTGACCTCGCGACCCGTCTCTCATGAGCGTAACGTTCTGCGCGCCCGTTTCGGCGAGCAAAACGTCTTGCGGCACATCGAGCAAGTCCATGTCGAATGTGACGCCTTCCATTCCGGCGCTGATCATGACGCAGGAGAAATCGACCGTGTCGCTGCCGGAGATGTCGAAGAGGACCGCGTCGCTGGCGTCCGTCGGAGCCGAGGGACCACCCGGCTCGACGACATACCGGTCGTCGCCTTCTTCGCCGGTCAGCGTATCCGTACCGCCACCGCTGCCGTATCCCGTGCCCAGCACGTTGTCGTCTTTGTCGCCGTCGATCGTGTCCGCCGCATCGCCGCCGAAGACGTTTTCGATGCTGCTGTCGAGATCCATGGCCGCGCCCGTACCGACGACTCCGCCCACGGCTCCGCCTTGAATGGGCGAGGCCGTACCGTCTTCCAGACTGACCGTGACACTGGTCGTGTAGTCGTGGAAGTCGAGCGAATCGAATTGACGCGTCGTGTCGTCCGTGCTGGCTCCGCGGCCGTCGACCGATGTCGACAGCGTGGCGCCGGCGCGGAAGTCGAAGCGATCGTCGGCGTCGTCCGAGCCGATCAGGATTCCAAAGTCGGTGAACTGTAAATCATCGGTCACCGTGGTGGCTTGCGGGAAGGCTCCCAGCGCAGTGTCTTTGCCCAGGTTGCCCAGCGGATAGTTGGGATTGATCTGGCCATCGTCGGCCGTGGCGATGTCCCAGTGCACGCGCAGCACGCCGGTGATCTCTTCGAAGGTCAGCGAGTTGGTGGAGCCGAGGTCGACGTCGCCGGTGATTTCGTCGATGTTGTCGAAGCAATCGGTCGAACCGTTGTCGTCGTGACCGACGTAGCCGTCGGTGGTGCCGAATGCGGTCAGGTCGATGGCCACCGCCGCGTTGAACTCGAGCGTCTCGTAGTCCAGCTCATCGTGCCCCGCGCCGCCGTCAATCAAGCCGTTGTGGTGATCGGCTCCGGCTTCGAATTGGAAGTCGTCGGCCCCGCCGTTGCCGTTCATACGCACATGGGCGGCCGCGTCTTGTCCTTCGAATTTAAAGGTGTCGTCGTCGGCTTCGCCGTTGACGATTAAGAACCCACCGAGGACCGTCTCGGTGTCCGTTCCGTCGGCTCCGACATCCGAGATTTTGACGCTGTCATCGCCGGCTCCCAGATTGACCGTCACGTTGCTGTCTGTTCCGGTGTCTGTGATCGTGACGTCGTCCTCGCCCTCGTCGGTGTCGACCGTGGTGTTGACGCCCGTGGCCGTCGTCGTGACGGAGACCGTGTCTTTGCCGTCGCCCGTGTTGAGCACGAGGCGTTCGACATTGCTGTACTTGATGTTTTCTGTGCCGCCGCGCCAGGTCACGTCCGTGGCGTCGAGCGTGTAGGTGTTGTTCGACGCGTCGTTGCTGTCGTTGATCGTGAGGATGTCGCCCGTGTCGAGCGTGTTGATCGACGTCTTGATCGTCAGCGACGTCGTACCGGTCGCGTGAGTTTCACCGTCGACGGTGATGTCGCCCAGGATGTCGTCGAGCGAGTTGTCGGTGGTGTCGCCGATCAGAATCGTGTCGCTGCCGGCGCCGCCGTTGAGTGTGATCGACACGCTGGCCGGCAACTTCTCGACCTCGATCGTGTCGTTGGCCGTATCGGTGCTGCCCAGGTTGTCGGAGTCGACCGTGATGGTGGCCAGCGGGGCGGGTCCGCCAGGGGCTGCATCGGGGTCGGAGTCGTCGACACTTTCGACCGTCATGGTTTCGGCGCCCGTGCCGCCGCGGACGATCAGCGTGTCGAAACCGCTGAACGTCGTGTCTTCGAAACCGCCGTTGCCTTCGACGATGTTGACGCCGTCGGTGGCTGTTCCGCTGTCTTTCAACGTCATCGTCGTCGTGGCCGAGGTGCTCGACGCATCGACCAGCAGAGTGCCGCCCGCCAGCGACGTCATCGTCATCGGAGCCAGGTTGGCGAAGGAGAGACCGAAGTCGATGTCGGTGGGCGCGCCGGCGCCGTCAAAGGAAGAGACGTTGCCCGTGTTGGCCCTGCCGGTGCCGAGCTTGTCGGAAAAGTACTGTGCCGGCTCCGGCTCCGGTACCGCTCGACTTGATGTCGGCCGAGGTGATGTAGACACCGCGATTAGCAGAACCCGATCCGTTCCCTCCCTGCCCATCGATCTTGATAGCGCCGTCGACCGAAGTGATCTCACTCGAGCTCTTCGCGACGTCGACGCCGTGGTTTGAGGCGGCGCCGTTTCCACCCGTGCCGGTGATGGTGATGGTGGCGGCGTCGCTGCCCGTACCGCTCGACTTGATGTCAGCCGAGCTGATATAGACACCGCGATTAAGAGAGGACGATCCATTCCCTCCCTGCCCATCGATCTTGATATCGCCGTCGACCGAAGTGATCTCACTCGTGCTGCCCGTGACGTAAACGCCGTAGTTTGAGCTGGCGCCGTTTCCGCCCGTGCCGGTGATGGTGATGGTGCCGGTGGAAGCTCCCGTGTCCTGCGAATCGACCGTGCCGCCAGAGTGAATGTAGACGCCGTAGTTGTTGTCGCCGGTCCCGCCGCCCTTCATGGATAGCGCGCCGTCGCCCGTCGTGATGACGTCGGCGTTGTTGGCTTCGATGCCGACAAAGGTACCGGTCGTGGCAATGGCCTGTTGGTTGGCGCTGAGGTTGAGTGGGTCGTCGCTGGTGCGGAGAATGGTTCCCGAGTTGAGCACGATGTTTCGGCTGGCGACGATTTGACTGGTGACGCTGCTGACGGCCGTGCCGACGTCGAGTGTTCCGGTCAGGTCGGCGGTGACGGTGGTGATGTCGAGCTTGCCGCCGATGTCGCCGCCGTTCAGCTTGGTCGTGCCCGTGCCGCCGTTCTGCCGCAGCTCGTCGGCCGTCTTGACCGTCTTGCTGAAGGTGACGTTGTCGGCCTGGAGAATGACGATCTTGTTGGGCGGTTGCGTGTCGCCGACCTTGTCGCCGATCTTGACGTCGCCCGTACCGGCGTCGAGACCGAGATCGCGGTTGGAGGCGGCTCCGTCGTCGTCGATCTTCCCTTTGTATTCAATCGTGCCGCCGACCAGGTTGCCCGTCGACAGGGAGTGATTGGCCGTCAACGTTACATCGGTGGAGAACGTGATGTCGTCGCCCGTCGTGGTGATGTCGCCGCCGATGCTGTTCGAGCCGGCTCCATCCTGTAGGAACGCGCCCTCGAGCAACGCGTCCGCTGCGGCGAGTGTTTTGAATTCGCCCGCGTTGGTGATGGTCAATTGATCGAGTGGTTGGCTGTTGTTGCCGATCGGCTGTTCGAACTCGATTGTCGAGGCGGCGTCGGTTGTTTTCACTGTGAGCGAATGCGGCGCTGCGGCGTTCGCCAAACTGCGGACGGCGCCCTTGAATTCGATACCTGTTTTGCCGGTATCCGTCAGCGAGACGTCGGTGGTGAGCAAGAATAGGCCGTTGAAGATCATCGTGCCGCCCTGCGCGGTCATGTTCGCGGAGACTTGAGCCTCGCCGTTCACTTCGATCTTGCTGAGCGCCGTTCCGCCACCGACTACGCCGCCAAAGCCCGTGTACTCACCCGTGCCGCTGGTGGTCGTTTCGAGTGTGAAGTCGCCGTCGACCTTGCCACCGAAGATCACATTCGTGCCGGCGTTCATGTGCGAATCGGCCGTCAACGTGACGTCGTCGTTGAACGTGATCGCGCCGCCGAGCGTTGTGATGTCGCCGCCGACCTTGGTCGAACCGCCGGCGTTGGTGGTCAGTTTCGTCAGCGCTGTCGAACCGCCGACCGCGTTTTGGAACTCGGTCGTGCCCGTCGTATTGACTGTTAGATCTTTGCCGCCGTCGACCGTTCCGGCGAAGGTGACATCGCCTGCTCCCGCCGCCAATGTGGGACTGACGGTGAGGTCGACCGATCCGGTGAACGTCTGGCTGCCGCCATCGGTCGTGACATTGGCCCCGATGTCAATTGTCCCGGCGGTCAGCGAGAGTTTCTCGTTCGTGTCCAAGTCGATGGCGTTCTGGATATCGATCGTGTCGGCCGCCTGAGCCGATACGGTGAGGTCGACGTAGTCGGTTCCCAGATCCTGAAGGTTGATCACGTCTTCATCGTTGGCGTCGCCATTGATGGTCAGGCTGCCCGACGGATCGTTGAACTTGATGTCCTCCAAGCCGCTGGCCAGGTCGAAGTCGACCGTCGTGTCCGTCCCGTCGCTGGAGACGGTCGTCGTGACCTTGCCGCTGTACAAATTGCCCGGGTCGATATCGATCGTGACATCGGTCACCGGCGCCATCAGCGTCATCGGCTCGAGGCCCGTGTAACTCAAGATGTCGCCGTCGAGGGTGAGCGAACCGGCTCCCGTTCCATTGGCCGTGTAGTTGACCGTTGTGAACCCGCCCGTGTCGACGATCTCGGCTTCGTCGCCGCCGCCCGCGTTGGCTCCGCCGTTGAAAGTGATCCCTTTGTCGGGGAACGGATTGCCGCCGGCGTAGTCGATCGTCAGCTTGTCGTCGCCGGACGTGCCGTTGATGATCAGCGCAAACGCGCCGATCGCCTCTGACGCGATCAGTTTGCCGCCCTCATAAAGTTCAACATTGCCGCCGTTGCGGACGATCTTGTGCCCGCCACTGTTCACCAAGTCAAAGGTTCGCGTTCCGCTGATGTCGTCGTCAAGGATGGTCAACGTGTGCGACTTGGTCGCCCCGATGCTGACTTGGCCATCGAAGTCGTCGGCCAGTTTCTCGAGAGTCAGTTCAATGTCCTCGTCGCCCTCGACAAGAATGTCTTCAATGATCGAAACGTTGACGTTTTGTTTGCTTTCTGAACCTGAGAACGGTGCGAAGCTGAGTTTCGTGTCCGTGTAGTCGTAGTCGACACCGCCCTTGGTCGCTTTCCCACCGCCGGTGTCGTTGACCTGGAGCTCTATGGTTTGTTCGACTCCATCGCCGCCAACCTTCCCGGACGCCGAGACAACGACTTTGACTTCAGCGGTTGTCGACTTGGTATCTTCCGCGATCGATGCTTTCCCATTGGAGAAGACGATCGACGCCATGTCGTCATCGGTGATCGTTACTTCATGCGAGTTCTGCTTTCCGTCAACAGTCACCGCTCCACTCGTTTCGTCCTTGTCGAGGGTGAGGTCGAGGTTTAACGTCTCATCACCTTCGACCAAACGATCGGAAACAATTGCCAGCAATCCAGTCGTTGACTTGGTCGACTTGTCGCCGTCGCCAGGGCTGAATATGAGCGTCTTCTTGGTGGCCGTGTAGTCCGTGCCTTTTCCCGATGCCGAACCGCTTCCGGCGTCGGTGACATCGACGGTGACGCTTTGTTTCAATTCAATCGGTCCGGTCCCATCCGACACAATGGCAAGTTGCGCCGAAACGTTGTGGGCCGCCTTGCCTTCGTCAGCTTTCGAGGACCCGCTGGAGAACGAAATCTTTGCCGTCTCATTGTCATTGACAACGATCTTCTCGCTGCCGCTGGCGACAACGGATCCCGGAGTAGCGATGAGCGACTGCGAGGCGAATGTTTCCTTACCTTCGACGAAACGGTCGTTGGTTGCGGAAACGGAAATGTTGTCCGTATCGCCGTCCTTCGCTCCCACGCCGAATGATGCGGCGGTTGTTGAGTAGTCGAAGTTGCCGGGAAGATCGGCCGTCACCGTCGTCTGCAACGTGCCCTTGTTGGCGACACCGTTGGCGGTCAGGTCGAGCGTTACTTGCAGGTTGGCGCTGCTGCCGCCTTCACTAACGGTCGTCGTGCCACCCGAAATCGAGACGGCCGCCGTATCGTTGTCTGTGATGTTCGCCGTTAGCGGTGAGCCGCTCGGGCTAATCATGTCGTACGTACCGTCGGTGCTCGACGTATCGGACGAAGTGATGATCCCCGTGTGCGCTGTTTCGATGTCGGCGTCGTTGACGGCGGTGACGGTGATCGATTTCGTCGCCGTGTTGCCGGTGAAGTCACCAGCGACGAATGTGAATACTTGCGCAACACCCGACCCGCCGCCCAAGTCGACATCCGCATCCGGCGTCAACGTGACGTCAACATTGGCTGTGGGAAGTGCGTCGCCGGCGTCTTTGGTAAGCGTCAAGTCAATGGTGTCGGTTGTCGAACCTTCCGTGATGTTCGTGGCGCCACCCGTGTGCAGTAGATCAAGCACGGGTCCGGCGACCAACAGTCGTCGATCTTCATGAGAATGGAACGCGGTGGCGCAGCAGCGCCTGGTTCACCCGCCCTCAAGGGCGGGCCTATTGCCGCCTGCGGCGGAATGGGGCGTAAACGCCCCTGGGTTGTGCGCGGCGCCGGAACGCAATGCGCGGGCAACGTGAGGGTCGTGGGTATGGAACGCGGTCGCGAGGCGCAACGCGAGAATGGAACGCGGTGGCGAGGCGCAACATGAGAATGGAACGCGGTCGCGAGGGGCAACGCGGGAATGGAGCGTTGGATGCAGCAGCAGTGCCTGGTTCACCCGCCCTCAAGGGCGGGCCTATTGCCGCCTGCGGCGGTTTGGGGCGTAAACGCCCCTGGGTCGTGCGCGGCGCCGGAACGCAATGCGCGGGCAACGTGGTTGTCGTGGGTGGAACGCGGTGGCGCGGGGCGACGCGGGAATGGAACGCGGTGGCGCGGCCACGTGAGAGTGGAACGCGGTGGCGCGGGGCCGCCTGCGGCGGTTTGGGGCGTAAACGCCCCTGGTCGTCACATCCGCAGCATCTCGTCGAGCGCTTTCGTCACCAGCTCCTGGTTGCTGTACATCACGTACGTGATCATCCCCACCATTAAGACGCCGAAGAGAATCAAACTCACACCGTAGGGATTGGGGCTTCCCTTTTCGTCGCGGAGGTGATTGGCCAATTCGACTTCGAGCCGACGCCAACCCGCATAGCTTTGCTGAGCGCCGGCGGAGACGAGCTGGGCGTTGCGCAACGACCCGAACGACTCCACCGTCAACTGAACGCCCAGTTGAGGCAAGGCGAGCGAGTCTCCCGCCCAGCGGTGCTCGGGATCCAGGTGGGCGACGATCTCCGCCAGCATCGGCCGCAACTGCTCGGGCGACGTGTTGTAGATCACCAACCGCGGCCGCACTAGCAAAACGACCAACGTCAGACAGAGCGCGTAAAAAGCGAGCAGCAACAACCAGGCGACGCCACCCAGGCGAACGGCCGCATTCTCGGGAAAGAACAGATCCATCGGACCGGCGACGGCGAATCCGCTCACCGCCAGACCCAGCGCGCCCAAATCGCGCGCCCCCGTCGTCAAGAACGGCCGGCTCGACAGGTTGATGAAGCCCAGCACGACCATGTAAACGGCCAGCGGACCGAGCGAAATGCAAAGGTGTAACGGATCCATTCCGCTCATCGTAACAAGCCTTGACCCGCTGTGGCAGCGGAAAGCGCCGCCCTACACAAGACCCAGGGCCGATGGAATGACTAATGACGAAGGACTAATGACTAAGGAATGACGAATGACTAATGACTAACGAGGCGGGACGCCGGCAAGTCAAGGAGCCAGAGGGGCGTTTACGCCCCCCTCCGCCGCAGGCGGTCATAGGCCCGTGCTTGAGCACGGGTGAACCAGGCGCTGCTGCTGCATCCAACGTTCCATTCCCGCGTCGCCCCGCGCCACCGCGTTCCAACGACACGAGGGCGTTTACGCCCCCCTCCGCCGCAGGCGGTCATAGGCCCGCCCTTGAGCACGGGTGAACCAGGCGTTCCAGCTGCAACCAACGCTCCATTCCCGCGTCGCCCCGCGCCATCGCGTCCCAACGATTTCGCGGTGGCTGCATCCAACGCCCCATTCCCGCGTCGCCCCTCGCCATCGCGTCCCAACGATTTCGCGGTGGCTGCATCCAACGCTCCATTCCCGCGCTGCCCCGCGCCACCGCGTTCCAACGATTTCGCGGTGGCT
>JASMLW010000470.1 GCA_030748485.1 Pirellulaceae bacterium
GCGTTCAAGTCTCCCGCGATCACAAACGGCTCTCCCGCCGCCAGTCCACCGCGAACTCCCGCGTCGTCGTAGATGTATTCCGACCGCCGCGCGTCGACGTAGTCGGCCACCAGACGAATCTCGTCGGCGTTACGCAGACCGTTGTAGTCCGCGTCGTTGTCGAACACGGGTGGAGTCGGGTGCGAGGCGATCAGATGGACCGCTCCGGACGGCGTTTGGATGGGCACGTCCCAGACACTCTTTGAAGGCAGCCTCAGCCGCGCCAGCGCCGCCTCAGAGTAGAACATCTCGCCAGTCGCTGGATCCTTTGGCAGACGCGCTGCGGGCATGTCGCGCCAAAGGAACTTCCGGAACGTCCGCACTTGTCCCGAGTGAATCGGAAACTGCGAAAGCACGACCATTCCGTATTGCCCCGGGTGACGCCCGAAGCCGTAGGCGTCCGCCGGGCCGTCGCTCGCGCCGTCGCCATTGAGGTCCAGTCCGGTCGGTTCGCCCGTGTTCACGGCGGCGACAAAAGCAAATCGAAACGCAATCGGACTGTATTCGCCCTGCGGCACGGCGAGGAATTTTTCACGAAAGACCTCCAACGCCTCGCCGTCCTTGTCGTAGTCGAATTCATTTAAGAGCACGACGTCGGGTCGAACCGTCTGAATGACGGCGGCGATCTTGGCCGCTTGGGGCGACCCGCTGTTCAAATCGGCGAGCAACTTTCCGGCGGCGTCACGCTGGAGCGAAGCGTTGAATGTGGCGACGCGAATCACTGTCTCAGCGCGAGCTGAGGTCGAAAAAACCGCCCACAGTACGGCGGCGGCGAAGAACGCGCGGGCGTTGAAGTTCATTGGAGAGTTCGAATGTCAGCGAACTCGCCGCTGTCAACGAGCTCTGGTAGTCGTTCGATCGCGGCCGCCAACCGCGGAGCCGCGGCGGCCGGGGCGGGCATCTGCTCACTTCCTCGCGCTTAGTAGGTCCTGCCTGCCGGGCAGGACTTCGCGACGAAGTCGCGACAATCGACGTTCCATTCTAGTGGCGCGCGGCCCTTCGGAAACCGCGCTGAGCACGAATCTTGCGGCTTCCAGGTCGCGACGCCGAAGCAATTGGAACTCGATCGTCGCGACTTCGTCGCGAAGTCCACGTACGATGGCCTTCCAAGGCCGTCGAATGCGGGTCAGTCCAACAGAAGCCGCCAGATTCATGCTCAGCGCGGCTTCCAAACCGCCGCGCCGAAGCAAATGGAACGGCGAGTGTCGCGACTTCGTCGCGAAGTCCACGTACGATGGCCTTCCAAGGCCGTCGAATGCGGAAGTTCCACTTGCTTCAACTGGGACAATTTGAAAAGACGATGAGCATGAATCGAGAGGTAAGCACTGGGACTAACCCGCTTTCAACGGCCTCGGAAGGCCATCGTACAAAGTGTCGCGACTTCGTCGCGATGTCCTGCCCGGCAGGCAGGACCTACTAAGCGCGCGGCACTAGATTGGAACGTCGATTGTCGCGACTTCGGCGCGAAGGCCATCGTACAAAGTGTCGCGACTTCGTCGCAAAGTCCTGCCCGGCAGGCAGGACCTACTAAGCGCTGCGGCTGATGGAGCAGCCCGGACTGATGGTGCTGCACGACGGTCCGGACTCGCCAGCCGATCGGATGCGGGGAAATGGCCGCGTGCGCGAGGTCGTTGAGCGTTACCCGAACTCATTGATCATCCGCGGACACGCGCACTGGAAACGGCCGCTCGTCGAACTCGGCGCGACCCAGGTTCTCAACGTCGACGCCCGGGCGGTGATTTGCCAACGGGCTCCGTAGCCGCCCCGCTAACCCGCTCGTCACGTCTCCATCGCGCCACGCTTTATCCGCCGCCGCCGGTTGTACCCGCCGGCTGTGGCGTCGAACCGGCGGGCGGTGTGGTCGAGCCAGTTGGCTGGGCCGCGCCGGCCGGTTCCGCGGCGGGCGTCGAGGAAGTCGCCGCGGCAGGAGCCTTGGGTGGCTTGCCGTCCTTGGCGTTTTGCAGTTGCGTCTGCAACGACAAGAAGACCGTGGGGTCGAGGTATTGGTTGACGATCTCCTCGGTGTCGTTGAACAACTTGGAGATCAGTCGCGATGTGCGGCGGTCTTCATCGACGATTTGCCCTTGGCGGACGTTCATATTCGCCTTGATCGCTGACTTTCGCGGCAGGTCTTGAAACTGCCTCAAGTACTGCGCGGCGCGATCGTAGTCCTTCTCGGCGATCTTCTTTTCCACGTAGGTCTGCAACAGACGCCGCAGCACGACCTGGTCCATAAGGTCGCTTTCGACGGAGCGAATGTAGGCCTCCGCTTCGAGCCGATTCTGGTCGTCGCGCATCTCGGCGAGCATCGTCGGTTGGTAGCCTGGTTTCAGCGGCAACCGAGCCATCAGCTTGCCGCCGTTGCGAACGTAGAGCAGCCGAAAGGGAGCGCCGTTGTCTTCGATCTCAATGGCGCCTCGCCAGTCGCTCTTTCCCAGATGCGTGATCCGAGCGTTCTCGGGATCTTCCGGGTTGATCTCCTTCTCGTAGATGTCGTAGCCGACGAGTTCCGTCTTGGGCGCGTTCACGTCCTGCTCAAACTTGACCAACCGCAGCTCCGTCGCATTCGCTTGTGAGCGCATCAACATTCCGTATCGTTTCAGCCGAACGCTGTTGCGGCTGCCCAAGATGTTGCTTCGTCCCGAGTGGAGCGTGCATTTCAACTCGGTGCCGGCGACTTCCTCGACGTAGCAGATCGCCCACGGCGCGACCGTGATTCCTCCCTTGAGCGGCTCGCCCAGACGATCGTTGCGTCGCACAACCGGTTGCATGGCGTCGCCGAGTCCAATCGTGGCGAGCGAGGAGCCGCGAATCAATCCGCCAGCCCGCAGCCGCGCGACAACCGCCTTGCCATCGACCGACTCGATCCGGGCGACCGGCGAGAACGCTTCTTTGATCAGCTCCAAAACGGTCCATTTCAAACTGGCCGCCTGCGATTCGCCGCGCGCGAAAACGCGGCTCCACATCCGCGTGTGCAGATCCAACTCGCGAACGGCGATGCGCCACGAACCGCGACGGCCGGTGATTCCGACGATCATCAGTTTGTCGGACTCGACGAGAGCCGACTGGCTGGCCAACACCTGTTCGTCGGTGACGACGTCGGGCCGGCGGAGGATGTCGGTGCGGACCGCTTGCGGCGCGACCTCGGCGTTCAATCCCCACACGGCCGGAAACGTGACCTTCGCCTGGATCTGTAAATGCTCGCGCAATTGGTCGACGTACGCATCGCTCAACTGGCTCTGCTCATCCACGGCGAGCCAAACGCGAATCGCGTACGGAGAAAACTCCCACGAGACCTGCGCGAAGCCGGCCGCCGGCGCGCAGCAGGCCGTGATCGCGATGGCCAAGACGACGGATTTCCTCACACGACTCATCTCTAATGCCTCGGATTTCGCGGACTAATCGATCGGCCGCGGTTCGATTTCCCAATTCTCAATATTCTGATAGAGCGACGCCGGGCGGTCGCCTAGGCCGTTGACTCCACGGTGGTAAGCGAAGTGGTCGACGACTTGCCACAGCGGAATGACGACCAACTGCGAGTAGGACAAGCGATGCAATTCGACCAGCCGCTCGCGAACTTGACGCCAGTTTGTCGAAGTCTCCAGGCGGCGCAGTCCCAACCCGATGTAGGGGTCGTCGAACCGCGAGACGCCTTCGGGGCCAAGCAACTTACGGGCGTCGACGATCGGCTCGCCCATCATCATCTCAACATAAAGAAAGTCCCAGTTGCGGGATTCATCGTACGACTCGCCCGGCGGCAAGGGCTTGAGCTCGACGTCCAGTTCCAGCGGCCTCCATTGCGAGGCGATCGCGCGGCAGGCGATCGTCGCCTGTTCGTTCGCTGGATGGGCCAGCACGATCTTGCCTAACTTCGGCGGCTTCTCGTTTTTCCTTCTGGCGATGTCGTTCAGCTCGAACTCGGCCAAACTCATCAACACCTTGGCCTGTCGGGGAAAGTAAGAGCGGGGAACAATTTTTTCGTCGTAGGCGTAGGCCAACGGATCTTCGGCCTCCCGAGGCGCGGGAAACGGCCCGCTGATCACGCGGCAACCGTCCAACTTGGAATTCTCCAGGAGCGTTTGATTGAGAATCAAATCGCGGTTGGTGGCGTATAAGAGGGCTCGCCGGAAAGTGCGGCTGGCGGGATAGGGGCGCTCAAAATTCGGGACCAACATGTGGAGCGTCGGCGACTCGTAACCGCGGACTTCCAAATCATCATCGGTCTTGAGCGACGCGGCTTGCGCGGGAAACAATCGGTCGACCACGTCGATCTCGCCGTTGCGCAGCGCGGCGACCGCGAATTGGGTGTCGGCGTAGGTCCGCTCGACAATCTCAGCCGGTTGCGCGTCGCCGCGGAACTGGTAGTCGTCCTGGCGGAGAAAGATCACTTCGTTCGAATCTTGACTGCTGAGTCGGTAGCCGCCCTCGGGCTCGAACGAAGCGTTCGCCGCTTCTGGAATCGGCTGCAAGGGAACTTGCAAGAGAGCGTCGGCGAGCACGTTGGGGCGCCGTAGATTGATCTCCACCGTGTAGACATCGTTGACGCTGACGCCGTCAAACAGATCGGCCCACGCCGCTCGGTAATCGGCCGTTCGCGGGTCGGCCATGTTGAGCAGTCGGCGGGCGACATGGAAGCCGTCAATGGCGCTGCCGTCGGCTATGCGAGCCGACTCATTGAGAGTATAGGTCAGCCGCCGAAAATCCTCGGACCGTTCGATTGTTCCCCAGGGCGACTCGTACTCCCCGCCCTCCGGGCCGGCGCCGCGGAACTCCAACAGATTTCGATGTATCAATCGGCCCGTGCGGCGGGCGGGCCAGTTGTCGTTCGCCGCCGGATCGTGGACGCTCGAGCGATCCGCCACGCCGACGATCACGATCGGATAGGTGTGAGCCATCTGGTCGGCGAGCGCCTTACCGCCCGCCACCGTTGGCCACATGTTGAGCATTTCACGGCTGGCGTCGTACGCGGCCCGATACTTCTTGGCCGCCGCGTGCTGCTCGACGACCGCCTTCTTCTCAACCGCCAGCGCGTTGAGCCGTTCCTTGAATTTCGTGATCATCGGCAAACGTTGCGGCGTGTATTCGTCGTCGAGTCGAGTGAGTAGTTTGCGGGCCGTCGAGAAGTCGCCGTTCTTTATGTAGTTGTCGAGAATTCCCTCCGCCACACTGTTGATCGCACTCGTCACGGTCGTCGCGCCGCGGTATGCGAATTGAGGATTGCGGCGGTAGAGCTCTTCGAGGATGGCGAACGCCAAGAACGGCCGGGTGGCGCGAATCGATCCGCCGTTGAGGAACAGAAACTCCTCGAGCGAGTTTTTTAGACCGGGCGTCCGCGGATAATTGATGCGAAGAAAAACGAAGTACGCATACGCCTCATCAAATCTGCTGGACTGGACCAACTGGTCCGCCTCGGCCAAAACCATCATCTCGAACAGTTCGAGTTTCTCGATCACGGTCCACGACAAGTCGTATTCTCTTTCCGGATCCTCCGTCTTCCGCAGCCTGAGTTTTCCCGACGGTTTGGGGTCGGGCACGACGCGCACCGCCAATTTGAGCGGCAAGATCGTCAACACGGCGCCGCCGTTCCGTTCATTCAACGTGATCCGGTCGAATGGTTCGAGCTCGTAGAGAGGCTTCTTTTCCTCCTCCTGCGCAAAACTCGCCGGCGTCAGCAGGAATCCGGCGACGACCAGGACGATCAACGCGGCGGCGGTTCGCTTGGCGGGACGGATCATCTTTCCCTCGTCAACAATCGTGTCACGGTGCGGGAAGCGGCACTAAACGCATGGCGCCGTCGGTGGAAGCGATCACAATCTGTTCGCCCATCAGCACAGGTGCTGCGCCGATCGGCTCTTGGACGTCGGCGCCGGCGATCTCTGTGCCATCCTCGCCATTGATGAGCCAGTACTTGCCGCGGCATGAAGCGACCACGACATCGCCGTCTTTGGTGACGGCGGGACGACCCGCCAACGACCGCTTGGTGACCGCGGACGCCCAGCGTTGTTCGCCCGCTCCGTCAAAGCAGACCAAGCCCTCCTGGTCGACGACTGCGAAGACGAGACCTCCACTGGAGACGGGACCCCAGATGACGCGCCCGGTTAGCTCGTGTTTCTTCACAACGGCCAGATCGGCGGCGAATCCGGTGACGTGATCCCCCTCGTCCCCGCGACTGACGCCGTAGACAACTTCGCCGGCGGCCGCGAGCGGCGAGATAATCGGCTGCTCCAAACGGGCGGCTGCCGCGCGCGTGAGGAATGGTCTCTTGCCATCTTTGAACTCAACGCGGAACAAGTTGCCGCGATTGTCGGTCAGAAACAGAGCGTCGCCCAGCACGGCAGGCCGCCGCCAACTCACCAACTCACCCGCTCGAACGTTGGGGTAAAACGCCGCGGCTCGCGGTTTGCCGGTCGTCGGATCGATCAGTTGGACATAGCCACCGGCGAACGGAACGGCCAGTCCGCCCGCGAACGCAACCGCCTCCGCCGTAGCGTCGGTCTCCGACGCCACGGAAACTCGACTCATGCTGGTGCTCGACGGATCGAACACGGCGATTTGTCGAGAGTTTCTATCGAAGAAAGCGATGCGGCCGTCGCCGAGCGGCAGCGGTTCGCCGAAGTCTCCGCTGCCGGGCTCGCCACGGGCGACTCCCTGCCCGGATTGCAACGCCGCGTCCGACAACTCAAAGAGCGACGCGGCGGTGGTCACCGAAAAGAGTTTTCCGGCTTCATCGAGAAAGGCCTGCCCGGGAGCGCCAAGCGTGGAGACCCAAACTTCGTCCCCCGACTCGGCCGAAACGGCGGAGACGGTGAGTCCGCCGTCGCCGACGCCCTGGCGAACGTGCACGATCGCTTCACCTACTTGCTGCAACGGCGCCACGAACGAATCGCCCGGCAGCTTCACCCACTTCGTCGAAAGTCGGGATTGTGAAACCTGGATGTCGTAACGAGTCAAGCGGCGATCGCCGACCCAAAGCTTTCCCTTGTCGACGAGGATGTACGAAACGGCCGTCCCCTCCGCCGAGGCCGTGACCGGATCGACGGCGTTCTCGACGGGTGTTTCTTCATTGGCCGGGTCGACATCGAATACGTAGAGCGAACCGCGGTCGGTAACGACGATCAGACGACGCCCGGAAACAATCGGCGGCACAACGACGCGTCCCTTCAAGGCAATCGACGTTTGTGGCCGCTGCAAGTTGAGGCCGTCTTCGTCGACTTTGAGGACATTCAACTGACACGAATCGCCTTGATTCACCGGGACAAACAAGTGACCGAGCAGCATGACCGGCTGAACGACGACGCTGCCAATCGAGTGCCCCAGGTAAAAAACCTCTTCGCAGGCGAGCGAACCCTTCTTCAGTACGTACAGGTTGGTGTGATCCCCCGTCTGGTAAACCACATCTCGCTTTGGCGCGACGCAGGCGGGCGCATCGAACTTGGCGGTCGTGGCCGCCATCGACGTCGCCTCGCCAGTTTCGACATCGAACGCGACAACCTGGCCGCCGCTCGTCGATATCAGGGCGCTGCCATTGGCGATCACCGGTCCGAAGAACGACTCGCCAATCTCAACTCGCCAAACGACCTTGCCACTTTTCGCGTCGCTGCGAACCAACTGGTTGCGCTCGCCGTCGTTGATCAGCAGGTCGGCTCCCTTATCAGCGGAGACCGGCACTGGTTGCGCCGCATCGACAGCACCCGTGAAGCGGCGCCAAAGGAGGGCGCCGTCGGGAGCATTGAAAGCGTAGACCGCCCCGCCCGCCGCCAGAGAAACCACTTGGCTCTCCACGCCGGCGAGCCGGTCGCCGTTGTTCTTGGCCAACACGACCGTGGGACCTTCGGTTGCCGCGTTGTCATCGGTCGCGGCCGTGTACGACGGCGCGTCGTTCTTGACCAGCTTGCGTTCGATTTCCGTCAACTTGCGAACAGCCCCGATCAGTCGATCATCCGAATCCAAACCGGGGTATTTTGCGATCAGTTCGTCGCGAATCCGATAGCCGGCGGATGGATTCGATCGCTCAACTTCGTCTTCGATTTCCAGCACGGCCTCGACGAGGCTGTTTTCTCGATTGATCTCGCGACGGACGTTGTCCAGCGTCTCCGTGATCGACTTCAGCTTTCCGCCGATGCCCCTCCGCCCTTCTGTCGTTATGTACGATGGGTTGTTGACCAACTCCATCGCCTGCTCGGCTCCTTCCACCAACTCGGTCTTGGTCTTGCTGTCGGTGACCGCTTTGGCGCGATTGACAAACTTCTCGGCGATCTCCGGGAGCACCGTCATCAGTTCGTCGCGGGCAATATCGAAGTGCTCTTCTTCTTCGAGCTTGGGTAGTATCACGACGGCCGTCTCGAGCGCCGACTTGGGGTCGCCGATGTTCTGCCAGATCTGAGCCATGCCGATCCGCACGGTCGCGCGGCCGAAATTCTCATCATCGGGATATTTCTTTTGGAACCGCTTGTACTCCTCGATCGCCTGGGTGTAGGAGCCCTCGCTATACGTCTTTTCGCACCGCAGAAAAGCGTCTTTCGCCGTGCCGGCCGTGAGTGAGAAATAGAGCCAGGCGAAGGCGACAAGCAGCAGCAGCAAGAGCCCGCCGCCGCCAATCAGCAGCTTTGAGTCCCACGGGTTGTCGGCCCGCTCGAGCTTTTTGTATTCCTTCTTCTTCTTGCCCTCGGCCGCCTCTTGCCCGTTGGTAAAAGGATCCTCGGCCATCGCCGCGTCCAAACCGCCGGCTCCACCGAGTGAGTCGAGCGGCTGCATGCCGCCGTCGAGCGGTTGCAGTCCGCCGCCGTCGAGCGGCTGTAGTCCGCCAGCTGGCTGCTGTTGTTGGACCGGCTGCTGTTGTTGGACCGGCTGCTGGGCGGGCTGCTGTTTTTGCTTCTTCTTTTTCTTCTTTTTCGCCGCCGGCTCGGCAGCCTCCAACTCGACAATCTCATCATCGCTGCCGCTATCGCCAAAACCGCTCACGAGTTCGTCATCCGAAGGCTCGGGCTTCTTCGCCTTCTTGGGCTTCTGCTTCGTCAGCTTGGCTTCGCTGACCTTCGGGCCTGACTCTTCGCTCTTCTTCCGGTCTTCGAGCAACTTGGCGACTTCGTCGACCAACTTGGTCGCTTGGAACTTAGTGAGATGGTCGTTGTCGACAAGAAGTTTGGCGATCTGTTCGGGCGTGACTCGCGTCTTGCTCTCCTCCACCTGCCGCCGCAGATCGGAGACGAGGCCTTCGTCGAGCATATGGTTCGCTTCGAGTTGATCGAGAAAAAGCCGCGCGGACATTGCTTACCTGCCGGGAAAAATCCGAGTTGAGAGTTCTTGGTCGTGTGACTTGAAGTCGCTGATGTGATCGCCGCTGTATTTTCGCTGTATGGTTCGCTCTTTCGTTCGCCGTCCTGCCATCGCTGC
>JASMLW010000471.1 GCA_030748485.1 Pirellulaceae bacterium
GGTTTCAATTATCTTGCCGGTTTCGAGTATAGTGATCATGTGTCTTGCCGCAAGTCGCACGAGCGAGAGAAAAAACGATTTCGAATCCATTTGAAAAACGTCTGGGAGGTAAGAGCAATGGTTAAGAAGGTGTTGGTGGTAGCTGGTGGTGTGGCTCTCCTTTTAGGTCTCTTGTTTGGCCGCAACGTTTGCAGCTACGTATCGACGGCTGCTGACCGGATGCACCAGACAGTTCGGGACAATGTGCCGATCGACTTTGAGATCGACCGAGCCAAGAAGATGATCCAAAGCCTGGATAAGGACATCATGCAGAACAGGATCGTGATTGCTCGCGAGGAGGTGAAGGTCGCCAAACTCGAGAAGCAGATCACGGGGGCCAAAGACCAATTGGCCAAACGTCGCACGGACATCCTCCGTTTGACGGACGATCTTGAGAGCGGGACGGAATCGTTCGTTTACTCGGGAGAGGTTTTCACGGCGAAGCAAGTGAAATCCGACCTGGCGAATCGCTTTGAGCAGTTCCAGGTCCAAGAGAAGACGTTGACGGACTTGAACCGGATCTTGTCGGCTCGCAAGTCGGGTCTCCAAGCGGCTCAAGACAAGTTCGCCAAGATGAAGGCCACGAAGGCTCAACTGAAGGTTGAAGTCGAGCATCTCGAAGCTCGCCTGAAGATTTTGGCTCTGACGCAAGCTGAGAGTGACGTGAGCCTGGACGACGGCCGCCTTTCGCAGACCAAGGAATTGGTCAGCGACATCAAGACTCGCCTCGAAGTGGCGGAGAGCTTGGTGGGGACTGAGGGGTCGTACGTTGGCGAGATCAAACTCGACGACCAGACCGACGAGAACCAGGACATCGTCGAGCAAGTGACGGACTACTTCGGCGAAGGCCGTGCCAAGGTCCAAGCGCTTGTGACTGAGTAATCCAACCGACTCCGTGGGGGGCTCAGGTGCGATCCTGAGCCCCCTTTTTTATGGCCTCGACAGCTCGAGTTGGCATTTACGGTTACGGCGATCATCATGTTCCAATCCTGGCGTCTCAAACTGCGCGAAGCCGAAACGGCGTGCGAGCACGGCCGGCTGCAAGAGGCCGTCGAACTCGTCCGCAGCTCGCGGCTCGACCAGTACTTGCCGGGACGCCGATTGGCTCAGCGCATCGCCGAGCGACTGGTGGAGCGGTCGCGGCAGCAGTTTCAGACGGGGTTGCAGGAAGCGGGGCGGGATGACATGAACGCCGCTGCGGCGCTGGTGCGGGAATCCGATGCGTTGTTGAGTCTTCGAAACGAGTTGCAGAGTGATGCGTTGACGGAGGCCTACGAGCACTTGGACTCCGGCAACCCGCAAGCGGCCATCGCGCGGCTTGAGTTTCTCGACCGATTGCAGATTCGCAGCGAGCAGGCGCGAGTGGCGATGGAAGCGGCGCGGCGCATGGAGTCGGCTCGCCGGCTCTGCGCGAAGGGCGATTTCACGGAAGCCGACCAACAGTTGGAGGAAGCCGTCGCCCTGTTGCCGCAGGTGAACGGATTCGAGGAGCGGCGGCGTTGGTGCGACGATCAACGCGAGAAGATGAGACATGTGGCTGAGCAATTGCACCGCGCGATGAGTGAGAGTCATTGGAGTGAGGTTGTCTCGCTATCCGATCAAATCTTGGAGATTGCTCCCGAGTCGACGCTGGCCCGCAACGCGCGGCGTCGGGCGTGGGAGAAAGTTGGCGCGGGCCGTGCGAATCTGGCGGACACCCAACATTACAAGCGGGATGAACAGCCGGCTGCAACCAGCGGAGATGCGCTAGTGGCGGAACGAAACGACGCCAGGTTTCTGCTGTGGGTCGACGCCGTGGGCGGTTTTCTGGTTTGTCTGGGCGATGAGATCACGGTGGGTCAGGCGGCTCCCCACAACGATGTCGACGTGGCGATCCTGGCTGACCTGAGGCGTCGGCACGCGAAGATTCGCCGCGAGGGTGAAGGTTATGTCGTCGAACCGATCGAACTGACAAAGCTGAACGATCAAGCTATTGACTCGACACAAGTGCTCTCCGACGGAGACGTCATGGAACTGGGCGAGGGCGTTCGACTGCGATTTCGCCAACCGCACGCGTTGAGCACGTCGGCGCGACTGGAATTGGCCAGTCGCCACCGGACTCAACCCGGCGCGGACGGCGTGCTGATGATGGCCGAGTCGTGTGTGCTGGGCCCCAACCGACAAAATCATGTCGTGTGCCACGATTGGACGACCGATGTTGTCCTCTTCCGCCACGACGACGACCTCTATTGTCGCTCGATGGAGACACTGGAAATCGACGGGAAGCATTGTGAAGGTCGCGGTCGCATCCACACGAATTCGCGGATCTGCAGCGAGGAATTCGCGATGAGTTTGGAAGCGATTGGGGGTAGATAGGAACCTAGACAAATGCAAGACCCTGTAGCTACCCTAAACTCTGGCGACGACACAGTCGGCTTCGCCAATCGTCCCATTCCTCGGAAAGGCGGCGCTATGAAGTTTGCCTATGCGAGCGGCGCTCGTCCGCTCGACGGCTACACCATCAAACGCGGCATCGGCATCGGCGGTTTCGGCGAGGTCTATTTCGCGACCAGCGACGCCGGCAAGGAAGTCGCCATCAAGCGGATCCAGCGCAACCTCGAGGTTGAAGTGCGGGGCGTTACTCAATGCCTCAACCTTAAACACCCCAACCTGATCGCGCTCTTCGACATCAAGTACGACGACGCCGGCGAGGCGTGGGTCGTGATGGAGTACGTTCCGGGCGAGAGCCTCAAGGACGTTTGCGACCGGCATCCGGAAGGGCTGCCGCTGGACGAGGGGTTGCGATGGTTTGAGGGGATCGCGCAAGGCGTCGCCTATCTGCACGACCACGGGATCGTGCACCGCGACCTCAAGCCGGGAAACATCTTCGCTGACGATGCGGCTATCAAGATCGGCGATTACGGTCTGTCGAAGTTCATCTCCTGCAGTCGCCGCAGCGGACAGACGGAGAGCGTGGGGACGTTCCACTACATGGCTCCCGAAATCGGCAAGGGAGTTTACGGGAAGGAAATCGACATCTACGCGTTGGGGATCATCCTCCACGAAATGCTCACCGGACGCGTACCGTTCGAGGGCGAGAGCAGCCAAGAGATCATCATGAAGCACCTGACTGCCGATCCCGACTTGAGCGGGATCGCGCAGCCGTATCGCGAGGTGATTCGGCGTTCGCTACTCAAAGACCCCGAACAGCGCTATTCGACGGTCGAAGAAATGATCGCCGCATTGAAAGGCGAAGCGACGAGTGAACCGGTCGCAGCGCGGCGATCGCCCGCGCCGAGCGCGTCGGTCGAGAAACGGGTTCCGCCGGTCGTGATGCCTCAAAAGCAAACCATTTTCATCGGTGACGAAGAGGTCGCCGGGGACGATCCGACCAAGATGGTCTTCGGTCCCGTCAAGCAACGTCCCGAAGCTCCGGCCGCGCCGGCCGCTCCGGTCGCTCCGGCCGACAACCCGACCCGGCGGACCGCTTCATCGCCGGCTCCAGTCGCCAGTCGCGCGGCCGCGCTCGCCGCCACCCGACCGACCGCCGAACCGCTCGCTCGCGGTGTTCGACGCGGCGGGGCGTCAGCGGTCAGTTGGTGGAGCCAGTCGAAGTTGGCGACGCCCTTTAAGGTGCTTGTTATCGTTTTGTTGTTGGCTGCCCTGATCGCCGGCGCCGAGTGGTGGATTCCGCTCGCGGTGATCGTGGCGGCCGGGTACTTGGTTTACTACGGCGGCCGGCTGATCGTGCAGACCGCCAGAAAACGCGCGCCGGCTCGCGATCACGATGTCGCCGCCCGCGCCGCGTTTGTCGAGCGCACCAAGTCGGAGCGAATCGCCGACTGGGTTGGCTCGCTGTTGATCTCCGCCGCCGTTGCGGGAATTCTGTCGTTTGGAGCGATGGCGTTGTCGGGCCGAGGCGACAACTGGGTCTCCTTCTACGCCTGGATGGCTGCGACCGCTACGGTCGGCTCGTGGATGATGCTGACGCTCGGTAAGTTCTGGGAGGGTTCGGCCACCGCCAGCCCCTACCGCCGCCGGCTGTTGATGCTCGGCGTGGGCGTCGCCATCGGGTGCGCGTCGTGGGGATTGCAGGAAGTGCTGATGGTCAACAATCCCGCCTTCTATCACAACAGCCGCGGCTACGTGTCGCTGGGAGCATTTGGACACGCGGGTGCTCCGTTCGTCAGCGGCGGAGTGCCGACCGCATTGTCACATGTTGGATTCTTCGGATTACTATTCGCGATTCTGAGTTGGTGGAAGCAAATCGATCCGCTTCGGCCGACACGTATTAGTCTCTGGTCAACGGCGCTGTGCCTGTTATGGGGGTTGATCCTTCCGTTTCCGGCCGCGCACGGGTTAGCACTGGCGGGGATTTTGTCCATCGCGGTGCAGCTTCCCTCACCGTGGATCAATCACGATCAACGGATGCGGGCGGGAATTACACTTCAGGAAGCCTAACTCGCGTAGGTGAAAGACATGACGCTTTTTACCCTCACATCATTGGCGTTTGTTGCTGTCGGCGTCTGCGCCGGTCCGATCGCGATCCAGTCCATGCGGACGGAGAACGAGCGCCGGGTGCTCGGCGCCGCGAGCATTTTTCTAGGTTTGTTCAGCGCGGCCCTCTTGTTGCTCGGCGCATCCACAACGTTCGCCGCCGATGCGGCGACCGCGGAAGACCGCTCCACCAGCAACCTCGACACGCTGGAGCAGGAAATCAATCGGCAACTGCGGCGGTCATCCGATCGCGACGAAGTTCATCTCGAATTGTCCGACGACGACAATCCGGCGGCCCACGTGAAGTTCCCGGCGGACCGCCCGACGTGGGTCGAAGGCGAGGACAATCTCGATGGCGACGTACATACGATCGCGGTCGCCTCCGATCTGCACTTCCGGCAGGCGGATTGCGAACGGCCTCTCTTGCACGCCACGCGAAACGCAGTCGCCCAGTACGTCAACTCCCATCTGCATGAAGACAGAGCGTCGCTGTTGATCTCTTTCGATGACGACTTTGTGAACCACCGCCTCGTGTCGACGGATGGTCGGTACGACGAGGTGATCGAAGTCTCGGTCGGCAAGATGTACCAATCGCACCGGCTGTTGGAATTCGACAACACTTTTCGCCGCGAGATCGACCGCCGTTGGCAAGACGTTGTCGCCACGGGGCGTCTGCTGACGCTGGGTCTCGGCTCGTTCGGTGTGCTCGGATTGATGGGCATCGCGTTCGGTTATTTGCGACTCGATACGGCGACCAAGGGCTATTACACCGGGCGCTTGCAGTTTCTCGCGGCAGTGGCGATACTGGCCCTCACCGCCGCCGGCGTACTGTTTGCGAACATCAATGCTGACTGGTTGCGTTGGATGTAGGACGCCGGGGCGAGGTGAGGAGACGCGGCCGCGTTCATCCATATCCCCTCCAACCCCTCGCCGCTAATGTCCGCATCGGAAACCGATAGTATTCTTGTCGAGCGCATTCGCAACAACGACACCGATGCCTGGGGTGATTTGATCTCACGGTATGAGGGACGTTTGCTGGCGTTCGTCGAGAGTCGGTTGAGCAACCGCGGAGCGAGTGAGGACATTGTCCAGGAAGCCTTCGTCGGTTTTCTCAACAGCCTGCCCAACTACGATGGCAACCGGCCGTTGGAAAGCTATCTGTTCTCCATTTGCGCGTACAAGCTGACCGACCACTTGCGGCGCGAGGGTCGGCGGCCAGCCGTCCCGCTGTCGGCCGGTTCCGACTCGAGCGGTGAGTGGCAACTGCCCGGATCCGATCGCGGAGCCAGCAGCATCGCCCGCAGCGGTGAACGCCAACGACTGGAGGAAATGGCGATCGTCGAGGCTTTGTGCGAACAAATCGAACGGTGGCGCGAACGTGGTGATTGGACCAAGTTCCAGTGCATCGAGTTGCTAATCGTTCGCGGCTGGGCCAACAAGGAAGTCGCCCTCGATCTCGACATCAGCGAGCAACAGGTGGCGAACTTCAAATTCGATTTCCTCGCGCGGCTTCGCACAATCATTCGCAAGAAGGGATTGTCCGAAGACGTATTCCCCGAGCTGTACGGTGACTAGTCGGCGTTGCAATTGTTAGGAGTAACATCGTGGCACGTTTTTCCCTTCAAGAGTTTGTCCAGGCGACACAACAACAAGACCGCGGTGAAGGCCTCTTCGAGCTGGAAGGTCCCCGCATGCTGGAAGTTAACCTCAATGGCGAATTGTGGATCAAGACGGGCGGCATGATCGCCTACAAGGGCGGCATTAAGTTTGAGCGCGAAGGGCTGCTCGAAAAAGGCCTCGGCAAAATGCTCAAGAAGGCCGTGACGGGAGAGGGAGCCAAATTGACGAAAGCCCGCGGTGAAGGCGTGATGTACCTGGCCGATGAAGGAAAGAACATCCAAGTCCTCAGCCTGCAAAATGAAGCGCTCTACGTGAACGGCAATGACCTGCTGGCGCTGGAGCCCCAAATCGAGTGGGACATTAAGATGATGCGGAAGATGGCCGCGATCGTCGCCGGCGGCTTCTTCAATGTCCGCTTGGAAGGAACTGGGATGTGCGTCATCACAACTCACTTTGAACCGCTGACGCTGGCCGTCCGCCCCGGCTATCCAGTTCGCACGGATCCCAACGCCACCGTCGCCTGGTCAGGCAACTTGGAGCCCGAATTCAAGACCGACGTGTCTCTGAAAACCTTCCTCGGGCGAGGCAGCGGTGAGTCGATTCAGATGGAGTTCAACGGCGATGGATTTGTCGTTGTCCAACCGTACGAGGAAATCGCATTGCAAAACGTCGGGGGTTGATCTCGATGGCCAAAGAAATCACCGAGTCCGAATTGGAAGCCTACCTCGACGAGGCTCTTGCCCCGGAGGATATGGCCGGTGTCGAGAACGAGTTGCGCGAAAACCGGGAACTCGTCAGTCGATTGGCGGTGATCAATCGCCGCCGCGACGCGGGAATCCACTCGCTCGGTGAGATTTGGCGGCGGCACCGAATCAGTTGCCCGACGCGCGAACACCTCGGCAGCTATTTGCTGGGCGCGCTCGATGAAGCTCACATGGAGTACATCGCTTTCCACATCGAGAAAGTCGGTTGCCGCTATTGCATCGCCAATGTGGAAGACTTGCGCCGTCGGCAGGCCGAGTCGTCGGAGACAACGACCACGCGCCGCCGGAAGTACTTTGAGTCGAGCGCAGGCTATCTCAAGTCCGATCGCGAACGCGAGTGATCCCAAGGACTACTTGGCGAGGGACTACTTGGCGAGCGCCGCGCGATGCTTGCTCGTCGCCCGCTCCATCTGCTCCCGCGATTCGTACGGCGCATACAGCGCGCGGACGACCATTTGATAACGCTCGCCGACCTGGTAGTTGTCGGCGAAGAATTGGAAATCCCACGCTGGATTCCCGCCGCCGCCGCCCGACGGCGACTGTGACATTCTCACCAGGTCGCCCGGTCGAAACATCATCGCCAGCGCCATGCCGTGACTCACGCCGTAATACCACGGCTCGCGATACTCGTATTCCGAACGATTGAAGACGAGCGTCAAAGGAAAGTCGGCGTCGTGCTCGAAGCGCCGCTTGTCGTTCGCGGAGACGTGGGTCGACTTGACGCCGTGGGCGGGCGTTACGCCCCGGATCCACTTCGCAGCATTTTGCTCGGCGGGTTTCTGAGAACTCGACCCGCGAAAATGGATGTCCAGCGACTCGGGTTGGTGAATGTAACTGGCCCAGAAGAGACCGATGTAATCGTTGCGAAATGTCTTGCCGCGAGGGATGCACTCAAAAGTCATCTCAATCGCGCCGTCCGGCAAGATGGCGTATCGCGTCGAACTCTCGAGTTTCCACGTTGGGGTTGGCGTCTGGTACAGCTCGACCGTGTGTTCGTCGATGAGCCGCAACTGCATCGGCGCGCGACGCGGTTCAAACAAGATGCCGCGATCGCGAGTCGTACCGTCATGGATGTGTTCGAAGTTCAATCCGGCGTACGCCGGCACAAACAGGCTCTCCCGCCGCTTGGCGTGTGTCAGCGAAGCAACGCCGCTGTAGCCGGCGCGGTGTTGAGGCAGGCGGTCGCCGCCCGCCGCGTTGGTGATGATGATCGCCTCGACGCCGCCGCGGTTCAGCACAGCCGACGGTTGTTTTGCCGGTCGATATTTGACCGCCGGGTTGTCCAACGATGTGATTGGATCAGCCGCGCGGCTCGCGCCGATCGCCGTCAAAGCGATCGTGGCGACGGTTGCGATGACCGCCGCTCCGCTGCTGCTAAGTCGCCAGCTGCTACTCTGTCTACTCTGCATCGTTGTCGTCGCGCGTCTGTTTCTTGAGAGTTTCATCTTCGAGGACTCGCATCAAGGATGGGACTGCTTGTTCCGCCGCCGGTCCAATTTGTCCGAGCGCCCGAGCTGCGCTGCGGCGCACAGGCCCCGACTCGTCATCCAACAAGATGATCAGCTCGGGGATCGCTTCATTTGCATCCGGTCCGATTCGCCCCAACACGTCGGCCGCCTGGGCCCGCACTTCGGCGTCATTGCTCGTCAATCGATTGCGCAACTCGGGCACCGCCGGCGCGCCGATGCGGCTGAGAGCGTCAACCACCGTTTCCCGCAGGTCCCACTCGTTGTACGGCTTTCGCTTGACCGGCAACGTGGGGCGTTGAGACGCGAAATCCGCCGGCTGGCGATAGACGGTCAGCGGGCTCGTTGCCGGCTCGCCGTCGGGCTGACATCCGAGACCGGTCGCCGCGAGCGCCGCCATGGAGAGTGCGATGGTGAGACGGCGGCGCTGCTGATCTGGCGTGAGGCTGTTCATGATTCGCACCTTTGCAGAATTGTTTTGGCGTATTCAGTCTATCCTCGCCGCCTCCCGCCGGACTAGGACTTTTTACGATGGCCTTCCAGGCCGTCGAGTGCGGGTTAGCCCCGAGAGCCGACGACGGACTCGTGCTCAGCGCGGATTATAATCGCCCCGCTGTGTTGAGTGGAGCGCCCGTTGTCGCGACTTCGTCGCGAAGTCCACAAGTGAGGTTGCCGAGACCTCACGCTCGCGCCAGTGCAGGTGTTTTCATCACGCGCAGCCAAAGCGCGCAGATCCCGATGAATAACGCGATGCTCACCCACTGCGAAATCGTCAAAGCCGTGCCGAATCGACCCGGCTCGTCGCTGCGAATGATCTCCAGCAGAAAGCGAGTGATCGGGTAGAGCGTCAGCGTGGCGGCAATCTGCAGTCCTTTGCGAGCCCGTACTTTCTCCAACGCCAAAACGAACAGACAGAGCACCGTGGCGTTCAATGTGCTGTACAGTTGCGCAGGGACTAACGGCAAACTCTTGGCGGGCAGTTCAGGTAGCCGCCAACTTGTTGTGACCGAGCCCGTTGTCAACTGCGCGACAGGACGTTGTTCATCCTTTAGCTTCACTGCCGCTTCCACTTCAGCCACGCTGACTCGCCACTCGACAGATTCCCCCGCCGTGACTCCCATCTCGGCGGCCTGGCTGCCCGGCTGTACAGATTGGATCGTCTTGCCGTCGGGGCTGAGACGGATGCCGATCAGTTGCCCGCTCCGCAATTGCTCGACGAACGGGGCGGTCGGTGGCGGGAATTGGACGGCCGGTCCGGTCTCGCAAACGCCGCCGTAACAACAACCGTTCAACAGACAGCCGACGCGTCCGATCGCCAGCCCCAGCAACAGGCTCGGCGCGATCACGTCTCCCAGTTGGAGCCAGTCGAGTTTCCGTCGGTGGCAAAAGAACACAAAGGCGGCCATCCCGCCCAGTACGGATCCGTAGACGACGAGCCCGCCCTCGGTGAACTTGACGATGTTGACGATCGTCGCCAGCCACGTCGGTTGCTTGAACTCGTCCCAATACTGAACGACGAAGAACAGTCTGGCTCCGGCGATACCGGCAATGAACATGGCGAATGCGAGTGAATAGATCGTGTCCGGGTCCAGACCTCGCTTCGCCGCGCGGTGAGCGGCCAATAACACACCGGATACGACTGCCGCCATCAACATCACTCCGTATCCGCGGATCGGCAGGCCCAGCACCTCGCCGCCCTCCAAACGCTCCTCCAATAGAGGCAGCACGAAGACGATGGCGACACCCATCATGATCAGCACGCCCGACGAACTGGCGATTTCCCCTTGTTCTTTCCGGCGCCGAAACTGCGCGAACAACAAACCCGCCGCAACCACTCCCCACACCGCTAGCAGCCAGCCGACACCCAGCACGGGCACGCCGAGGATTTCGTGGGGGATGTGAAACAAGGTTTGTCGCATGAGAGTCGCTCTCGCGGAGTGTCGAAAACAGCTACGCGTATCTACTCGAAAAGCCGATTGTCGATCAACCTGGTTTGTCCAACTCGCGCCGCAATGAGGGCGACACAGGGTCGGTCGATGTTCTGTACGGGTGCTAGCGTCTGAGCGTCGGCTACCGCCGCGTACTCGACTTCATCGACGCCCGCGTTCCGCAATTCACTGAGCATCAGTTGTTCGACAGCTTGGGGAGATCGCTCGCCATCGGCCACGGCCGCCGCGGCCGCCTGCAACGCGCGACTGAGCCCCAAAGCCCGTTGGCGGTCTGCTCCGTTGAGGTATTGATTGCGCGAACTGAGCGCCAACCCATCACTCTCCCGCACGGTCGGCTGTACGGAGACTTCAATGGGCAGATCCAAATCCCGCGCCATCGCGCGAATGACCTGTGACTGCTGATAGTCCTTTTGACCGAAGTAGACGATGTCGGCCGGCAGAATCTGAAACAGTTTCAGGACGATCGTGCAAACTCCACGAAAGTGGCCCGGACGAGATTCGCCTTCCAAGGTCGCGGCGATCTCCGGTGGGGAAATCCACGTCGAGAATCCGGGGCCGTACATCTGCGCTGTTTGAGGCGCGAAGACCCACTCGACTGCCAAGGACTCCAACGCCGCCAGGTCGTTTTCCAGAGAGCGCGGATATTGGTCGAGATCTTCATTCGCGCCGAATTGTGATGGATTGACGAAGATGGTCACGGCTGTGACATCGCATTCGGTGGTGGACGCCCGCACGAGACTCAAATGCCCTTCGTGCAACGCTCCCATTGTCGGCACCAAACCAACGCGTCTCCCATTCGACTGCGCCGCGCGCACAAGTTCCCGCATCGAGTCGGGACATTCAATCACTTGCACGGTTCCAGTCATCGTCGATCGCATGGCTACCCGGCATTCTCAACTCAAAGTGCTCGGCCAGTGTATTGTAGGCCCATCGAAGGTGAAGAGAATGGCCCCGGGTATCTCGTTTGTCGGCGAAGGGCGCTCGCGCCGATTACGCCGTGGCCTCAAAGGCGCCGACGACTTCCGCCACCGCCGTTTCATCATCGGCTACGGCGATCAAATGCGGGCCCACCGAAGATTCTTCGATCGCTCGCGCGGCGATTTCAATCTGTGTTGGGTGCACGAATGTGAGCACCGCGCCGGGTCGGTCTAGTCGCCACGTCTCTTCTAGCGCTTCGCCAAGCAGCCGCTCATCGTCGACTTGACGATGAGTAATCGAGCCGGGTTGATTGGCGACACCGCGCTCCCCGATCGGCTGACAGCGTTCGAGTGCGCGACGCGTGATTCGCTCGGCGAATTCGGCCACGGTTGAGACAACGGCTAATCGTTGGCGACAGTCGCGGACGTGTTGGGCGAGCGCCGCGATCGTCCAGCGACACGTTGGGTGGAGCCAATCGGCGGCGATTTCGCTCGCCGGTTCGAGCACAAATCGCCGAAAACTCATCCGCGGGTGGGGCACATCCAGCTCTCGACCGCGCAGTGGAGAAAAATTTTTTGCTAGCAAAATATCCAAATCGAGCTTCCTCGCCCCCCATCGGACCGTTCGAGTTCTACCAAAGTCCGATTCGACTCGTTGGAGATCGACGAGCAGTTGGGGTGGCGTCAGCTCGGACGAGACGACTGCACAAGCGTTGGCGAAGGGCGGCTGTTCGCCCGGCCCGCCCGCTGGGGCCGTGCGATGCAATGAGCTGAAGTGGAGAACTTCGATGCCGTCCCGCTTGGTGAGCGCCTGCTTCGCTTGGCGGAGGGCGTCTTCTGGATCGCCTTGGTTGGAGCCGAGCCCGATCAGGAATCGGCTCATTGGATGCAACGCATCAACGAGTTCCTTGAGATGGCGAAGGGGCTGATAATCTCAGCTGTTTTTGAGTGAGAGCCAGGATAGGCGCAAAAAAGAGGCGGCAAAGGACCGCCTGTCCTTCCCGCCACCGCAAGTCTACGCCGCGCCGTCCTGCGCAGTCTCGACTCAATAAAGTCAGGGGGGACCTCCAAACCACGACCAAGGTCGTCGACTGTCGCTCCGATCGGGCGCCGCCCCCCAAACTGCTAAGAAACCAAAGAACCACCAGTTACGAACTCAGCGCGCGTTCAAGATGCGGTCCGCGCATGCGCTCTGCCTATTTGTGCACAGCACACTTCCCCAAAATGACTTGAGGGTCACGCCCGCATTACCGACAGCCAGAGAACCCAGCCGCCAAAAACATAACACCATTGAAGGTGACTTGAGTGCGAAGTTCCAAGTTCGTAACGACACATTTTGCGAAGCAGCCACGAATTGTCAAGCAAGGATTAGCCTACTTTTTTTATCGCTCTTTTTTGCCGACTCGGCTCTTGCATTTCTCGCAGGCATCGGCTTGGCAAACTGCCGTTTCGGAATGCGCGACGAGATCAGAGTGACATGTCATTGTCACATAAGGGAGAATGCCGTCGCCGGTAACTTGCGCAATGCGCCAATCACCGCCGCAATTTCGCCGACACGGGACGCACTCGCTGCGTTGTCGAGTCGCTCGCCGGTTGCCGGACTCCGCTGCCGATCGTCGGCTGGAAGTAACTGAGCGGACGCGGCGTGGAGCGAGAGGTTGACGGCGGCGGTTCGGGAGCCGCTTCCTCGGCCGCTTCCTCCGCTGTGTTGTAGGAGAACAACGATGTCGGTTCGTGAGGCTGCGCGTGCCACGGATAGTCGAAGTACGTTCGGTAGTTGTACGGACGACGGTAGAACGTGCCGTGGAACGGCGGGTACCGGTGGATGTAGCGGCTTCCTCGGTAGCAACCGTACGTCGGGTTGTAGCACGTCTGCGGCATCATATACCTCGACGCCTTGATCGCAGTGCGAACGTCGCGATGAGTCGCTCCGCCGCCACCAACGCCTCCATGAACGACCCCGCAGTGGTCGCAAACAGCGCCCGAATGATTATCGATTTTCCCGTCGACGGGTTCAGCGCCGAGAACGATGAGGGTCAACAGCACGGCGTGCATGATTGGCTCCAAGCGAAGTGATAGCTGAGCGTGCGCGGACGCGCCTCGCGCGGACGTGTACTCTTTCCATCGACCACATCGGCAGCATCAGTGGAGACCAACCGGCATCACCCGAACCGATCGCCAAGCTTGCCCATTTTGCCGCCGTGCGGTCCGCGGCGCTTCGTTTTCGATCGGTGGAAGGCGGGCGTGAGATCCGTCACAATAGCCGCGAAATCACACACCCCGAGCCGCCCATGAAAATCACTGAAGTTGTCTGCCAGATTTTGCGAATTGAAAACGTCCAGGCAAAAACGGCCAGCAGCCAAGACTCGGTGCTCGTCCGCATCAGGACGGACAATGGGCTGGAGGGCGTTGGCGAAGCCGACTCGTCGCCCGAGATGGTCAAGGCCGCCATCGACGCACCGTTCTCCCACAACATCGCCTCGGGGCTCCGCGCGTTGCTGATCGGCGAGAATCCGATTGAGACGGACCGGCTGTGGGACAAGATGTATCGGGCGACCATGTATTGCGGACGTCGGTCGGTCATGATCACCGCGATGGCGGCGATCGACATGGCGCTCTGGGATCTCAAGGGTAAGCACTTTGGTGAGCCGATCTATCGCTTGCTGGGCGGGCGGCGCGTCGACCGCATCCGCGCCTACGCATCGATCTTGTTCGGCGGCGACGGGACCGAGACGGCGGAGATCGGCCGCCGTTGGATCGAGGCCGGCTACACGGCGGTGAAGTTCGGTTGGGAGCCGATGGGCGAGAGTGAGGCCGTCGATCTCGATCTGGTTGGCGGAGCCCGCGAGGGGATCGGTGACGCGACGCTGTTGATCGACGCCGGCTGCGTCTGGGACGCTCGCACCGCGCTGCGCCGCGCCCACGCCTTCGCCGACTTCGGCATCGAGTGGCTCGAGGAGCCGCTGCAACCGGACGACTACGAAGGCTATCGATGGTTGCGCGATCGATCGCCCGTACCGATCGCGTCTGGCGAGGAAGAGTGCGGCCGCCAATCGTTTCGACCGCTCATCGACCTCCGCGCGCTCGACGTCTATCAAGTCGATCTCTCACGCAATGGATTCACCGAGTCAGCCTACATCCGCCAACGGGTCGAGGAAATCGGCGCCCGGCTCTGCAACCATTGCTACACCAGCCCGATCACTGTCGCCGCCAGCCTGCACTGGCTGTGCACTTGCCGCGACGCCTTCTTGTTCGAGGACTGCGTCGAAGACTCGCCACTGCGACATGAATTGACGACCGCTCGAGTGCAGGCGGTCGACGGCTGGATCGAACCACCCAGCGGGCCGGGCCTGGGCGTCGAAATCAACGAAGACTTCGTCCAATCCACCCTGGTCAGTCAGTCGGACTAGCGACGGCTAGTGACGAATGAATGACCAGTGGTTGCCGCGCCCGACCAGGGGGCGTTTACGCCCCCCATCCGCCGCAGGCGGCACTAGGCCCGTGCTTGAGCACGGGTGAACCAGGCGTGGCGGCTGCAACCACCGCTCCACACTCGCGTGGCCCCGCGCCACCGCGTTCCAAGGATTTCGCGGCGGCTGCAACCACCGCTCCACAACGTCGAAGCGCTTCCACGCAATCGGCGCGAGGTGAGGCGTAATTGAGAGACACACGTTATCGACGGCGCCGTGGCGACATCGTCGCGAGGTCCACCCCCGCAGGCCGGACCCACATGAGCACGGGGGAAACAGGCGTGGCGGCTGCAACCACCGCTCCACACTCGCGTGGCCCCGCGCCACCATTGCCCCTCCGCTCATTCCTCGCTCGGCCAGATTTGCGCGATGACGACCTCCCCGGGCGCTGGTTCGCGGGCGGCGTCGGCGTCGCAAATGTGCAGACTCTTGCCGTCGTCGTCGAGGATGAACATCAAGATGTTGTCCGGATACCGTTGTTGGTAGTCTTCGAACGTAAACTCGCTCGTCAGCTGAGTTCGTTTCATCGCGGCTCCGAGTGAAGCCCTCCGTTCCAACTCGGCGAACGTCGCTTGCTCGACAAAGAGCGGCCGACCTTGGAGCCGGTGGGAGACCGACTCGCGGCGCCCGGACCCCGAATCCGACGTCGGCAATTGGTAGACGTTCTTTCTTCCGAAGAGATGGGAGAACTCATTCACGGCCAGCGCGTTCACTTCGTCATTGGGCGTCATGGCCAACAAGCGGCCGACGCCGCCCAGGTCGATCTCCTCTTGCACGAACTCGGCCAGGATGCTTGCGCACTGCGCGGGAATCCCGGCCATTTGGGCAGCTGCGATGTTCGAGTAGTTCGTGTCGACCAGAATGCAACGCACTCCCTCCTTGTTGATGATGCCGGCTAGGTCGCGAATCCAGACGGCCGCTCCGGCCAGCAGAACGCCTTGTGGATTGGCGTCAGACAGATGCAAGAGGCGTGCGATCGGAGCCGCGGCCAGGCCGTAGAACGCCACCGTCCCGATGATCACGGCGAACGTGATCGGGACGATCGCATCGACCTGGCGGGCGATCTCCGGCGGCAGCGAGTCGGCGTGCGATAGCTCCAACGCGAACACCGAAGCGACGGCGGCGGCTACGATTCCACGAGGCGCGAGAAACGCCAGAAACACGCGCTCGTTGATACTCAACTTCGCGCCGAGTGTCGCGGCCGCCACGGCGAGCGGGCGGATCACCAGAATGATCAGGGCGATGAAGCCGACCGCCGGCCAGCCGAGCGACTGCATCGAATACAGGTCAATGCGCGCCCCCAGCACAATGAACAGGCAAGAGATCAACAGCACCTGCAGGTTCTCTTTGAACTCGACGATGTGGCGAACGTGAATCGTCTTTTGGTTGGCCAGGCAGAGACCGAGCACGGTGACGGCCACCAACCCCGATTCGTGCTGCACGTAGTTGGAACCCACGAATGCGCCGAGCGCGGCGGCCAGGAACATCGGGCTCTGCAAGAAGTCGGGTGCGAGAAAATGCTTCACGACGGTGACCAACACCACGGCAGTCACCGAACCGATGCAGCCGCCGTACAGGATGGTTCGCGCGACGCTCAGCGCCGACGATCGGGCCGCCTCGCCGACGCCGTTCGCGAAGACCGCTTCGAAGACGAGCACGGCGAGCACCGCGCCGATGGGATCGATCACGATCCCTTCCCATTTGACAATCGAGCCGACGCGCTGGCTGGGCCGAATGTGTCGCAGCAAGGGAGCCACCACGGTCGGTCCCGTCACCACCAACACGGCGCCGACGAGCGCCGCCAGTCGGTAATCCAGACCCAGCACCCAGTAGGCGGCCGCCGCCGACAGAATCCACGTCACGACCGTTCCCACAGTCACCAGAGACAGCACGACTCGCCACGTCGCCTCACGCAGCTCGCGAAACTGCAGCGACAGCCCTCCCTCAAACAAGATAATCGCCACCGATAGCGACACGATGGGGAACAGCAACTCCTCGGGGACCAGTTCCGATGACGGATACGACTGTTGGAGAATGGATCCGAGCGCGACGCCGAACGCCAACAGCAGCAGAATGGACGGCAGACGATAGCGCCACGCCAACCATTGAGCAGCGACGCCGAGAATCGGCACGGCGGCGAGAAAGTAGGGGTAGCTTTCCAAGGCGATGAGTTTCCAAGCGGGCGAGTCTAGAGATTTGACTCGACCAATCTAAACTCAAATGCAATCTCAACGGAACGCCAATGGCGAGCGAATTCGCTATGACGCCGAGTCGCTGAACTGCCACGCTCGCGGAGTCGCGCGCTAGTTGCGGCCCGTCTTGGGCGTCAGTCGCACCGATCGCAGGATGCAGATTTCGTTCTCGGCGTCGCCGATCGGCGTGAGCGAAATTGCTTGTTCGCCTTTCGACCGCAACGCAATGAAGAACGTGTCGGTGACAAACTCGGTCGGCCCGCCCGTGTTGCGAAGCGACAATTGGCGCGTCGCCGAGTCGGTTTTCAGCATGAGATCCCCGCCCGTCGCCTCCAGCGGCGTCGAATAGGTGATTTCGATCTCAAACACGCCGATCTTGGCGACGTCGATCTCCCAGCTGAGCTCGGCGGTCGGCGAGTGCGGAAAGCGGATGGCGCGACCAGTCCGCTTCGCGGCGCTTGAATCCGTGCCATCTTCGGTCAGCACGGCGATGGTGGCCGGCAGGTCGATGACCCCGTCGCCCCCTTGCAGGACGACAGCCCCCACGACCGGTTCGCCCTCGGATGGCTCGACCTGCTGAGTGTTCGCCGCGCTTACACCGGAGTCTTCCGGAGTCACGACTTCGGCCGGCGCCTTGAAGATCACCATGCCGATCGCCCAGACGGTCGTGGCGATCAGAGCCACCGCGGCGAGCAGCATGGCTCCGAGCCACAGCGGCGCCAGTCCTCCGCTCTCCTCATCGAACAGATCGTCGGTCTGCGGAGGCGAAGAGCTACGACGTTTCACCGGTGGAACCGTAAAGTCTTCGGACGCGATTGAACCGGGCGACTGTGGGGGCGGCGCGGTGGAATTCCACGGTTGTGGGTCGGCGACGGGTTGCGCCGCCGGCGCCAGGGGTTGAGCGAGTGGCGCGGCCACGGCAGCGTAGCCTCTCGCTTCCGGCTCAACCTGTTTTTGCGGAGTTGGCGGGAGCTGGCGAGCCGGCTCGAGCTGATCGTCGTAAGCCTGCTTGGTGCGGGGGTCGAGCAAGCAGTTTTGCGCGATCGAGACATCGTTGAGCAACTGTTGGGTGTAACTGCCGCGGGGGCCGTTCTGCATGCTCCTCAAGTAAGTCATCCGTTGATCGGCGGCCGCGCCGATCAGCTTGACGTCGCTCTCCAACCGCCGCACGCCGAGCAGCCGATAGTGATCGGCCGGCTGTTCGTCCGGTCGAATCCCCAACCATTCGTAGTATGGGTCGAAGTTGTCTGACATGGTCGTGTGAGCAGCAGTGTCGTATCGCATGGCGAAACTCAATCAGATCGGGTGCGTCAGCGTCCAATCTAAGTGGTCGCCAGGCAGTGAAACATTACGAGAAGTGACGGCGAAGAAGCGCCCAGAATTCTAGCATAGTCGACGCTCGAGAAATGTTTAGCCCAGAGCGGGGGGCTATCACCGATAAGCGTAGGCGATTTTCTCATCCTGCGCGGGGCCCTGCACGAACAAATCCGCGCGGCGAATGTGCGGATCTGAACGTCTGGTAGGTCCTGCCTGCCGGGCAGGACTTCGCGACGTAGTCGCGACGGCGTCGTCGACAACGCATTTCTCTCCATCACGCTTCAACTCGTTTACGAGTAGGTCCTGCCTGCCGGGCAGGACTTCGCGACAAAGTCGCGACGGCGCCGTCGATAACGCATTTCTCTCCATCACGCCACAACTCGTTTACGAGTAGGTCCTGCCTGCCGGGCAGGACTTCGCGACGTAGTCGCGACGGCGTCGTCGATACTCAGCGGAGCATCATCGAGTCAGGGCCATCAACCTCCGTCCAATCGCTGCATCCAAATGCTTGGGACATTGCTGCGAGGAGATCGTCACGACCTACTCTTGCCTTCCGAGGGAACCGAATGACGATACCAGGCACTTCTCGTTCCCACTTCGTCGGCTTCTTCCAGGTTGTTGGCTGCAGCTGCAATTCCGGTACGTCATCCTTTCTGAAGATCACAACCTTCCAGAGCTCACCGCGAAGACGATACGTCCCCTCCATCCAGTCATTGTCATCCTTCATCACCAGATCAAAGCTGACTTCAGGACGCTCTCCTCGATGAACGGACTCCGGGTCGAAGACGCCTTCCGATTCCAGGTCCGATTGGAGGAATGTTCTCCACACGACGTGGGTTGGCAAATGAACAACGTAGGCCCACCGGTCTGGCTGGGCAGGGTCTTTTCTGATGGCAGACGACTCAATGCAGACGACCGTTCCCCGCTCGCCGTGGAACCCCCTTTCTTTGCTCTTGATGACGACACGCTCATAGAGTTCAAATTTTGGAGCAGGTACTCTTGGTGACATGACCACTCCCGTTTCACTCCCCGATAATCTTCACCAACACCCGCTTCCGCCGCCGGCCGTCAAACTCATAATAGAAAACATGCTCCCAAGGCCCAAGGTGCATCTTCCCATCGGTAATCGCGACAACAACTTCGCGACCCATGATCTGGCGTTTGTGGTGAGCGTCAGCGTTGTCTTCGCCGGTGCGGTTGTGCATGTAGCCGCCAGTCGCGGGATCGGTTCCCGCATCAAACGGCACGAGCTCTTCCAGCCAGCGTTCGTAGTCGGCGTGCAGGCCCGATTCATTGTCGTTAATGAAGACGCTGGCCGTGATGTGCATCGCGTTGACGAGCACCAGGCCGTCGCGCACGCCGCTCTCAGCGACGAGACGCTCGACTTCGTTGTGAATCGAGATGATCGCCCGACGCTCGGGGGCTTCCATCCAGAGTTCTTTGGTCAGTGATTTCATCGCTCGTCCTCCCAGTCAATCCTCGTCCTCCCGGTCAACCATTGTATCGATGCGGGTTGGGCGACCCGTTCGCACGCCCGGCCGAATAGCGCCCCGAAAAGAATGATCAGAATTCCGCTAACTAGTTTGTGGCTAGGGTTTTGGGATGAGCAGATTCTCCCATTTTTTATTGCAGAATGGCCTCGACATAACTAGCATGGACGGTGGAATGGAACAGATTTCGCGTGGCCCTTTGCAGGTTGCGCGTCCTCTTGCGGGCCAGCACCATTCCACTTTTTCAACCTACACTTTTACACAGTACGCTTCGACAGGGCTTCGATTCCACGCCGATAGGAATGATCATGTCCAATCGTCAGTTCACCCGCATGCGCGTTGTGGCGGGAGCCACGTTGTTATTCGCCGTCTTGATCGGTTCTGTGCAGGCCGGTCATCGCATCTTTCGCCAGAACGCCGTCGGCGGTATCTCGATTGATCCCGAAGGCGTTGTTCGCGAACCGAGCGTCGAGAGCCGCAAGATGTTGCTTAGCGAGCTCCGCAAGGGGATGGAAAAAGTGGCGCCCGATCTGACCGCGCCCGTTCCGCTCCGCAAGATCTCACTGAAACGGCTTCACGCGGCGATCGAAGAATCGCTTCGCACGGGCATCGGACGATTGCCGGATGAAATCCGCTATCTGGCCGGCCTGCAGCGCATCCAATACATCTTCGTCTACCCGGAAGAGAACGACATTGTGCTCTGCGGTCCCGGCGAAGGTTGGAGAATTGACGACAACGCCAATGTCGTGGGCGTCACCACCGGTCGACCCGTCCTGCTGCTCGACGATCTCTTGATCGCTTTGCGGAACGCCGACAACGCTCGCAACGGCGGCATCAGTTGCTCGATCGATCCGACCGAGCAGGGCTACAAACGGCTGAACGCGTTGCTCGCCAAACAGAAGCAGGTTCGCAGTCAGCGCAACCTGCCGGCTCTCGAAAAAGCGATGAAAGAAGCATTCGGGCCACAGCAAGTCAGCATTCAGGGCGTTCCCGCGAACAGCCACTTCGCGCGAGTCTTAGTGGCGGCCGACTACCGCATGAAACGTCTGGCGATGAACCTCGACAAGTCACCCATCTCGAGCTTGCCCAGCTATGTGCAGATGCTCAAGAGCAGCCGGGACACATCGTCGAACCCGCGGTGGTGGTTGGCGTGCAACTACGAGCCGATGGTGCGGAGCGAGGACGGATTGGCGTGGGAGCTCAAGGGACCCGGCGTCAAGGCGATGACGGAAGACGATCTGGTAACCGTGGACGGTAAAGTGAAGGGCACGGGCAAGACCAGCCCGACGGCGCAGAAATGGGCCGACCTGATGACCGATCAATACGATCGTCTGTCCGGGGAAGACGTGGTCTTCGCCGAACTCAGAAACATCATGGACATGAGCATCGTGGCCGCCGCGATTGCTCACCACGATCTGCTCGGCGTCAGCGGACTGTCGGCTCCGATGCTGTTCGCGACGAAGAGCGACCTGACGGTCGAGACGTGGAATTCACCGAAGACGATCGCTCCGCAGTGCAGTTTCGTGAAGTCCCGCAAGGGTTGGATCGTCACCGCGTCCGGCGGCGTTTCGATTGAGTCGTGGCAAGTCGCCAGCAAGTCGATCGTCGACAACAGGATGTCCAATCACCGCGAAGCCGCTCAAGGCGGCAAGCACTGGTGGTGGAACTAGGGCGACGGTATCGCCGCCATCAGCTGTTTGCGAATTGCTCCGCGGAAGCATGTGCGCTGGAAATGACCGGGTCCGCTACTCGCGCTTGGTCACCTCGTCCGCGGTGGGGAAGTCTTTGGGTAGTTTCTGTGTGACCTTACCGGTGACAACCCATTCGGCCCCGCGCTGCAATGTGGCGATGAAGCCGACGCATTGCTGCGAATCGACTCCATGACCCATCGGCGTGTGCAGCACGCGTCCCTTGCCGTACTGCAAACTCATGATCATCGGCTCGTGACGGCCCGTTCCACCCGTTTTGGGTTCGGCGTAGGCCGTCGCCAGCACTTTCATATTGGTCGCCGGACCGCGCAGTCGATCGTACAACTCGTCGTTGGCGTGCATCCAGTTTGACGGCATGCCCTTGGTGACTGGATGTTCGGAGTCGCGGACGACGACGCTGAACGGGTGTTGCCGGCCGTGGCTGCCGCCGCGGCCCTTGTTGGTGTCGCGGACCAACTTGCCCTTGTCGTCGAAGTAAACGTAAGGCCCACTCCTTTCGGACCGTCCGCCCCAACCGCCCAGCCCGATGATCTCGTTGTACTCCCGCCAATTCGAAAACGCGTTGTTGGCGGCGTGGACGACAACGAAGCCGCCGCCGCCTTTAACAAACTGCACGAACGACTTCTGTGTCTCTTCCGGCCACGCGGCTCCGTTGTAGTTGGAAACGACGACGTGGTACTTGGAGAAGTCCGGTTTGAAATCCTTGTCGACTCCGCGGGGCGCGGTGCGGGCGATATCGACCGAGAACAGGCTGGTCTCGGTCAAGTACTTCGCCATCATCTTGCTCGTCTCAGGCCAAACTCGATGATTGTTCTGCCCTTCCACGATCAACGCCTTGTAGGGCGGTGCGGCGGAGACGGCGGAGACGGCGAGCAGGCAGATGGCGGCGGCGCAGAGAGCGAGGGGGCGCGACATGATGGAGTCCTTCTGGATTCGATTGATTCAACTGGCTTGTATGCGATCGCGCGTCAGGCGATCACGTCGTGGATCGGGTCGCCGCCGATTGGGAATGGCCGGTTCCCCAGATCGTGGATTTCCGTGGCCGGGTCAATTCCGAGCAGGTAGTACATGGTAGCCGCCAGATCCTCCGGCCGCACCGGATGCTCGTCGGGATACGCCGCTCGGCTGTCCGACTTGCCGTACGCGTAGCCTCGTTTTACGCCGCCGCCGGCGAGCAGCGCCGTATAGCACTGAGGCCAGTGATCGCGGCTTTCGTTGTTGTTGATCTTCGGCGTCCGCCCGAACTCGCCCATCCACACGACGAGCGTTTCGTCGAGCATTCCGCGCTCGTCCAGATCGTCCAACAACGTGGGCAGCGTCCGCTCGGTGATCGGGAAGTGGTACTTGTCGACGATCTTGTACATCCGCGTGTCGTTAAAGCCGTGCGTGTCCCAACCGCCGCTACCGATTTTCTGCCCGCCAATGCTGTTGGAGAAGTAAACCGTCACGAACTTGACGCCCGATTCGACCAGCCGGCGAGCCAGCAGGCAGCTCTGCCCGTACGTCGTGCGGCCGTACTTTTCGCGAACGGATTCAGGCTCCTTGCTCAAGTTAAAAGCGTTGCGAACGCGCGAGCTGGTGAGCATCGAGATGGCTTTGTCGTAATACCGATCGAACCCGCGAGCGGCTCCCGAGTAGTCGAGCAATCGGGACTGTCGGTCGACCAACTGCTGCAATTCCCGACGCCGCGAAATCCGCTCCGCGGAAAGCGAGGACGGCAAGTTCAGTTCGGGCAGATGGAAACCGTCGTCGTTGGGATCGGTGCGGAAAAAGAAAGGGTCGTGCTTCTTCCCCAGGAATGACGCGTATTGCGCGGGAGTAATCGAACCGTCGCGGATGACGTGCGGATACGAAACGAAAGTCGGCATGTCGTTTTGATTCGGCGCGAGGCGGTCGACAACACTGCCGTAGGCCGGACAGAGATCGAGTGAATCGCGGAGCCGCTGGTCGTCGGCCGGCGGCGCGTGGCCGCTCAACGCGTAGTAGCCGGCCGAATTGTGGTTCTTCATGCGGTGCGTCAAGGTCCGCAGGAGACAAACCTTGTCCATCCGCTTCGCCGTCTCCGGCAGCAACTCACCGACTTGAATTCCCGGCTCCGATGAGGCGATCGGCTTGTACGGGCTGCGGACACCGTCCGGCGCGTGCGGCTTCATGTCGAACATGTCGAGCTGACTGGGTCCGCCCCATTGAAACAGAAAGATCACCGATTTGGCGCGCTGCTTCAGTTGCTGTGACTGATCAGCGGCTCGCAGCAATCCCGGCATGTTCAAACCAAACAGACCGAGTCCGCCCGCCCGCAGCGCAGCGCGGCGGGTTTGAGCGATCTGAAGATCAGCCGTGGAGTTCGTTGCGCTCACCGAGTTTCTCCGCATCATTTCCCCCGAGTCTGATACTCGGCGACATGCTCTCGTGACGGCACCGAAACGCGATAGCTCTTGCCGTCGGCCGCGACGGACAAGTGGACGTGATTGCCGTCGCACTTCTCTTTCAAGTTGGCGATGAATTTGTCGGCGACATTGTTGACGTCTCCGTCGGGTCGCAGATTCTTGTGCAGCTGGTAGATCGCTTTGATCGACTTCGTGTCGCGGAGCGCGGCGAACACATCGGGTCGACTACCTTTGGTGACGCCGTTGTTCATCACGGCGACCGTCGGCTCAAGAGACTTCAGCAGAATCGGATTGTTGCTGCTGTCGAGGCCGTGGTGAGTGACCTGGTAGACGTCGACTTTGCCGACCAGATTCCGCGGACAGACCAGTTTCTTCTCCTGGTTCCACGTCAGGTCGCCGGCGTCGAAGAATCGAAATGCTCCCAGCTCCAACAGCATCACCACGCTGTTGGCGTTGTCCGAACCGTCTCGGTTTTTTGGCTTGTGCTGAGCGCAAAGGTCTTTGTTCGCGGGTGTCGTTTTGGCCGCCGCCACGAATTCTCGCCGCGTGCCCAGGCACCGCATCGAAACAGTCGGTGAACCCTCGGCTTGCTTCAGCGACAATTTGTCGCCGGGCTTGATCACATGCCGTTTCTCGCAGGCGAAATTGAAATAGGCTTTGCCCGGGTTATCGGGCATGTCGTCGAACTTGCCGTTGTCGTGCACCGTGCCGATCGGAATCAGTCGCGACAGGGCTTCGGCGCCGCCGTAGTGATCTCGGTGATAGTGCGTGACGATCAGGTGGTCGATTTTCCGCAGTCCGGCCGATTGAGCAGCCATTCTGACGATGCGGTCCGCATCGCGCCGGCCCGGGTTCCCCGTGTCGATCAAAATCGACTCGCCCGCGGGCGTGACAATCAGCGTCGCCGCACCGCCTTCGACATCGACCCAGTAGACGTCCAGCCGCTTGTCTTTGCGGCCGGCATGCACTTGGTGGACAAAGCAACCGGTCAACAAGACAGCAGCAAGCAGACTAACCAATGGAGCGCGCATCGTCGGGGCCTCGTCTAGTCGGGGTTAGCGTCGGAACAAAAACTCTTTCGCATTCAGCAGCGCCCAGGTGATGTCCTGCAGCGCGGCGAAGCGGTCATCTGTTTCGTTTAGCAGTTTGGCGGCCGCTGTTCGTTCGCTCTCCGTTGGAGATCGCGTCAGCGCGGACCAGTAGAGTTCGTCGATGATGTGGTCGACCGCGCGATCTGAGCGAGCCAGCTTGTCGAGTCGGTTGTCGGGCTCGGCCAGCAGCCGATTGATCCCCTTTCCACCCACCAGCAGCAGAGCTTGCGAGAGAGTCGTCTCATTCGAGCGCTCACACTCGCAAGCCAGGATGCGTTCCGGCTTGCCGAAAGCGGCCAGGAATTGGTCACCGGTTTGCGGCGGCGATTCGCGGCGGCGCACCCGGCGCACTCCCGGCATTTGCATCGCCCGCATGCCGACCGGGTAACCGGCGAATCGAGGCGGGCGGCCGATGACCTGACACTGCGCGTCGAGCAGCTGTTCGGCCGTCAGTCGCCGGACGTAGGCGTGTGAATAGTTGACTTGGTCGCGACGGTTGTTGGCGGTCGGCTGAGCTGACAGCTGATAGGTCCGCGAGTTCATGATGGTGCGGACGAGGTGCCTGGTCGAGAACTCGTGCTTGGCGAAGTCCGCCCCCAACTCGCCCAACAAGTTCGGGTGGCTGGCGGGGTTAGTCACGCGGAAATCGTCAATCGGTTCGACCAGTCCGCGACCCAGCAGATGCCACCAGATCCAATTGGCCCGCACTTCACTGAATCGCCGGTTGTCGGGCGAGGTCATCCATTCCGCCGTGAGCGGCAACCGGTCCGTACTTTGGTCGAGCTCCGGCGTTTCGGCGCCGAGCAGTTGAGGGCGAGCGTCGCGGCCGGTCCTCGGATTTCGCACTTCTCCTTCATCTCGCACGAGCACAATCTGCTCGCCGACGAATTCGTTCTTGTCGAATCTGTCGCGGCGGCCATTCTTCAGGATCCGATAGTCGATGCGGGCGAACATGGCGGCCCACGAGTAGTAGTCGCGCTGCGTCCAACGGTCGAACGGATGATTGTGACAACGCGCGCATTGCAGCCGCGATCCCAGGAACAATCGAGCTGTCGTTTCGCTTCGCGTCGTCGGGTCGCGGTTCGCGCGGAAGAAATTCGCCGGCGGGTTGTCGTACGTACTGCCGCGGGCCGTCAGCAGTTCGCGAACGAACTGGTCGACTCCCTTGTCCGCGGCGATCGACTCGCGAATCCACTTGTGGAACGACTCGACTCCTTTGACATCCAACAGTTTCTCTTCGTTGCGGAGCAGGTCGCCCCACTTGAGAGTCCAGAAGTCGGCGTACTCGGGGCGCTCGAGCAGCGCGTCGATCAGTTTCTTCCGTTTCTGGGGATCGCGATCGGCGATGAAGGACCGCGCTTCCTCGCTTGTCGGCAACGCGCCGATCGCGTCGAGAAATGCGCGGCGAACGAAAACTCCGTCGCTGCACAACGGCGAGGGGTTGATGTGCAGCAACTTGAGTTTGCGGGCGACGAAGCGGTCGATGTAATTGTTCTCAGCCGGTGGCCGCCACGTGAAGTTCTCCTGCTGAGGAATGAACGCCACGCGGACCGGAGCCTGGACCTGCAGATAGCGAATGGTAATCGTCGTTTCACCGAACTCGTTTCGCGAGACGAGTCCACGCGGGCTAGCGGTGGCGACGAAGTTGCTCGCTTCGTAGACCGACCAGTTGGTCACATCGCGCTCCGATCCGTTGGAAAAGCGAGCCGTGACGCGCAATTGCAATTCGTGTTGTGGAGCCCGCACGACCGCCGTGCTCGGATCGATTCGCAGTTGCTCGACTCGAGGAGTCGCCGGGTCGGGACCGGGAGCGCCCGCGGCGATCCAATCGCGAATCACTCGGTAGTGTGCGGAGTCCGCCGGCAAGCGCCGCCCGCCGACATGAGGGGCTCGTCCCGAAGGCTTGCGGAGAATCAGGCTGTCGTTCGGCGAAAACAGGTTGATCCGGCGACCGGCCAGTTCGCGAGTCAGACGCTCGTGATCCAGTTGCGGATCTTGACCGCGGAGACTCAAGCGAAATCCGCCCTTGCCGTTTTGATTGCCGTGGCAGACTCCCGCATTGCAACCGGCTCGCGAGATCGCTCCCATCACATCCACGGAGAACGACGGCGCCGACTCTTCGCCGCCGGCCAGGCCAGCGATGAGCGCGAGGGCGATCGAAAGTAACAGGGTGCGGTGGAGCATGGCGCGCGGTTTCGGAGGGAAGCCATAGTATCGGCCAACCATCTCGCGTTCGCAAACCTGCACGTCTCGACCGAGCCACCTCGCACATCGTCGCCAACGTCGTTAGCGGCGCGACCCAGGCGCGTCCAGCAGGACGGTGTTCGAGACGGAATTGCCGTATTTCTCGAACTGGTCAAACGTCCACACGACTCGCTTCGACTTCGGCTCGATCTCGACGAGCAGCGGGTTGCCGGGCCCGGCGTGACAATTGCCAATCACGTAGTTTCCGTTGGGCAACACCTCCAACGTGGTGACCCAGGCGAGCGTGATGTTCGGCAGGTCCTTCTGATGCAGTTGCCAGACGATCCGCTTGTCGGCGGTCACTTCCAATACGCTGTGCCCGTTTCCAGAGCCGATCAGCGTGTTGCCGTTGGCCAGACGGACGGCGCTGAAGCACTGATTGCCAAACGCCTCGGGGCCATGGCCGCCGCGACGTTCCTTGTCGAACAACGGGACGGTGTAGTCCCAGACCACTTTTCCCGTCTTGCCGTCGTACTCGCGGACGGCCCCGTCGCCCTCGTGGCACACGAGGTAGTTGCCGTTGGCAAGTTTGCGAGCCAACCGGGTGTCGCGATGCGGATGGGGCGAGTCCAGCTTTAGCTTGACTTCCTTGAGCAGCCGGCCTTGTCGATCGATTTCGATGATCCGCCCCGCGCCCGATTCGGCGATCATGACGCGGCCGTCCTTTAACGGTTGAAACGCATGGACCTCGATGCGTTTTCCGCGGTTGCCGTTGGAAGCGGTGGCGTCGTACGACCAGACGACCTTCTTCGTCTGGCGATCAATCTCGACGATGCGGCGATTCCGCTCCTGGACCATCAGGTTGCCGTTGGCGAGCACATGAATGTCGTGGATCGGTCCCCACTTCATCTCCCATTCGACTTTCCCCTCCGCCGAGACAACGACCAGCTTGCCGTTTCCCTGAACGACCAATCGATGCGCGGCTGAAGCGGTTTGTAGGCCGACGAGCGAAAACGCGAGGAGCAGGATCGAGCAACGAATGGGGCGGGTGGAGTAATTCACGATGGAGGCGCCGTGGAGAGCAAGGGACGAGAGAGAAGAGTGTTTACGTGTATCCTAACGAGTATTGACGACGGAACCTCCCAGCACAAATGGCCTCTCAGCACAAATGGCCTCCCAGCACAAATGGCCGTCCGGGAAAGAGCGCTTTCGAACAGATAACTTCGAACAGATGACGATGCGCTTGGCGAAAGCCGGTTCGAACCGCCGCTGCTCAAAGCAACTCGGCGATCGGTTGCACGCCGGGATCGAGCAGGTATTGAGGACGGCCGCGGAAGTCGAACAGGCGATCGGAGTCGAGCCGCACGCCCAGGTTGTGATAGATCGTGGCGAACACCTCTTGGAAGGTGACCGGCCGATCGTCCGCTTCGCCGCCGAGTCGATCGGTGGAGCCGATGACTTGCCCGTTTCGCATCCCTCCGCCCGCCAGCAGAGCGCTGCAGACGCGGGGCCAGTGGTCGCGGCCGGCGTTCTTGTTGATCTTCGGAGTGCGGCCGAATTCTCCCCAAACAACGACGGTGACGTCTCTGTCGAGCCCCCGTTCGTGCAGGTCTTCGACAAGCGCCGTCACGCCTCGTTCGAAGACGGGCAACTCGCCCTTGGCCAGACCGAAGTTGTTGCCGTGCCAATCCCAAAAACTGTGATTCACGGTGACGACCCGCGCTCCCGCTTCCACCAAGCGGCGGGCGATCAAGAAATTCTGCGGCGCGTGGGGCGCCGCGTCGCCCTTCGGCTTGCTCAAGTCCGACTCGCCGTAACGGTCGCGGACGGCCTGATCCTCCTTGGAGATGTCGAGCGCGTCGAACAGCTGAGAGGAAGTGAGAATGCCCATGGCGCGTTCGGTGAACACGTCCATCCCGGACATTTTTCCGCTCGAGTCCCAAGCGCGGCGGAATGTGTCGAACGAGTTCAGCAGTTGGCGGCGGTCGCCCAATCGTCGGTCGTCGACGCCGTTGAGCACCATGTCGGAACGGCTCGGCCCGGTCGGTCGGAACGATGAGTTTCCGATACCGAGAAAGCCGGCTCCCGGCTCGTTGTAGGGGCGGTGCTTCGTCGTGTAGCAGAGGCTTACAAACGGCGGAATGCCCGGTTGAACGGGACCCTGGTAATGTGAGACGGCGCTGCCAAAGTGAGGCCAGCCGCCCGCCGGCGCGTTGCGGTCGTGATGACCGGTCATGCACTGGTGCGAGTAATGGGAGTCGCGGGCTCCGACCATCGATCGAATGGCCGTCACCTTGTCCATGCACTTCGACAACAGCGGCAGTTGCTCGCAGATTCTCACGCCTGGCACGTTGGTGGGAATCGACGCGAACTGTCCGCGAAACTCGCGCGGCGCATCCTCCTTGATGTCGTACATGTCCTGGTGCGGAGGACCGCCGCACAAGTAGATCATGATGACCGACTTGTGAGAGACGCCCTGTTCGGCGGCCGACTCGAGCGCCAGTAGTTGAGCGAGGCTGAGCCCGCCGAGCCCGAGCCCGCCGATGCGAAGAAAGCTGCGCCGCGATATCCCGTCGCAAAAACGGCCGCGGAGTTTGGCGCCCTTGATCTGCAGCACGTCCAGTTCCTGTTAAACCAATTCTCGCAGCGGCTCGACGCCGGAATCCACCGGGTATTGAGGCCGACTACGGAAATCGAACTCGCGCACCGTGCGAAGATCTATGCCGATGTTCTGGTAGAGCGTCGCCATGATATCCTGGAATGTCACCGGTCGATCGTCGGCGTATTCGCCCAAACGGTTTGTCGAGCCAATGACTTGGCCGGCTCGGATGCCGCCGCCCGCCATCAACGCGCACGATACACGCGGCCAATGGTCGCGGCCGGCGTTCTTGTTGATCTTCGGCGTCCGCCCAAACTCACCCCAGACTACGACCGAAACGTCGGACAACATGCCGCGCTGTTCGAGGTCTTCCACTAGCGCCGAGGTCGCCCTGTCGAGCATCGGCATGTCCTGCCGGCCTCGATTGAAGTTGCCGCCGTGCCAATCCCAACGGCTGAAGTTCAGCGATACGACGCGAGCTCCCGCTTCGATCAATCGTCGAGCGATCAGGAAGTTCTCGGTCATCTTCGGCGCGCCGTCGGCGCGGAACGTGGGGTCGCCTTTGCCGTAACGCTCGATCGTCGCGGGCGACTCCTTCGTGTAATCCATCGCTTCCGCCAGGTTGGACGAAGACAAAATGCCAACCGCCTGCTGATTGAACGCGTCCAGTCCATCCATCAAGCCGCTGTTGTCGACGTCGCGTTTGAAACTGTCGAGAGCCCCGCGAAGCGTTTCGCGGTCCTGCAGACGCTCCAGCGTGATTCCCTTCAACACCATGTTCTCGGTCTTGGATGTCTCGCTCTTGCCGCCCACCAATCGGAACGGCGAATGGGCCATGCCGAGGAAGCCGCCCGCCGCCGGATCGCCCCACGGGTTGTGTCCCGTTTTGTAAAACAGACTGAGGTGCGGCGGGATCGTGCGATTAACCGGACCTTGGAGGTGCGAAACCCAGGCTCCCTGCGAGGGCCAGCCGCCCGCCGGCTCGTTGCGATTGTGGCGCCCCGTCATGCACTGGAACGCGAAGTGCGATCCGGTCGCTCCGACAACGGAGCGGATTGGCACGAAGCGATCCATCATGCTGGCGATCCGCGGGAACAACTCCCCGATCTCGATCCCGGGCACGTTCGTCTTGATCGGTTCGAACTCACCACGAATCTCGCGCGGCGCGTCCACCTTGATATCCCACATGTCCTGGTGGGGAGGCCCGCCGGGCAGGAAGATGTTGATGATCGCCTTGTGAGATGATCCTGTCCGTTGGACAGATTCAGCTCGGAGCAGCTGGGGAAGCGTCAGTCCACCGAGCGCCATCCCACCGATGTGGAGAAAGTTGCGGCGGGTAAGGCCATCGCAGAACCCACTTCGTGAGTCCGGCTTGCCGAGAATGGTGAGCATCATCCAGCTCCTTGCGAGTAGGGGACTTTCCGCAGCACGATCGTATCAAAGGGGACTGATCAGTTCAATATTTTTGATCGGCTCCGCCGCCGCTCCGGCTCCATCCTCGAGCTATAAACGGGATTCCTCCATCCCCCCCTAAATTGCCGTAATGAGCAGGTTCCACGCCGCCAATGCCGGGTACTGGGTGGATTGGGCAGTTTGTGAACTCGCGAATCTGCTGTGATGGAGTAAATTGATCGCCCGGGAACGTGTTCATCAGGAAAATGGCATGCAGATTTTGGACAGAGTTTTCTTAGTAACGGGAGGCGCTTCCGGGCTCGGAGAAGCGTGCGCTCGACACTTGGTCGCGGGCGGAGCCCGGGTCGTGGTCGCCGACTTGCAAGTCGATCGAGGCCGGGAACTGGTGGGGGAATTGGGTTCGCCGACTCATTTCACGTCCACGGACGTGACGTCGCCCGAACAGGGGGCGGCCGCGGTGCGGCAGGCGGTTGAGCGGTTCGGAAAACTGGATGGTTTGATCAGTTGCGCGGGGATCTTGGGCGGCGCGCGGATCGTGGGCCGCGACGGGCCGCATGACTTGGCGACGTTTGAACAGGTCATTCGAGTGAACTTGATCGGCGTCTTCAACATGATGCGACTGGCCGCCGACGCGATGCAACAGAATGAACCGAACGAAGACGGCGAGCGCGGCGTGATCATCAACACTTCATCGGTGGCGGCCTACGAAGGTCAGATTGGACAAGCCGCCTACTCGGCCTCGAAAGGCGGCGTGGCTTCGATGACGTTGCCCGCCGCCCGCGAATTGGCTCGGCTGGGAATCCGGGTCGTCGCGATTGCACCGGGAGTTTTCGAAACGGCCATGATGGCGGCGACGCCCGACTCCTTGCGCGAGTCGTTGCTTGAGCAAGCGCCGTTTCCACGACGGTTCGGAAAGCCGAGCGAGTTCGCCGAGTTCGCGCAGCAGATCATCGAGAACTCGATGCTCAACGGATCGGTGCTGCGTCTGGACGGCGCGACGCGAATGGGATCCAAGTGACGTCGCAGCGACTCCGTGGTGGTCAGAGCCAGTCGTTCGCCAGGTGCCACTGAGCGGTTTCGCAGAGACGCGCGCGCAGCGGTTTGGCCGGCTCCCATTCGAGCAGTTTCTTGGCCCACCGATTGGAAGCCGCCCAGCTGGCGGCGGTGGCTTCGCGAATCTTGTCCAGATTGAAAACGCTCGACCGTCGAATGATGCGTTGAGCGGCGGCGGAGCAGGCGGCTCCCAACCAGGCGTACGGCATCGGCAGGGTCAGATTCATGGCGGTGGGCGAGGCCAAAGATTCTCTGACGAGTTACCAGTGCGGTGGGCATGGGATTGAAAACGGGGACTGAACGTAATGCCACAAAGCTAGTATAGTTAACACTTCGCGCTTCGCTTGGCCGTGGTTTTGCCGCCTCCACAAATCCACTTGAGCGACTCGACTTTCCCCTTCATTTTCGCGACATTCGCCCGCGGCTCCTCCCCGTTGGAGATGACCGAACGGGCCGTTCGGTCACGAGTCAATAGAGATCCTGTAAGAGATCCTGTATATGAGCGAACTGACCGTCAAGCCAGTCGCAACGCGTGCCGAACGAAAACAGTTTTTGCAGTTGCCTTGGCGGATCTATCAGGGGGATCCAAACTGGATTCCGCCACTCCGTCAAAACCAGAAAGAACTTGTCGGGTTCGCTCCGCACCCGTTCTATGACCGCAACGAGCGGCAGGCGTTCCTTGCCGTTCGCGACGGTCGCGCCGTGGGACGCATCTTGGCCATCGTCGACCGGGCGCATATCGATCGTTACGGAGAACAATTGGGGTTCTTCGGTTTCTTCGAATCGGAGGACGACCCGGCGATCGCCGCCGGGTTGTTCGACGCCGCTCGCGGTTGGCTCAAGGAACGGGGTCTGGAACGCATTCGCGGCCCGGTCAACCCCTCGATGAACTACGAGTGCGGTTTGTTGATTGAGGGCTTTGACTCGCCGCCCACGTTCATGATGACCTACAACCCGCCGCACTACGCCGCCGCGATTGAAGCAGTCGGGCTGAGCAAGGTGCAGGACCTGTTCGCGTTCTGGGGACATGTCGAGATGCTCGACACGCTCGACAAGAAGCTCGCCTTCGTCGTCGAGGAGGCCACGAGACGCTTCAACATTTCGTTGCGCCGCATGGACACCAAACGCTTCGACACCGAAGTCCGGATGTTCCTCGACATCTACAACCAATCGATGGGCGCGAACTGGGGCTTCACACCGCTGAGCGACAACGAAATCACCCACATGGCCAAGTCGCTCAAGCATCTCATCGTTCCCGAGATGACCAGCATCGCCGAGGTGGACGGAAAGCCGGTGGGAGCCGTCTTCGCCATGCTCGACTACAATCCCCGAATCAAGAGCATGGACGGAAAGCTGTTTCCGTTTGGTTTCATCAAACTGCTGTGGAATCGGCGGCGCATCAAAACTGTCCGCATGATCGCCACCAACGTCGTACCCGAGTATCAGAGGTTTGGCGTCGGCTTGGTCGTGATGGCGAGACTCGTTCCCGAGGTTCTCGCCTGGGGTATCCAGGACGTCGAGTTCTCGTGGGTGCTTGAGTCAAACAACTTGTCCTTCAAAACGCTGAAAAGGGGCGGCGCGAGAGTTAGCAAAAAATACCGCATCTACGACTCAGATCCCACAGCCGATTCGTCCGGCGTTCCGGTCGCCTGAGGTCCTGCTGGCGCACAGCCGCGGCGCTTTTGGAGAGACACCTTGGAGATTCTCCTCTTCGTCTTCATTGCGTACGGGATGTTGTCCGTCCTGGCCGGTCAGCAGGTGGGTTGGCTGGCGTCCGCGAATCATCCCTTTCTCGCCCTCGGCGTCGGCTTTTTCCTGATGGGCGTCGAGCACTTCGTCAATTGGCGCGGCTACGACTTGATCATGCAGGATTGGATCCCTGCCAAACCGACGATCATCCGAATCAGTGCGACCCTGCGGGTGATCGGCGGCATCGGCCTGATGATTCCCAGTTGGCACACCGGGTCGGCGCATCTGGCCCTGGTGCTCTACCTCGTCGTGCTGCCAGTCAACTGCCGCGTCGCCTTTGCTGGGGATCGAATCGAGGGATTTGAAATGCCCGCGTGGCGGCGCTGGTCGCGACTGGCGCTGCACATGGGTTGGCTGGCGTCGGCCTTTTGGTGTTGTCGCATCGGCGGTTAATCGTTGCGAACCGTGCGACCGACGCGCGTAGTAACCTAAATCGCTTGTTTTTTCTATCTCCCCCCTATCCCCTTGAAATGCTCTTTTTGCATTTGCTACGATCCAGCTCCATCGCACAGTCACGCCAATCACAACGCCTTCCGGTGAAACTACTTGGAACGGTTGGTGGACACGTAATGGGCGGGTCGCCAACACCTCCAGGTGTTTTGGGTTGGCGGAGGAATTGCCGTACGGAATTCGCAGGTGCAGAACATGATGATTACGTTTGCACGACCCTCGAATGATTGGCGGTTCTGATCCTTGCATGGCTGATCCGAAAGATATCTTGATCACCGGCCTGGGTGTGACGAGCCCAATCGGCATCGGTCGCGACGAGTTCTGGGAGTCCCTCCTGGCGGGCAAGAGCGGTGTCCGAGCGTTGCCTGAGGGAACGGAATTGCCCGTCCACATCGGGGCGGACGTCGAGAGTTTTGAACCAAAGCTCTACGTCAAGCCGCGCAAGAGCCTGAAGGTCATGTGCCGCGAGGTGCAGCTCGGCTATTCGGCGGCCACGTTGGCGGTCGGCGACGCCGGTCTGGACGCGGCGGAAGTGGACTCGGATCGGTTTGGCGTGCTCTACGGCTGCGACATGTTGTACTGCGAAATTTCGACGCTGGAAGACTCCTACCGGGCGGCGATCGGCGAGGGGGGTGAGTTCGAATTCGATCGTTGGGGCGAAGCGATGTCGAACATGTATCCACTGTGGATGCTGATGTTCCTCCCCAACATGGTCGCGTGCCACATCGGAATCGCGTTGGACGCCCGCGGTCCCAACAACACGATCGTCGTCGGCGATTCGTCCAGTTTGTCGGCATTGATCGAAGCGGTGTCGGTGATGCAGCGCGGTTGGGCGGACGTCATGATCGCCGGCGGAGCTGGTTCTCGACTCAACGTAACGCCCATGATGTACCGCACACAGGAGTCGTTGTCCCAGCGTTTTGAGAACCCGGCGTCCGCATCGCGGCCGTTTGACGCGGACCGCGACGGCTTGGTCAATGGAGAGGGCGCGGCCGCTTTTGTATTGGAGACGCGCGAGCACGCCGAACGACGAGGCGCGCAGCCACTCGCCCAGATCAGCGGCATGTCGTGCAGTTTTGGGAACCCGGAAAGTGAACCCTACATCGCGGCCATTGCCCGCTCGATTCGAGGTGCGTTGGCGCAGGCCAATTGGGAGGCTGGCGACGTCGGGCACGTGAATGCTCACGCCACCGGATCGTTGAGGTACGACGCCTGGGAGGCGCAGGCCATTCGCGAGGTCATGGGCGACGCGCCGGTCACCGCACCGAAGAGCCTCTTTGGACATGTCGGGGCAGGGTGCGGAGCCCTGGAACTGGCCGTCAGCACATTGGGTGTCGCCGCCGGAAAAGTCCCGCCCACGCTCAACTACGAAACGCCTGACGAAACGTGTCCAGTCAACGTCATAGCCGGTGAGCCGCTTACTGAGACAGCTCGCCGAGCGATCGTGATGAGTCAATCGACCACAGGGCAGACGGCGGCCGTCGCGATCGACGGCGAACTCTGAACCGCCTCAGCGCCGGGCGCCAAACGCAACCAGTTGTGGCTTGGAGGATGGCGGGAGTTTTCTCAATCGATTCCAGCGACCAACGGGAGCGGACGAAGGAAGACCGAGCGGTAGCTCGTTTTGTGTGTGGCACTGCCACTTGTGGCGTTAAACGTCGTGCCGGTCATCTCGCCGCACCAGGCGGTCGCCAATTCGCTGGGCGTGCGGCGTCTCGGCCACGCCAGTCGGCGCCGCGTGAGGCGGCGGGGGCGGTGCGGCTTGCACGGCGGGTTCAGTGACGGGTTGCTCGACTGAGGGCGTCGCCGCTTCCGCCATCACCATAGCGAAGTCATCTCCCTCGCTCTTTAGCTTTGTACCCTTGGGGCAGAAGAACCGACCGAGCGGACCGGCCAGCAGCGCGGGCAGGAAGATCAAGTCGCCCACCAGGGCGGCGGACAGTAGTGTCAACATCATGACACCGAATCGCTGAGTGGGAGTGAACGTGCTCCAATAGAAGACGGACAGTCCGAGCCCGCCGATCAGCGTTGTTTGAGTCATCGCTGTGGCGACATGCTTATACGCCAAGGCAATCGCTCCAAATCGCGACATGCCTTGCGCGATTCCCTTGCGGAACCAAATCAGGAAGTGAATCGTATCGTCGACGGCGACTCCCATCGCCACGCTGGCTGTCATCATCGTGCCGATGTCGACTTGCAATCCGAGATGTCCCATGGCCCCGAAGATAAGCACGACGGGAAAGACGTTGGGGATCATCGAGAGCAGGCCGCTTCGCACGCCGATGATATTCGTGGGCGATAGCTTGCCGCTGCGGAGCAACAACATCATGACGATCGCGATCATGCAGAACGCCCAGGCGATGCTGTTGATCAAACTTGTCAGCAGTGTGCGCTGAGCCTTGTAGATGACCGGGACGGCGCCGGTGTAAACAGCCTGAATCGTCTGATTTCGTTGAGCCGCGGTGGGTAGTGAAGTGACGCCGTCCTTGTTGATGCTGAAGACATGGTCGCGAGCGTCGATGAATGCGAGCCCCGCCGTTTTCAGTTCTTCGATGTCGTACGACGAGTGATTCCGCGTGAGCACTACGCAGTCCGCCTGGGCCAGCACTTGTCGCAGATCGTCGGCGTCCTGGTCGAGCGGATTGTGCCAAGACGGGCGGTACGCTTTGGTGAATCCCTTCACCGTCAACAGATCTTGCAACGTTGAAAAACAAATATCCGATTGCAGCTGGGGCGAGAGGGAGGCCGTTTCTTTTGTCGGTTGCAGCGGGTCGCCCGGCTTGTCCATGCCGAGAAACACGACGCGTTTCTTGGAGAATCCGTCCTCCGCATCGGACTCGTGTAGTTTCCGCAGAATCTCGTCGCGATAACGGTGCGCCGTCAACACGGGCTCGACGACGTATTTCAAGTCGTGAACGAACTCGCCGTAGTCGACGCCGTTGAGCGCACCGATGCGCAGGCTGATCCGCCAGAGCTCACTGTCGCGCGTCTCAGCCGATTTGTCGCGACGAAGGTAGTCCATTTGGAGCAATTGGTCGTAGTTCTTCACCAATCGCGTGTTCGTCACACGGCGCGTCTGGGATCGCCGGTTCAAGATGGTCGATTGCGCAGTCGGCGGGGGCAATTTGAAGAACGTCGCGGCCGACACGCCGCGGCCGACCGTGTCGGCTCCAGCGGGCCCAAAGTGCGACTCGACGATCCGTTGGATTCGATCGGTGATTTCCAATCGCTCTAGCAGGCTGTACTGCAGCTGGCGATCGATCGCGTCGCCGGCGTCCATCTCAGTCTCTGCCAACCGTTCCGGAAAGATGCGAACGATGACTTCCATGGGAACGAGTTTGCCGAGGTTGGCTTCGAGCCAGTGGTAATCGGCGATGATTTTCGCGTTTGGATCAAACAGCTCCATAAGTTTGACGGACGTGTTGATGCGGAACAGCCCGACGACAAAGCCGATCATGATAAAAACGCCGACGAAGGCGACCGCGCGGTGATGGTGCACGACGGCTCCGCCGACTCGCAGCCAAAAACGGGTCGTCGCCGCCTGCAGCCAATCGGAGAATGACTGCTCGTCATCGCCGTCGTTCGACCCGCTGGGCGGCTTGAAGCCCGGCGGCCAGGTGACCAGCGCCGAGGGCAGGTAGGCGAACAACATGACCAGTGTGCCGAGCACGCCGAGCGCGGAAAAGAGACCGAACTTGGCGATCGGAACAATGTTGCTCAGGTAGAGCGAGATCAAACCGATCGCCGTCGTCGAAGCGGCGATCGTACAGGGCCACCAGCCGATTCTGAGCGCCACCCACGGGGCCTGATCGGGCGAGTGGTCCTTCAGTGAATCGCGGTAGTAGTTGACGATGTGCACGGCTCCCGAAAGGCCCAACACATAGACCACCGCCGGCATCGACATCAAAATCGCATCGACCGTTTGACCCGAGTAGAACACGAACGCCAATCCGGCGATGGCGCTGACTCCGCCGACGACGAACACCATGATCGTGACCACCACGCTGCGGAAGCAGAGAAACGACATCAAAAAGCCCAGCAACGCCGAGAAGCCGACCAGCTTGACCAGCGTGCGAGTTCCTTCCTCGTCGATGGCGACGTTGTCGACCGGCGGGCCGCCGAGTCTCAGGTCGCCGCCCTTCTCGTCCGTGCTCACGCTGCACTCTTGGGCCAGGGCGAGGACCAGCCCCCGCGGCTTGCCGAGCAGCGGACGGCCGACGACTTTCGCCAGGTCAGCCTTGGCCACATCGTTCAGCGTGGCGATGATGCATGTTTGACGCGATGGGGGCTCGACACCCAGCTCATCGAACAACAGGCCCCAATAGAATTCCTGGTGGAACAAACTGGCCGCCCGCAACTTCTCGATGTCATCGTCGAATTCGTCGAGCACGATCTGCTCGACGAACACGGTGAAGATCTCTTGCCAATCGTCGGGCAGCTCCTTGAGCTTCTCAGCCGGCGCCCTTTGCCTGAAGTCCTCTTCCGTCCATTGAATGCCGTCGACGGGCGAGTTGCCGAAGAGCGAGCCGGTCAAGCGCTCGTAGGCCAGCGCTCGCACGGCGAATGGTTTATCCTCATCGCCGTAGTCCATCGATGGCCACAAAGGTCCCTGCGGGCTGGACAACTCGGCCAGCAATTGCGGGCCGGTCGAAATGCTGGCGAACCGCCTGGCGGTCAGCAATCGCGGGTTCTTGTGGTAGGGATTCGCGGAGGTGTCCGTGGTCGGTCCGCCGACCTGGGCGACCTTCTCGCCTTTGGCCTTCTTGTGGCCGAATCCCCTCTGGACGGCGCGAACGGTTAACTCGGGCAAGCCCATGCCGCCCGTCCAGCGGTAGAGTTCGCCATCGGGCGTGATGAAGTACCATTGGTCCTTCTTGCCCAGCAACCACTTCTCGCCGCGATCGCCCCAATCTTCCTTGTAGTCGCCGGTGAAGAAGAGCCCCAGCCGATCGCCCAACATGCGAGCTCGTTCAGCTTCGCTCGGGTAGCTCTCGTCGACATCCTCCGCCGGCTCGGCGGCGGCGTCTTCTCCCAAGTTCACGACACTGGCGGTCGTCTGCGTGGAAGGTTGTGTATAGAAACTCAGCTTGTCGATGAACGCCTTGTACGCTTGATCGTCGGCCGAGCAGGCGGGCCATGTGATAACGACGAATTTCTCGCCGACAAAGTGCTTGCCGAACCACTTCAGTTCGACCGTCTCCGGAAAGTCGGAGGGCAGCCAGTCGTTGGGGTCATTCTTGATGTTCCGCAGCGCGTGTTTGGCGCCGCGCACGCCGAACGGGATCAAAAAGAAGACGACGCAGAGGATCACCAGCGCGCGCCGCGCCGAGACTGAGGCTTTGCTCATGGAGAGTTTAAGGCGGCGAAGCCTGGCGGCCGCGTGCCCTCCTTGACTGACGCCGAACAGCTCGGCGTCATGGGGGTTTGGGAAACAACTTAACCTAACTGCCCACCTGGGGCTCGTCTACGTCAAATGGATGACGAACGGACCGCGAAAACACTGCCTAAAGCGCGGGCGCAGTCGGCACTTGTGGCGTTGACGAAACGGGACTTTGCTCAAGCGATTCCAGCGACCAAGGGGCGGACGAATTCGAACCGAGCGGTAGCTCGCTTTGTGAGTGGCACAGCCACTTGTGGCGTTGACGATGCGGGACTTCTCTGTTTGGATTCCAGCGACCAACGGGAGCGGCCGACGGAAGATCGAGCGGTAGCTCGCTTTGTGAGTGGCACAGCCACTTGTGTTGTCATCATCGACCCAGCAAAACGTAAAAAATTGGCTTAATCTTCCAAAAGCGGAACTCTCCCCCAATCCTCATATTTCCTCAGGGGGACGTATTTTGATACTCTCGTTCCGTCGCCCTTGCGCAGCGTGATTTCCGTTTTGATGTCTGTCTTGGAGGTTGAGATGCTTGCCGCCACCAACGGTCTACAATCACTCGTTGATTCCGGCACCAAAGTCTGGTTGGATTCGATCGATCCACAGCTCGTCCGCGAGAACATTGATCTGGGCGCTACCGGAGCCACCTCCAACCCGGTGATCGTTTCGGATCTGATCCACACCGGCCGTTTCGACGATGCGATGAGCGACCTGTTTCGGCAGGGACTCTCCGACGTCGATGTCGCTTGGCAATTGACTGACCAATTGGTCAGCGATGCACAGCGCGAGTTCGCCGGCGTTTGGGAGAAGACCTCGGGAGACGACGGTTACGTCAGCTTTGAACTCGATCCGTTGATCGAAGCGGACGGGATTGCGCACGAGGATCGCGTCGCGCGGTATATCGAACTGGGCCAACGATGGTGGGACGGCGCGAACCGGCTGATCAAAGTTCCGGCGACCGCCGCCGGACTCGCCGCGCTTGAGCCGCTGGCGGCGGCCGGGGTGACGCTGAACGTGACATTGATTTTCTCGCCACGCCAGTACGAGGCGGCCCGCGACGCGGTCTGGCGCGGCGCGTCGGCGCGCGGCGATCTGACTCGCTTCAAGAGCGTTTACAGCATCTTCGTTTCCAGAGTCGATGTTTACACGGATCAACATGTACCAGCGTTGTCCGCCGCCGCCCAAGGACAAGTTGGGATCGTCAACGCGAAGCGGATTTGGGCGGACAATCAGCGATTCTGGTCTGAGTTGTCGCCGCCGCTGGCTCAGGAAATCGTGTTTGCCAGCACAGGAGTCAAACAGGCGGGGGAGCCGGCTTGGAAGTACGTGGCCGCCCTCGCGGGCAGCGACATCGAAACCAATCCGCCGGCCACCAATGACGCCGTGCAGGAGTCCGACGTGCAGTTCGACCGGCAAGTCGACCGGCTGCCGCCACAGGACGTGCTCGACGACATCGATGCGCACGTCGACTCAGCCGAGATGGAACGCGTGCTGATGGCGGAAGGCGTGGACAAATTCTGCAAGCCGCAGCAAATGTTGCTAAATTGCATCGCCACCAAGCGCGATCAGTTGGGCGACTGATCGGGGCCCGCACTGCGAAGTTCACCGCACTGCGAAGTTCATCGCCCGGCGATGCGATTCGAAACCGGCGGATTCAGTGCAATTCAGTGCACTTGGTGAACGGCTGGCGGAGTAGTGCGTTCATGAACCGACAACCGTACGGACGACCACCACAATGGTGGGAGCCGAAGATGACGCCGTGGTGGGTGAGGTTGTCGCGTCGCCGTCGCCGTCGCCAGTTGTTCACCAAACAGCAATTGGTCGGCGTCGACTGCGCGGGAACTGAGAACATTCAGGATTCGCTCAGCCGCGGTTGCGGGCTGCTCGTGACTCCCAACCATTCGGCGCATTACGATTCCGCCGCGCTTTACGTCGCCGCCGACCGCATCGACACGCCGCTCTTCTTCATGGCGGCGTGGCAAGTGTTCGCGATGGCGAACAAGTTCGAACGCTGGGCGATGCAACGGCTGGGTTGCTTTAGCATCGATCGGGAGAGCTCGGACAGATCGGCTTTTAAGCAGTCGATCGAAATCCTGCGGTCCGAACCTTACCCGCTCGTCATCTTTCCTGAAGGCGACATCTATCACACGGCCGACCGCGTCACACCGTTCCGCGAGGGCGCGGCGGCGATCGCCTTATCGGCGTCCAAGCGAGCCACCCGGCCGGTGGAAGTGATTCCGTGCGGGATCCGCTTCTCGTTCGTCGACGATCCGTCCGAGCCGCTCCGCGCTTCGTTGGACGAGATCGAGCGGCGATTGCGATTGCGGCCAGCGAACTCGACGCCGCTCGTCGACCGGGTCCACCGGGTCGCCGAAGCCGCGCTGGCGCTGAAGGAGATCGACTACATGGGTGAATCTCGGACGGGCCGTTTGCGGGACCGCATTGGGCGGCTGTCGGAGGATATTCTGCAACGGCTCGAAGCCGCTCACGAGATTTCGGGTCGAGGGACCACGCCCGAACGAGTCAAGACGCTGCGAGCGGCGTTGATCGCCGCGATCGAAAAGTGTGAATCCGAAAACCGACCCGGCGACGCCGACGACTACTTTTTGCAGATGCACGATCTGTTCTTCGTCATGCAGCTCTTCAGCTATCCAGGTGAGTACTTAGTTGAGGATCCGACACTGGAGCGCGTCGCCGAGACCGTCGACAAGTTTGAAGAGGACATCCTGCAACGAGATCTTCCGCGGGTGCGCGGCCGGCGGCGAGTCCGTATCTGCTTCGGCGAACCCGTGTCGGTCGAGCCGGGAGGACGCGACGCGGTCGCCCAGCTGAGCGCCACGATGCAGGAGCGAGTCCAAGGACTGGTCGACGGCCTACGTCCCGACGGCGAGCGCGGCGAGTAGGGCGAGTAGGTCGAGTCGTGCAGTCGAGAACGCCTGGATTCTCGCCTCGACGCCGAGTCGTCAAAAGGAATTGTCTCTGATACGATGCACGCTTATCCGTGCACGACGATCGATCGAAGGTCCCCAACCATGTCTGATTTCCTCTACATTCCCTGCCCCTGCGGCCGAGGCAAGAAGTTGAAGTTCTGTTGTCGCCATTTGGCCGGCGACTTGGAGAAAATCAGCCGCTTGATCGAGGGCGACCAGCGCGCCTCGGCTCTGAAACAGCTCGATCAGGTCATCGCCAAACACGGGAATGAACAAGCTCTACTCGCGATGAAAGGGTCGATCCATCTGCAGATGGAGGACCTGGCGGGAGCCGAAGAGACGACGTTGACGTTCCTCCAAACGGCGAACGACAACCCGATTGCGCACGCCTTGGCGGCGATTCTCGACGCGGCCAAGCATCGAGTGATGGAAGCCGTTCGCAACTTGCAACACGCCTTTGAAAAATGCGGCGATGAAATGCCGCTGTTGGTCTACGAGGCGTTGAACACTGTCGTCCACGCGCAGCTCGCCGGCGGGTACTTGTTCGCCGCACGGGCGCATCTGATGTTGCAAACCGCGATCGCTCAAGAGAACGACCGCGACGCCGTCCAATTGATGATCAACATCAACGCCTCACCGTCCACCCCGCTCGTTTACAAGCAGATTTTCCGTGACAAACCGGCTCCGGACGACGCGCCTTGGAAGGAGCAGTTCGACTCGGCCTTGGAGGATCAGCACCACGGACGATTGCGGCGAGCAGCCGAAAAGCTCGACGAAATCCGCCGGCAGGCTCCAGACAACGTCCAAGTGCTCGATGCGCTCGCCGTTATTCGCAGCTCGTTTGACGATCAAGCCGTGGCCGCCAGCCTGTGGCGTGAGCTCAGCCAGATGGAGGCGGCCGACTTTGCTCAACGGGTTGAGGCCGCCGCATTGGCTCAACTGCTCAACGCGGAAGTGGACGTCGACGTCGATGAGTTGGATCGCGTCATCGTCACGTACCGGTTGATCGACGTCGATTTGGCGACCGAGCTGGCCCTCTCGAGTTCACTCGTTCAACGACTGGACATCGATCTCAACAAGTTGGGACGCGAGGGCGAGCCGCCGCCGCGGGCTGCGTTCGCGCTGCTCGATCGCGAGTTGCCCGAGTCGGGGAAGGATCTGGATTGGGATGAAGTTCCCCAGATCACCAGCCAGGTTTTCGTGTACGGACGACAAACGGATCGCGACGCGCGACTCGAGTTTGCCGCCGTGCGCGGCGACAACTTTGGAGATCTGGTCGAAGTTCTAGCCAGTGTGTTCGGCGAGTCAGTTGGTGAGAAAGAGGGTGAACAAGTCGTTGGCAAGGTTGGCGTCGTCGACGACACGCTCCGCGTCGCGCTGCGACCGCCGGACGATACGGATATCAAGCGTCGCAACGAAATTGCCGAGCGCCATCGCGATCACGCAGTGTACGAATTGTGGCCGCACCTGAAGTTGAAGATGTTCAACGGGATGTCGGCGACGGAGGCGGCTAAGGACGAAAAATTGCAGTTTGAAGTCCTCGGCGATCTGCTCAACTTGGAATCAGAGTATGAGCAGAATATGCAGACTGTGGACATTGATCGGCTGCGCGAACAGCTCGGGTTGCCCAAACACGAACCGGTGCGGATCGAGTCGTCCGAGGAGCTCAAGAGCCTCCCGATTTCCCAGTGGTCGCGACTCGATCTGGAGGCGGCGGACGATGAATTGGTGAAGGGTGTCTACCACGTCGCGATGCTTCAAGGGCTAACCGGCGGCGTGCGGACCGCCGCTCGCGAGATTCTGCGGCGCGATTCTGGAGAGGCATTCGATCGCAAGGAAGCCTACATGACATTGATTCGCTTCGCCCGCGGATCGGACGAGTCGTTGGAGTTGATCGAGAAGGCGAAAGCTGAAGCGATCGCCGGTGGTGAGTCACCGGCGCAGTGGCTGTTAAACGAATTGGCTGTGAGGATCCAGCGCGGCGAGATCGCCGAAGTGCAGACTCTCGTCAACACGATCCAATCGGAGCACATCCAAGAACCGGGCGTCGGCGAAAGTTTGCTCAACCTCCTGGCGCGAGCGGGATTGATTTCTCCCGAACAGATGATGGCGATGGGGGGCCAGGCTCCACAGGGTGGACCTCCAGGAGCGCCCCCGGTCCCCGCCGCCCCGGCCGGCCAGCCGGCAGCGAGTGGCGAGGTCTGGACCCCGGGGACTCCAGAACCAGCCAAAGAGTCGGGAGAATCCAAGTTGTGGATCCCCGACTGATTGACCAGCCCCCGGCGGCGCGGTAGTCCACGGATGATCGCCTCCGCGACGTGGAGCATCTCGCGAGTGCTGCCATGGATAATCACGAATCGTTGATGGCGCGAGCGCTCGACCTGGCCCAGCGTGGCGAAGGCGCGGTCGAACCCAACCCGATGGTCGGGTGCGTTGTCGCCCGCGGCGGTGAAGTCGTCGGCGAGGGGTGGCATCAGCAATTCGGCGGACCTCACGCCGAAGCCAACGCGATTCGCGCAGCTGGCTCCGCGGCTGAGAACGCGGATGTCTACGTAACGCTCGAGCCCTGTTGTCATCAGGGCAAAACACCGCCGTGCGTCGATAGTTTGATCGCGGCGCAGGTGAGGCGAGTTTTTGTGGCGCACGCAGATCCCTTTCCGCAAGTCGACGGAGGGGGAATTCGACGGCTGACCGACGTGGGAATTGAAGTTCGCACCGGCCTGCTCGCCGCCCGCGCCGCCCAGCTGTTAGCCCCCTATCTGAGATTGGTGGAGTCGGGCCGGCCGTGGGTGATCGCCAAGTGGGCAATGACCCTGGATGGCAAGATCGCTACTCGGACCGGCGACAGCCGGTGGATTTCGAATCCGACGTCGCGGGAGATCGTTCACGCGCTGCGAAGACGAGTGGATGCAATTCTCGTCGGCGTCGGTACGGTGATGGCGGACGATCCGCAACTGACCGCCCGCCCGCCCGGTTCCCGAGTTGCCACCCGCGTCGTGCTCGACGATGAGGCGGTCACGCCGGGCGACTCGGTCGTCGCCTCGACCGCCGATCAAACGCCAACGCTCATCGCGGTCGATGCGAGTCGCGCGTCGCGAGATCGCTGCGACGCGCTCGCCACGCTCGGTTGCGAGATCTACGCGGCCGCTGGACAGGAGCGTCGCGAGCGCCTGGTCGATCTGTGCAACCAGCTCGGTGCGCGACGGATGACCAACGTTCTCGTCGAAGGTGGAGCAGCTGCGCTGGGCAGTTTTTTCGACGCGCGATTGGTCGACGAAGTGCACGTTTTCGTCTCGCCAAGGATCGTCGGCGGGGCGGCCCCGACGCCCGTGGGCGGCCTCGGCTGCGAGATGATTCAAGATGCGTTGCAGCTCAGCGACTCCGAGTGGCGCGAGGTCGAGGGCGATTTGTATCTGCGGGGGCGACTCAATTCGCCGCCGCCGGATATGTCCTGACCGCTACCTCGCCAACCGCCTTGTCAAGCGCTCGATGCGTTCCCGCACCGTCGTTACCTGCGTGAAATTCCCATCTCCAACCTCGATTGCGAGTACGATGGGATCAACGGGATCAACCAATTCACGTGAATGAAGCGATGGACTGGACGGCTCGAGAAACGCGACTGAGTTGAGTGGAACAGCGATGCTCCCACAAGACGGCGACAGAGAGCATTCCGCCGGCGACGAGACACAATCTTCGGCGGATGGCCTGGTGCGAGACTTTCGCCAGGCGTGGTCGAATGAAGAACAGGCGTCGTTGGCGGATTTCTTGGCCGGCCTGTCGCCGCGGCGAGTCGATCGAAACACCTACCTGGCGCTGGCCCTCTGTGATCTCGACGAACGCGGCAACCGCCAGCTGCCCATCGACTTGGCGAATTACTTCACCCAGTTTCCAGAGATCGCCGACGATCGTGAAAGCGTTGAACGGTTGATCGCCGCGCACATGGCGATCGAGCGGCGGGCTGGAGGCGAGCCATCGATCGACGACTATGTTGAATTCGTTCGGCGCCTTGGCGACGTCGAAGGATTTGCGTCCATCGAGCAGACTACGCGTGGGCGATCCGCGGCCGCCGCCGAGCCGACCCGTTCGGCTCCGCAGCCAGGTGAGAAAGTCGAGCAGTTCCGCGTCCTCGGGACACTCGGGGCCGGTGCGTACGGCTGCGTCTATCTAGCCTGGGATGAAGAGTTGGACCGTCCGGTCGCGCTCAAGATTTCGCCCATGCTGGGCGACGAAGGCAGGACGCTCGCGCGTTTGGATCACGACCACATCGCGACCGTGTTTTCTCAATTTGTATGGCGCGATCAGCGAGTGTTGGCGATGCGTCTTGTGGTGGGCGCATCGCTGGCTGATTGGATGTTGGCGAGCCAATTGCCCGAGCCAAGGCAATGGCGCGGGCTGCAACTTATTCGCTGGCTGCGTTCGCGGGCTCAACCAATTCACGACCTGCTCGATTCGCGTTGGGCTCCGCCGGAGTTGTCGTCGGGTGGAGTCACTCGTGACAACTACCTCCGCGCGGTGGTGAATCTGGTGCGGGAAGTGGCGGAGGCGCTCTCGTTCGCTCATCAGCGAGGCGTCGTTCATCGAGACGTCAAGCCGGCGAACATTCTGCTCGAACAGACGGGTCGCGCCGTGCTGGCGGACTTCAACGTGTCGACTCGCGATCAAACCGACGCCGAAGCGCTGCTCGGTGGGACGCTTCCGTACATGTCTCCCGAGCAGTTGCGGGCGATGTTGTCGGATCCGGGAGCCGCCGACGTCGGGCCGGCCGCCGATGTCTATTCGCTCGGGATCATTCTCTACGAACTCGTCTCCGGCGTGCATCCGTGGGAAGTTGTGGAGGCTCAATCGACCGACTCAGTGATGAGGCAGATGTTGGCGTCGCGGTTGCAAAGAGCGCCGCGCATGCCGCCGTTGGCGCGACGACGTTCGCCGAGCGTCGCGGCGATCGTCGAGAAATGTCTGGCTCCATCGATCGCCGACCGTTACGAGAGCGCGGAACCGTTGGCGGTTGATTTGCGGCGTTGGCTGGAGGAGCGCCGCCTGCGCCACGCCAAGGACCCGGGTGGCGGTGAACGTTGGGTGCGGTGGCTGCGGCGCAACGCCATCGTCGCCTCGTCGCTCGCCGCCTCCTGCGCCGTGCTCTTCGCTCTAACAGGTTGGTTGGCGCTCCACGATGCGGCTCGGCGAGCCCGCGTCGACAAGGCGTTGGCGCTTGTCGAGTCGAACTGGTCGTCGATGGAGGTTGACGCTGTCGAGCGGCAGTTGGAAGTCGCCAACACTTCCTTGCAAGCGGGCGACTTGATTACGCCGCGGGCGTGGACGACCGAGTGGCGCGATGCAGCGGCTCGACGTTTTGACAAGACCGTGCGAGTTTGGGTCCGGCGCCAACGCGACGATTTTCGCCGCCGCGCGGATCGGGATCGAATTGGCTTGGCGCCGGTGGATCCCAACCGCGACGCTCTGTCCGCGTACGGCGTGCTCCGGGATCCGCAATGGGAGCGGCGCAGCAGCTATATGTTTCTTCCGCCGGCCGAACGCGAAGCGGTGGCGGAAGACATCGCCGAGTTGCTGGTAATCGCGGCGCATCGAAGGAGTGACCGCGGCGGCGAGGTGGCGAGTCGAGTTCCTGCGATACTCGAACGTCGCGACGACATCGTCGAATTGGTGGGGCGAGTCGCGGCGGGGAAGCAGCCGAGCATGCGGCCCGACTCGCACGAGTTCACATTGCACCTCGCCGGTGTGGCGGCCGCTCTCGACCAGAATGATCAGCTCGCCGTCGACCGCTTCAAAACCTCGCTTTCGATGAGACCGATCAACTTGCCGACTCGGTATTGGACAAAGTTTCACCACGCCTTCTGCTGTGAACGGCTCAACCGGCTGAGCGAAGCGGTCGCCGGCTACGCGGCGTGCGCCGAACTGCGAAGAGATTCGTCCTGGCCGCTCCACAATCTCGGGCTAATCCATCTTCGGCTCGGCGAGTATTCCGTGGCCGAGCAGTCCTTCCGCCGCGCCCTGCGGGTCGATGGCGCTCGCGGCTCAACTCGCGCTCAGTTGGCCTTGGCTTTGCATCAGTTGGACCGGCCCGTCGAGGCGCTTGAAGAAATGGATCGGGCGATCGACGAGTTCGGTGTGCGGTCGCCGGAGACGCTGACGAATCGCGCCGTCATTTTGCATCAGTTGGAGCGAGTCGCCGACGCCCGCCGTGATCTCAACGCCGCGCTCGAGCTGGATCCGGATTACGCGCCCGCATCTCAAGCTCTCAAGCTACTCGACAAAACGCGTTGAGCCGCCGGCTGGTCCGCGCTTGAATGGCGGAATGGGCTCAGTCACAATGACCCGCGGCTGTCCATGACTCACACCTACCGAGGATCTCCATCGATGTTACGCAAACCCTCCGCGGCTTTTCTTCTGGCTATCGCGCTGGTTGGCCACGCTTCCCTAGTTGCGGCGGAGGAGAAAGCCAAGGCGAAGCTAAAGGGCCTGTTGGTCACCGGTGGTTGTTGCCACGATTACCCCAATCAGGTCAAGATCATTACGCAGGGTCTGAGTCAGCGAGTCAGCATATCCTGGGACGTTGTCCACGAGGGGAAAGACCGCAACACACGGCCGTCGATCTATTCCAAGAAAGACTGGTCAGCTGGGTACGACGTGGTCGTGCACAACGAGTGCAACGGCGGCGTCGACGACGTCCAGTTTGTCGAGCACATCGTCGCAGGGCACACGTCGACGGGAGTGCCGGCCATCTTTGTGCATTGCTCGATGCACAGCTATCGCGCCGCTGCGACTGACGAGTGGCGGAAGTTGATTGGCGTGACCTCGCGACGGCACGAAAAGGGCGGCCGCCGCCTCGACGTGACCAACCGCTCGCCGGACCACCCGATCATGAAAGGGTTTCCGGAGAAGTGGAAGACGCCCAACGGCGAACTCTACGTGATCGAGAACATTTGGCCTCAGGCTACTCCGCTGGCGACGGCCTATGGAGTTGACACGAAGAAGGATCAGATGTGTATGTGGATCAACGAATACGGCAAAGCGCGAGTGTTCGGCACGACTCTCGGTCATCACAACGAAACGATGATGGATGAGCTGTGGCTCGACACGGTGTCTCGCGGTCTGTTGTGGGCGTGCGGAAAGTTGGAGAGCGATGGGAAGCCGGCGGACGGCTTTGCCGGGACTGGCAAGGCGCCGATCAAGTTGTCGCCGGCTCCGAAAGGCCCCTCGGGTTCACCGACGCTTGCCGATTGGTCGAGCCACGTGAAGTTCCCCGCGAGCGAGAAGCCTGTCGCCCTGTTCAACGAAAAGGATCTCTCCGGATGGGAGGGCCACACCAAGTACTTCTCAGTAAAGGACGGCGTGATTGTCGCCAAGAACCAGAAAGAGAACTCGCCCGCCGTCAGCACTTATCTGCTGACGAAGAAGAACTACCGAAACTTTCGCTTGGTGTTTGAAGGAAGACTCGCTCGCTCGCGGATGCATTCGGGGATCGCCATCTGGGGGAAGAAGTTCGAGAAGAACGGAGAGCTCAATTCGTATCGGGGCCACTTGGTCATGTTTCCGTCCGGTTGGGGCTTCTACGATTTGTATCGCCGCAATTCGATCTATCGCGATGATGGACGCGCCCGCAAGGCCGACAACAAGGATTGGAACCGGATGGAGATCTTGGCGATCGGCGCCCGCATTCGCCTAGCCGTCAATGGACAATTGGTGGCCGATTGGACCGACCCGAAACCCGAACTCTGCGAAGCCGGCCCGATCGGACTGCAATTGCATTCCAACAAGGTGCCGCAGGAAGTACTGTTTCGCGGATTGATCCTCGCCGAGAATCCCGAAGATCGGCTGATCACGGTTAAGAAGTAGCGTCGCGTTCGCCTCCGCTTCCGCAAGAGTCGAGCAAGTCCGGTCCACTCGAGCGAAGACGCGCGCCACTTCGCGCGTGTCGTCGCCGTTCCGTTGCCGCCAATTGTCAACCGCGCAACTGCAGCTAAGAGACATCGGCCGCCGTTGCGCACCGAAGAGATGCGCGCTGTGGGCGGTCAGGAGGAGTGGCCGTGTGGTCGTCGCTACCGACTGTGCAGCTTGTAGGGGCTGAGCGCCAAAGACGCTGACTTCTCCCCGCCGGCCAGCTTCAATCCGCGCGAATTGCCCGTGCGACTTGGTATGCTGTAAGAGGCGATAGAGGGAGTTGACTCAAGCATGGCAAGCATGGCAAGTTGGCCGGCGCGGGCATTGGCTACATTTCTCACCGGGTTCGTCCTGGCGCTGGCCATCACGACACCCGCTCGAGCCGCCGCGCGCGTCGATTTCAGCCGTGACGTGCTACCCATCTTCGTTCGGCATTGTTTTCGCTGCCACGGTCCCGACGCCGACCAGCGCGAAGCCGGTTTGCGGCTGGATCAACCGCCCGCTGGACGACTGCAACTGAAGTCGGGTCGAGTTGCGATCGCGCCGGGAGATCCGCTCGGCAGCGCGCTTCTGCAACGAGTTCGAGCGAACGACGACGAACGCATGCCCCCGGCGGATCACGGAGCGCGGTTGGCCAAGCGAGACGTCGACGTGCTGACTCGTTGGATCGCGGAGGGAGCCCCCTGGGGGCTGCACTGGGCGTTCATTCAGCCGCGACGACCGCCGCTTCCTCAAGTTGAGCGAACGGCGTGGCCGCGGGGAGCCGTCGATCACTTCACATTGCGGGGCATGGAGTCGCGAGGACTTGCGCCGAACGCGGAGGCCGATCGGAGCCAACTGATTCGCCGCGCCAGTTTCACTCTGACCGGTCTGCCGCCGACACCCGCCGAGTCCGCGTTGTTTCTGCGCGATCGATCACCCGACGCCTTCGAACGCGCCGTGGAGAGGTTGTTGAGTTCGCCGCGATACGCGGAGCGCGTGACGCTGCATTGGCTCGACTTGGCTCGATATGCCGACACGCACGGCTATCACACGGACAGCCATCGCGATATGTGGCGTTGGCGCGACGAGGTGTTGCGAGCTTTCTCAGGCAACATGCCGTTCGACCAGTTCACCATCGAGCAGCTGGCGGGAGATCTGTTGCCAGGCGCGAACTTGAGACAAAAGATTCTCAGCGGATTCAACCGCAACACGATGATCAATTTCGAGAACGGTGCGCTCGCCGAGGAGTACCTCAACGAGTACATCATCGATCGCGTCAACACGACGGCGACGGTGTGGTTGGGACAGACGATGCGTTGCTGTCGCTGTCACGACCACAAACACGATCCGTTGACGCAGCGAGATTTCTATCAACTCTACGCGTTCTTCAACAACGTGGACGAATTGGGATTGGATGGCGAGCGGGGAAACGCCAAGCCGGTCATCCGCGCACCAACGTCGTCGCAGTTGCGAGAGGTTGCGGAACTGGATGAACAGGCGTTGCAACTTCAGCAGGGATTGGATGCGCGTCGGCGGATGGCCGTTCGCGCGCTGCCGGCATGGGAGAAGGAGTTGAATGACGAGCGGATCAAGCCGCCGCTCGACGCGTACATTCACTGCCTGTTGGACGAAACCGATGGAGACACGGCAGCCAATGAATCGTCACAGGACAGACTCGTACGCCAAGCGGTTGTTCGCGGGCGACCTTACTGGTTGCCTCAGGGAAAGCTGGGCGGCGCGCTGCTGTGCGGGGGCGACACCTACCTCGAGTTTGCTCGCGCCGTCGAGTTTCACAGCGGCGCGGCTCAGTCGGTTGGCGCCTGGGTCATGGTGACCAAGGCGGACGAGGCCGTGCTGTTCTCGCAGCGCCAAGGCGAACGCGGCTGGGAGCTGAGAATTCGTGACGGCGCGCTTGCGCTGTCCGTCCACGGCCCTGATGAGGACGAGAGGTTAGTCGCGCAGACTGATCGCGTCGTCAAAGACTATTCGTGGCGCCATGTCATGGTCACCTATGACGGATCCAACCGCAGCGGCGGCGTCAAGTTCTTTGTCAACGGCGAACTGCAGCGTTCGAAATCGTCGGCCGATTCGCTGGCCGGCGAGTGCTCGGTCGACGGGCCGCTGTTTGTCGCCGGCGCTCCCGAGCAGCCGTCGTTTCGCGGCATGATCGATGAAGTTCGTTACTATCGCCGCCAACTGACCTCCGCTGAGGTGAAGATGTTGGCTGGTGGAAACCCAGTTCGCGAATTGTTGGCCATCGCGCCCGCGGATCGCGACGCCGAACAGCGAACTCGGATTCTCGACTTCTTTTTGCAGCAGCGTGACGCGGAGCACAATCGACTGGCGACCGCCTTGCGAGCGAATCAGCGGCGCCGCGAAACGGTCGAACGATCGATGCCGACGACGATGATCATGCGGGAGCGAGATACTCGGCGAACGGCTTTTGTGTTGCGGCGGGGAGATTACAGGTTTCGCGGCGAGCCGGTCACGGCGGACACGCCAGCCGCGCTGGGCCGTCTGCCGGCAACCGCTCCTGCCAACCGGCTCGGATTGGCGCGTTGGCTCGTGGCGAGAAACAACCCTCTGACTGCCCGCGTTGTCGTCAATCGGTTTTGGCAGCTGGTCTTTGGGTTCGGCCTGGTTCGCACTCCCGACGATTTTGGAGTTCGCGGGGCGCCGCCCACGCACCCTGAGTTGCTGGATTGGCTCGCCGTTGAGTTTGTCGATAGCGGTTGGGATGTGAAGCATCTGCTCAGGCTGATCGTGACGTCTTCGACGTATCGGCAAGCGAGCTACGCATCGCCCGCCGCGCTGGACGCCGATCCCCAAAACCGTTGGTTGGCCCGCGGACCCCGCGTGCGATTGGACGCCGAGGCGATTCGCGACAACGCATTGTCGATCGCCGGCCTGTTGGACGAGCGGGTCGGCGGACGCGGCGTGTTCCCCTACCAACCCGAGGGGTTGTGGCGCGAGATCTCCTACAACCCGAACGACTTCACGGCACAGGTCTACACACCTAGCCGAGGTCGCGACTTGTACCGTCGCAGCATCTATACGTTTTGGAAGCGCAGCGCGCCGCCTCCCGCGTTGGCGGCGTTTGACGCTCCGACTCGCGAGGTTTGCATAGCCAAACGATCCGTCACACACACGCCACTGCAGGTTCTCGTGCTGATGAACGACCCGACGTTTGTCGAAGCATCGCGAGTTCTCGCGGAACGTGTCATACGAGACACGCGTCCCGTCTTCGCAGATCGGATCAACCGACTGATGCAGCTCGTGCTGAGCCGATCGGCCACGCGCAGCGAGTTCGAGATTCTAGCCGAATTGCATCGCCAGGCGTTGGTCGAGTTTCGCGACTCGCCCGCGGACGCCGCCAAGTTGGTCGGTGTCGGTGCGAGCAAACGCGACGTCCGCCTGGACGTCTCGGACTTGGCTGCCTGGACCATCGTTGCCTCGACCGTTTTCAACTTGAATGAGACGACCACGCCGTACTAGGGGTAGGGACCTGAGATGTCGATGGACTTTTCGCCAATGTCGCATGAGCTCGCCCGGAGGACATTTCTGCGGGGTGGAGTTTCGTTGGGCGCGGCCGCGCTGACGACGCTGCTCCGCGCTGAGGACGAGCCTCAGACGGCAGGTCTGCATTTCCCCGCCAAGGCGAAGCGGGTGATCTTCCTGCATCAATCGGGAGCCCCGTCGCAACTCGACTTATTCGACCCCAAACCTGAACTGACGAGAAGACGCGGCGAAGAGTTGCCCCCCTCGATTCGCAAAGGTCAACGCCTCACTAGCATGACGTCGGACCAAGCGACGCTGCCACTGACGCCTTCGCTGTTTTCGTTTCGCAAACACGGGCGAAGCGGCGCGTCGCTCAGCGAGTTGCTGCCCCACACGGCGAAGGTCGTCGACGAATTGTGTTTTGTGCGGTCGCTACACACCGAGGCGATCAATCACGATCCGGGCGTGACCTTCATGCAAACCGGCAGCGAGCAACCGGGACGGCCAAGTTTGGGCGCGTGGCTCAGCTACGGGCTTGGCAGCGAGAATGAAGACTTGCCCGCATTCATGGTCTTTGTCTCCGGCGGAAGCCCCGGAGATCAACCGTTATTCAAGCGATTGTGGGGCACCGCGTTTCTCCCCGGTGAGCACGCGGGTGTGAAGATGCGGCCCGGCCGCGAACCGGTGCTGTACCTGGCAAACCCGCCCGGCGTTTCCCGCAAGCTGAGGAGCCAATCGATCGACGCGCTCGCCCGACTGGAACGGGCGAACCCGCGGGCCGCCGCGGATCCGCGGATCGCGGCGCGGATCAAGCAATACGAAATGGCGTTTCGCATGCAGAGTTCGTTGCCTGACGTCGTCGATCTGAACGGTGAACCGGCGCACGTGGTTGAGTCCTACGGAAAGGACGCTCAGGTCCCAGGCAGTTACGCGCGGAACTGCCTGCTCGCTCGCCGACTTGTCGAGCGGGGCGTTCGATTCGTGCAACTGTATCACCGCGGTTGGGATCACCATCTGCATCTGCCGGGCCGCATTCGCAGAAAGTGCGAGGAGACCGACCAACCTTCCGCTGCCCTGATCGCCGACCTCAAACGACTCGGTATGCTCGACGATACGCTCGTCGTGTGGGCTGGAGAATTTGGCCGCACATCGTACTGCCAGGGCGACTTGACGGCGGATGACTACGGTCGCGACCACCATCCCCGTTGCTTCACTGTGTGGCTCGCCGGCGGCGGCGTCCGAGCGGGACATACTCACGGAGCCACCGATGAGTTCTCATACAACGTGATTGGGGATGGCGTCCATATTCACGATTTGCAGGCCACCATGCTGCATTGTTTGGGCATCGACCACGAACGGTTGACGTATCGCAGCCAAGGCCGCGACTTCCGATTGACTGACATCGCCGGTCGCGTCGTCAACGAGATTCTCGCCTAGGTCGTTACTTCGCAGTTCAACTTTTCGCGAAGCCGCGACACTCCATCCGCCGTCACCTTCGTGTTTGCAAGCGAGATCTTCTTCAACGCTGGATGCCGGCAGAGAATGTCCAATCCGGAGTCGGTGACGGCCGTGTCGGAAAGGCTGAGTTGCTTGAGGTTGGTGAGCGGTAGGAGGTAAGCCAATCCCGTGTCGGTTATCGCGGACTGTCCGACGCTGATTTGCTCCAGACTGCGAATGACACGAAGGTGTTTGAGTCCTTGATTCGTAATGCTCACGCCGTGCAAGTAGATGCGCCGCAAACACGGTAGATTCCGAAACCGAGTCAAGTCCTCGTCGGCGACGAAACGATTGTAGTCGAGCACGATGCCCTCCAGCACGATTTGCTCCGCCGGCATCTCGTCGAGGCCTCGCACTCGGCGATGTTCATCACCCAACGCGACGATCACCGAGCCGCCGATCTCCAGAACCCAAAGCGCCGCTTCGTTGTCGGACGCGGCGATCGGCGGCGTTCGCTTGACGCGCCTGGTGAGCGCGTCCGAGTCCGGTCCCAGCGAATCCACCGGGGCACGTTGTTGTGTGTCCTGTCGGACGACCGTCCCCGAAGATGACTCCTCATCGTCGGCGGATAGATCGTCCGCCAAGTCGTCATCGACTCTTAAGTCGTCACCATCTCCGGGAATTCCGCCGTCACTTGAGTCCTTCGTTTTGACCGCGGCCGCCTGATTTTCGGTGAACGCCAGCGTGTTCGAATCGCCGGAGACAATGGTTCGATCCTTCTGCTTCGCCGCCGGTGCGACTTCCGGTGGGGCGGAGTTGGGCACTTCGCCGACTGCATTCAACGCGGCGATGACGTCCGCCGCGGTCTGCGGCCGTCCGTCCGGGTCTTTCGCCAGCATCTGCATGAAGACGGTGTCGAGTGGACCGGGCACGTCATCGCGGAGATCGCGCAACGAGGGAATTGGGTCGTTGTGGTGAGCCAAGACCAGCGCGACCATGCTCTCGCCCTCGTAGGGCGTGCGACCGGTCAACAAGAAATGAAGCGTGCACCCGAGCGAGTAGATGTCGGAGCGGGCGTCCGCTTCATGCGTGTCCTCCGCTTGTTCCGGCGAGACGTACTCGGCCGTGCCCAGCATTTGACCAGGCAGCGTCAGGCGACCGCTTTCCTCGGAGACGGAATCGCCATCGCTCGTGAACCGCGCCAAGCCGAGATCCAGCAGTTTCACAACGTCCCCACTGTCGACCAAGATGTTTGACGGCTTGATGTCCCGGTGGACGATCCCCTGATCGTGGGCGTGCCTCAATCCCTCCGCGGCTTGCCGCACATAGTCGACTGCTTTCGCCACGGTGATTGGTCCGCCCTCCGCGACGAGGGTTGTAAAGTCCGTTCCCTCCACGTATTGCATCACCAGGTAGTGGAGCCCATTGAACTCACCCGCGTCGTGAGCCGCCACGATGTTGGGGTGGTTCAGTTTCGCTGCCGCCCGCACCTCGCGCTGAAACCGCAGCACGGCGTCCCGGCTGTCGAACGAGTCGTGCGGCAGCACTTTGAGCGCGACTTCTCGATTCATCGGCCGATGGAGAGCTCGATAGACCTTGCCCATTCCGCCCGAGCCAATCAAGTCGATGATGTTGTAATCGCCGACAACCAACTCGGACTCTTTGTCCTGATAGACCTTCCGCGCCTGGTACTCCGTTAAACGGTTGCCGCGCACCAGTGCATTAGCCAGTTGTGACGGGCTGTCGAGGGGGCGGTCCAGGGATTGCCGGAACGCGTCCACCTCCTCAGGCGTCATGAGCAGGAATCTGCTGAGTCGCTCAGCGAATTCCGCAAGCGAGACGGGCATGGGGGGTAGGCCTTTTCAAACTCGGTCCAACGATCGATTCTAATCCCCCAAAAAGATGGGAGTCAAATGGAGTGGCCTGGCCGGCCCGCGTTTTGGCGGGTCGCCGCACCCGGTTGTGAAAGCCGGACGAATTCCCCGCATCGTTCGCCGGTAAGTGGTTGGCCTATGGTGATTTGCACGATTCGCTTGAATCGCTTGGCGTGGCAATCGAAGATGGCGTGTGGTTAAATGGAACTTTCCTCCCACCGAGACACCGGCATGCGCTCCCGCCTCCTCCTTGCCATCTCCAGCCTCTTCTTCTTCGCGCCCGCCACCCTGATGGCGGCCCCAAAGATCGATTTCAAGAAGCAGATCTGGCCTCTGCTGCAGGCCAAATGCGTCGAGTGCCACGGACCGGAAACCCAAGAAGGGCAATTGCGGCTGGACGCTCGCGTCAGCGTGTTTCGGGGCGGCGTTTCGGGCAGGCTTTTCACTCCGGGCGAGGGCGAGCAAAGCCTATTGATGGAGCGGATTCTGGGCGACGGCGACATGGATCGCATGCCGGCGGACGATGATCCGCTTTCCGACGAGCAGGTCGATTTGATTCGCGCGTGGATCACACAAGGTGCGCAGTGGCCGCCGGAATTGGGAGTGAAACTCGAGCTGAAGACACACTGGGCGTATGCGCCGCCTCGGCGGGCCGAACTTCCCCAAGTCGATTCACCATGGCCGCGAACGCCGATCGACTACTACGTCTACGAAAAGATGACGGTGGCGGGGATGAAACCGTCGCCCCGCGCGGAGCCCGCGCGGCTCATCCGACGCGTGTATCTAGACCTGATTGGACTTCCCCCGACCGTGGAAGAGGTCTTGGCTTTTGAGCAAGACTCAAGCGACGCCGCGTTCGAGCGCATCGTCGACCGGCTGCTGAAGTCGCCGCATTACGGCGAACGCTGGGCGCGACCGTGGCTCGACTTGGCGCGCTACGCCGACAGCAACGGATATCAAGCTGATCAATACCGCAACGTTTGGCCGTTCCGCGACTGGGTCATTCAGGCCATGAATGACGACATGCCGTTCGACCAATTCACGGTTGAACAATTGGCCGGCGACTTGCTGCCCGATGCAACTCTGCAGCAGAAAATCGCCACCGGGTTTAACCGCCTCACCACGTGCAACGTCGAAGCTGGAGTCGATCCGGAGGACAACCGAATTGAGCAAGTGATCGATCGCGTAAACACGACGGGGACGGTCTGGCTGGGCACGACGTTGGAGTGCGCTCGGTGCCACAACCATAAATACGATCCCTTTTCGCAGCGCGAGTACTACGGCCTGTTTGCCTTCTTCAACAACACTCCACTCGAAGTTCAGGGCAACGGTGTCACGTACAACTTCTACGGGCCGAAGATGCCGCTCCCGCTTGAACCCGACAAGCAAGCGCAGCTCGATAAGCTAAAGTCGCAACGCGCGACGATTCAGCGGGAGTGGGATGCGGTACTGGCGAGCGCCAAGGCGCGGCTGCCGGCGTGGGAACAGCGGGTCAAAGATCAAGCTGGAAAGCAGGGCGAGTGGACCGTCCTGGAGCCGACGGAGTTCACTTCCGCCGGCGGAGCCGCGCACAAGATTCTCGACGATCAATCAATCCTGGTGAGCGGCGACAAACCCCTGCTGGATGTTTACACCGTCCGCGGCCGTTTGGAGCTGTCCGCCGTCAATGCGGTGCGGCTGGAGACGTTGACCGACAAATCGCTGCCCGGCAACGGTCCCGGTCGGCACACGGCGGAGAGTCCCAATTTTGTTCTCCAGGAAGTGACGGCGAAGGTTGTCAATGGCTCGGGCGAGACGCCGCTGGTCTTTAGTGGAGCGTCGGCCGACTTCTCCCAACGCGGGTGGGACGTGAAGGGCGTCATCGATGGCGATCCCAAGACCGGCTGGGGGATCAACCCGCAATTCGGCAAACCGCACGAGGCGATCTTGGTTCTGGGACAACCGGTCGATTTTGGTGCTCAAAGCGAATTGGTCGTGCGACTTGTTCAGAACCATGGAGCTGGGAGAACGATCGGTCGACTTCGACTGGCCGTCCATACGGGGCGACTCGAGAGCGGCGGACCGCCCAAGGCGATCGCGACCATTCTCGACAAGCCGGCTGCGAAGCGTTCGGCGGAAGACAAGCAATCGTTGCTGGAACACTTGGCGTCGCAGGATGGGGACGCGGTCGCGATCAAGGGCCGGTTAAAGAAGATTGACGCCAGTATCGCGGCGATCCAACCTGACACGACGCTGGTGATGGTCGAAATGGACGAGCCGCGGACAACGAATCTGATGAAGCGAGGCAATTTCAAAGACCTGGGCAGTCGGATCAGAGCCTCGACACCCGCCGCGCTTCACCATTCTCCACAAGGGGGAACGGACCGGCTGGCGTTTGCTCGATGGTTGGTGCGGCCGGAGAATCCCTTGGTCGGACGTGTAACCGTGAATCGCTGGTGGGCGGAGTTTTTTGGCTCCGGCTTGGTCGCGACGCTCGAAGATCTGGGGTCGCGCGGCGATCCGCCCACGCATCCTCGCGCGCTCGACTGGTTGACGGCGGAGTTCGTCGAGACCGGTTGGTCGATGAAGCGAATTCACAAGACGATCGTGATGTCCGCCACCTACCAGCAATCGGCGCAATCATCCGAGTCCGCGCTGCGGAAGGATCCGTACAATCGACTCTACGCCCGCGGACCGCGCCACCGGCTCTCCGCTGAAATGATCCGCGACAACGCTCTGCGGATCTGTGGGCTGTTGAGTGAGAAGATGGGCGGGCCCCCGGTCTTTCCGCCGCAACCACCGAACGTCTGGCGGCACGTCGGCCGCAACGCTCCAAAGTACATCACGTCGCAGGGGTCCGATCGATTCCGTCGCGGGATCTATGTTTTCTGGCGCCGCAGCGCGCCGTACGCCGCCTTCGTTAACTTCGACGCGCCCGATCGCTCGTCGTGTGTTGTCGCTCGCCCGCGAACCAACACTCCGCTGCAAGCGCTGACGTTGATGAACGACCCGGCTTACCTGGAGATGGCGCTCGCACTGGCTCGACGCATCATCGCCGATCGGCCGGAGGCGAAGTTCGACGAACGAGTCGAGTACGCATTTCGGCGATGCGTCGCGCGAGCTCCACGAGACGTCGAGACGCAGCGGCTGCGCGAGTTCTACACGCGGGAAATCGAATTGCTGCGATCTTCACCCGAGCGAGTCAAGTTGCTGCTCGACAAAGCGACTCCCGCCGACGCCGACGAGGCGCGAGAGTTGGCTGTTTGGTACTTGATGAGCAACATCTTGCTGAATCTCGATGAAGTTATCACAAAGGGGTGAGCGGTGGATTTCAACGCAGTTTGTCGACAACTGACTCGCCGCGAGCTCTTCCAGCGCACAGGGACTGGGATTGGCGCGGCCGCGCTGGGATGCCTGCTGGCGGAGGATGGTTTGTCCGCGCCGCCGGAGTCTTTGCAGAGTCCGTTCGCCCCGCGGCCGACTCACTTTGCTCCCCGCGCAAAGAACGTCATCCATCTGCACATGGTCGGCGCGCCGTCGCACCTGGATCTCTTCGAATTCAAACCGGAACTACAACGACACGACGGTGAACTCTGCCCAAAGCAGTTTCTGGAAGGGCAGCGGTTTGCGTTCTTGCGAGGTCACCCGCGACTGCTGGGGACGCGGTACAAGTTCCACAAGGGCGGTGAGTCGGGCTTGCAGTTGTCGGAGCTGCTTCCTGAGCTGGGGAAGCTCTCGGACGATTTGGCGGTGATCAAGACGCTGCACACGGACGAATTCAATCACGGGCCGGCTCAGCTGTTTCTCCACACGGGCTTCAGCCAGTTTGGCCGGCCGAGCATGGGCGCGTGGGTCAGCTACGGGTTGGGCACGCCCAACGCCAACCTCCCGGCGTACGTCGTCATGATCACAGGTTCCGTCGCCGGCGCCGGCAACTCGCTGTGGGGACCGGGGTTTCTGCCCAGCGTGCACCAGGGAATCGAGTTTCGCAGCACGGGCGATCCGGTGCTGTTCCTCTCGAATCCGCAAGGCGTCGACCGCGACGCGCGGCGACGAATACTCGACAGTATCCAGTTTCTCAATGAGAGCCAACTGGATGTCGTTCGCGATCCGGAGATCAAGACGAGGATTGAACAATACGAACTCGCCTTTCGCATGCAATCGTCCGTGCCGGATCTGATGGACCTGTCCGACGAACCGCAACACGTCTTGGACGCTTACGGTGCGAAACCCGGGCAGGCGTCGTTCGCCAACCACTGTCTTCTCGCGCGTCGACTCGTTGAACGAGGAGTCAGGTTTGTGCAGCTCTTCGATCAAGGCTGGGATCACCACAGCGGTGTATTCAAGAGTCTTCCGAACAAGTGCAAGCAGATCGACAAGCCGATGGCCGCGCTCATTGGCGATCTGAAACAACGGGGGCTGTTGGACGAGACGCTTGTCGTGTGGGGCGGCGAGTTCGGCCGTACGCCGATGTTGCAGGGCAGCGATGCGAAGAAGGGCAACCCCGGCCGCGACCATCACAAGGACGCCTTCTGTTCACTGCTCGCAGGCGGCGGAGTGCGGGGCGGGACAACGGTCGGGCGGACGGATGAGTTGGGCTATTTTCCGGTTGAGGATTCGGTGAGCATACACGACTTCCACGCGACTCTGCTCCACCTGCTCGGGATCGACCACAAACGGCTCACGCATCGATTCCAAGGGCGCGAGTTTCGGCTGACCGATATCGCCGGAGAGATCGTGCGAAAACTGCTCGCCTGAAGTCCGCCTTTTGCGGGGCCGCAACATGTCAGCCCAGGGCAGAGCCTAGCGGCACAGCGCCGCCCCTTTCTTCCCAGCCTTTTGCCCCGAAGGCCCGAAGGGGCCGCAACATGTCAGCCCAGGGCAGAGCGCAGCGCCGCCCTGGGTACGGACACCCCCGGACCCCGTCGCCCTGAAAGGGCACAACAATACCGATTCATCCCAAAAATCCCGCGTCATTGAATTCGCCCTGGGTACGGAAATCCGGCTCGGGAATGGAACGTCGTTGCAGCCGCGACGGAATCATTGGAACGCGGTTTCCCGGGGGCAGCGCGAAAATGGAATGTTGGATCCAGCCGGCACGCTTGGTTCACCCGTGCTCAAGCACGGGCCTATGCCGCCTGCGGCGGATGAGGGCGTGAACGCCCTCGAAGACGTAGAACAGTTGTCCCCAATCGTTTATCCAGTCGCGACACCAGCCCGACGCGCCAGCGAGGGGTAACAGCTCTAACGGTTTTCCAACAAAGGAATGCGACGTGAAGTCGATGCAGCTGTTGTCCCTCGCTCGCGCTGGTGTTGTTTGGGTTGTTGCTGGAAT
>JASMLW010000472.1 GCA_030748485.1 Pirellulaceae bacterium
CGGCTCGTTTGAGGTCGCCCGGCGTCGCCGCGTCAAATGCGATGAACTGAGACCACTTTTCGATCAGGTTCAACTTCCGGACGACAGACATCTTGATCGCAAAGCACCCTCCCCAAGGCATGCTCAGAAAACACATCGAGATCGCCGCGGCCACGCCCCATGTGTAGCGCACGAGCGAACCCATGTGCGACTCTTCCGGCATGAACCAACGGTTGCCGAATGTCGCCGCGACCTTGTCGTCTCGCAGCAGAGGTGCGACGAGATCGCGAAGCCAGTCGGGGTGGGCAATCAGGTCGCCGTCCGCCATCGCCACGACCTCAAAGGAGTCATCCAGCTTCTGCAACAACTGCATCTGCTTCGAATTGGTCGAGTTGACCGGACCCGTGGCGGCGCTCGGCGCATAGGTTTCCACATGGACATGATCCGCTTCCGCGGCGGCGATCGCTTCGTGGACTACGGGCCACGCCGGATCGGTTTCACTGTCCACAACGATGTGAAGTTCGTAGTCGGGATAGTCGAGCCGCATCAGTCGCTGTAGCCCGTCCAGCAAATCTGGGTCGGATCCCTTCAGACCCATCAGAATCGCCGTTCGCGGCAGCTCGTCTCGACGAACTTCCTCGCGGCGAGCTCGCAGCAATACGACAGAGAAACCGATCGCCGCGCACCAGCCATGCAAAGTCAGCAGCAATAGCATGCCAACGAGAATGTACACGAGGGTGTTCATCGATCTGGCTTGGCTCGACGTTGGGCGCGTTCGTTGGTGAGTCCGCCACAGCAGCCGCCCTGCAAACCGTGCCCGCGGCACGTCATTTAGCGGCAACTGCTATATGAAGAATCGACCGCGGGGCGGCTATTCCTTGAGAACCTGTGCGGTTTACCCGTCCAGTTTGGCGCACGGCTGCACTTGGATTTAGACTCACGGGCCTGTCGGGAGGTGAAATTGTGGGTGTCGCGGGCAACCGCAATGCGCGTTTACGCTCGCTTGTGGGCTCGTTTGCGGTGATCTCCGCCCGCGGACGCCGCCGTTGATGATTGCGCTCTGCTGGAAGGCTGAATCGATGAAACTGCTGACTTGGAACGTCAACTCACTCAAGGCGAGGGAAGCATTCGTCGCCGATTACCTGGATGAGACGAAGCCCGACATCGTCTGCCTCCAGGAGCTCAAGCAGACAGAGGAGAACGTTGCCCGCGCCGTGTTCGAGGATCGTGGCTATCAGTTGGCCATTCACGGACAGCTGCAATGGAACGGTGTCTTGATCGCGTCGAAGAAGCCGATCAGCAACATCGTCAAAGGCCTCCCCGACGTCGACGAGGGACAGGCGCGGCTGATCGCGTGTCAAATTGAAGATCTCCAACTAGTCAACCTCTATTGTCCGCAGGGTCACACAGCGGACTCGCCGAAGTTCGCGTACAAGCTGCGATTCTTTAAGGGGCTGCGCCACTGGATCGCAGCGAACTACACGCCCGATGACAAACTGCTCATCGTCGGTGATCTGAACATCGCGCCGCTGAAAACGGACGTTTGGGATGTCGGCGCGTTCAAGAACGTGCCCACTTATCACCCACTCGAGCATCGCGAATGGAAGGAGTTGCTGGCCTTTGGTCTTGAAGATGTTGTCGAGCCGCACATTGAACCGGGGCAGTTCAGTTTCTGGGACTATCGCGGCGCGCAGTTCCGCGAGAACAAGGGCATGCGGATCGACCACATGTTGGCGACGAAGGCCGTGGGCGGCTGGGTCCGCGACGCGTCGATCGATCGCGAAGCTCGCAAGAAACGAAACGGACTTGCGCCCTCAGACCATGCGCCCGTGATGGCGACCCTCGATCCGGCGGCCAAGCCGGGAACTCGCAAAACCGCCAAGTCTCGCGTGATCCTGATCGATGGCAGCTCGCTGATCTATCGAGCCTACTTCGCCATCCCGGGCAACCTCACCGCCTCGTCCGGTCTGCACACGAACGCCATCTATGGGTTCGCGTTGATGTTCGGCAAGATCCTCGCCGGCAAACTGCCCGACTTCGGGGCGATGGTGTTCGATGCGCCGGGCGGGTCGTTTCGCGACGAGGAGTACCCGGAGTACAAAGCGCATCGCCCGAGCATGCCGCCCGATCTAAAAGAGCAGCTCACTTCGATTGACCGTCTGGTCGAGCAGCACGACTTCCCCATTCTGCGAGTCTCGGGATACGAAGCGGACGACGTCATCGGCACGCTGACCAAGCAGGCCATTGAGGTCGGACACGAGGTGCGAATCGTCTCCGGCGACAAAGACTTCGCCCAGTTGATCGCCCCCAATGTGCGGATGGTCGATACGCTGCGAAGCGTCGTCTACGACACAGAACTGGTGGAGAAACGGTGGGGAGTCGCGCCGGAGAAATTTATCGACCACCTCGCGCTGTTGGGCGACACGGCCGACAATATCCCAGGTGTGCCGGGCATTGGGCAGAAAGGCTCGGCGTCGCTGCTCGAGCGATTCGGCAGCCTGGACGGGATCTACGAGAATATCGAGGAGCTCAAGGGTAAGCAGAAGGCGAATCTGATTGAGTTTCGCGATCAGGCGTACATGTCGCAGCGGTTGGCGACGATCGACACCGATGTTCCGCTCGACGTCCAACTCGCCGACTTGAAATTGAACGATCCCAATCCGGAGAAGATCAACGAGATCTACCGCGAGTTCGAATTCTATTCGCTGCTGTCCGACGACGAGACGACCGAGACGGCTGAATTGGATGCGGAAGCGCAGACGGTCTGCGCGGACGTCGATGCGTTCAACCGATTTGTCGCCGCCAATTCAGGCGAGGTGTTGGCTGTCACGCCCGCGTTTGAACAGCCATCGCATTTGACAGGAGCTCTGGTGGGCGTCGCCGTCGCCACGTCGGAAGCGGCGGCCTATTTGCCGCTTGGCCCGTCGCAAGGCTCTCTCGGCGCGAACGGCCTGCAGGCGCTCAAGGCCTATCTGGAAGATGAATCGAAACAGAAAGTAGTTCACAACCTCCGCGACGTCTGGTGCTTGTTCACCCGACACGGCGTCGAACTCAAAGGCGTGAGCAGAGATTTGACGTTGGCGTCGTTCCTGATCGATCCGGCGAAGATCCTGCCGCATCGACTCGATCAGATCGTCAAGGAGTACTTGCACCGCACGGTCGATCCGTTGAAACGCCTCACCGGTGGCGGCAAGAGTGAGAAGAAGCTCGCAGAGCTCGAGCTGAACGAGTTGGCGGGCTGGACTTGCCGAGCTGCGGTGGCGACGGCCGAGGCCTGGCCGAAGATCAGTGAACGGCTGGTCCAGCAGGGACAGGTTGAGTTGCTCGAAAAGCTCGCGATTCCCATGGCGTTCGTGCTGGCCGAAATGCAACTCCGCGGGGTTCGTGTCGACACCGAGGATCTGGACCGCATGGGCCAAGAGTTCAGCGAGCGGAAAGCTGAGGTCGAAGCCTCGATTTACGAGATGGCCGGCTCCGAGTTCAACATCGGCTCGACCAAGCAACTGGCCACCGTGTTGTTCGAGGACCTCGGGCTACCCGTCATCAAAAAGACGAAGACCGGCTATTCGACCGCGGCCGATGTGCTCGAGCGACTTGCGCCCAAGCACGACATCGCCAAGTTGATACTCCGGCAGCGGGCGCTCGCGAAGCTGATCAACACGTATACGACGGTCTTGAAGAACGCCGTGTCTCCTGCGGACGGGCGAGTTCACTGCACGTTCCAGCAAACGACGGGCGTGTCGGGCCGGCTGATCACCACCGATCCGGATTTGCAACGAACTCCGATTCGCTCAGAGGACGGCAAACGGATCCGGCAGGCGTTTCTACCGCAACCGACATGGACGCTCATCTCGGCGGACTGGAGTCAGATCGAGCTGCGCGTGTTGGCTCATTTCTCCCAGGACCCGAGGCTGATCGCCGCTTTTCGCGACGAGATCGATTTGCACCGGGCTACCGCCGTTGAGCTGTTCGACGTCGCCGAATCAGAGGTTAGTTCCCAGCAACGCAACATCGGTAAGACGGTCAACTTCGCCACGATCTACGGCCAGGGGGCGACCGCGCTCGGTCAACAACTCGGCCTTCCCCGCAAGGAGGCCAAAGAGATGATCGATCGTTACTTCACGATTTACTCCGGCGTGAGAAGTTGGTTGGACGAAACGGTGGCCGCGGCTCACGAGGACGGATACGTGTGCACTCTGTTGGGTCGCAAACGCTACATACCCGAGCTGTCGAGCAACAATTTCACCGATCGCGCTTACGGGGAGCGAGTCGCCGCCAATACGCCCATCCAGGGCTCGGCCGCCGACCTTTGCAAATTGGCGATGCTCGAAATCCACCGCCGATTCAAAGCAGCCGGATTTGAGGCGAAGATGGTGCTGCAGATTCACGATGAGTTGTTGTTCGAAGCGCCCGAGCAAGAAGTCGCCGACGTAACGCAAGTTGTCCGCGAATGTATGGAGAATCCCTACGAGCTCGACGTGCCCTTGAAGGTCGACATCGGCGCGGGTGCAAGTTGGGCCGAGGCGCATTAGAGTTGTTCACAGATTGCTCAGACTCACGGACCATAAGGGTAATGAGATGGAGAAGATAGAACGAGCCCGACGATTAATTCACGTTCTCATGGGGACGACTGCGCTCAGTTTCTGCTTTGGCGTGACCGCTTTCGCCCAACAGCCTTCCGCCCAACAGCCTCGAGCAGGCGCGCGGCGAACGATCCAGGTGGGGCCGGGGAAACGGTTCACCAAGCTCTCGCCAGCCGTCCGCGCTGCGCGGGCGGGTGACGTCATCGAAGTGGACGTTCGGGGCCGATATGCGGGCGACGTCCTGCAAATCCGCACCAACAACCTGACGATCCGCGGTGTGGGGCGAGGGCGGGCCAAGTTTCCCGCCGCCGGAAAGAGCGCCGGGAGAAAGGGGAACTGGGTCGTCAGCGGCCACAATGTCGTGGTCGAAAACATCGAGTTTTCCGGCGCGCGGGTGAGTGACAAAAATGGAGCCGGGATTCGAGCCGAAGGGAGGAACATCACCGTTCGCAACTGCAAGTTTCACGATTGCGAGAACGGGATCCTCGGCGGAGCCGGAACGGTGCTGATCGAGCACTGCGAGTTCTCGCGGTGCGGTCTCAACGGTCGCGCACACAATCTCTACATCAGCCACAACACTGAGAAGCTGGTCTTTCGGCACAATCACTCACATCACGCGATGGTTGGCCATCTACTGAAGTCGCGCGCGAAAGAAAACCACCTGCTTTACAACTACATGTCCGACGGCGTTGACGGGAGTTCGAGCTATGTCGTCAACTTTCCCAACGGCGGGAAGTGTTTCCTGATCGGCAACGTCCTTTGCCAAAGCCCGCGGACGCAGAACTCGACGTTGGTGGCGTACGGCGAGGAGGGCATTCGCGGGACCAACTCGGAACTCTATCTGGTCAACAACACGTTGGTGAACAATCGCCGCACGGGCGTGTTTGTCAACGTGCAGAAAGTCCCCGCGGCATTCAAACTCGTCGCCAAGAACAACATCTTCGCCGGCCGCGGAACGGTTACGAATTGGAAGAACGTGGCGGCGGCCGGGAACTTCTCCGGCGGCGATCCGATGTTTGTCGACCGGGCCGGATTCGATTTTCGGCTCAAACCCGATTCGCCGTGCATCGATCGGGGCGTCGATCCGGGACGCGCCGGCGGGCTCGATCTCAAGCCGCTGTTCCAAGTCGGTCCGCGAACGCCAAAGCGAGAACGGCCTGTGAACAAGCAGATCGACATCGGCGCGATCGAGTACTCGGCAGCTCCCTAGAAGGAAAGAGACGAGATGAGAGCGCGATGTTTCCTGATCGTCCTGGGCTGTCTTGTCGCCGGCATGCAGCTCACCGCACGAGTTCGGAAGGCGGAGGCGGAGGATAAGGGTCTCCCCACGGCGGAACAGTTGCCCCGCGTCCCCATAGGCTTCGAGATCTCGGTCTACGCCGCCGAACCGTTGCTCTACAAGCCGACGTCCTTGTGCTTCGATTCGCAAGGGCGGGCGATGGTGGGACAGGGGCCGCAGTACCATCTCAGCGAATCGGTGAAGGAGGCGGACAGTGTCTACCTGCTGCTCGACACGGATGGGAACGGCGTCGCTGATCGGCGTAAGGTCTTCGCGACGGGTTTTAACAGCATCCAAGGACTCGCTTGGAAAGGGGGCGATTTGTATGTGGCGAACTCGCCCGAGCTGACAGTCGTGCGGGATCTCGACGGCGACGATGTGGCCGACGAATACGTGGTCGTCTACACCGACCTGGGCAACCACGAACACGCGCTGCACGGTCTCGTCTGGGGCCCGGACGGCAGACTGTACATGTCCAAAGGAAACTCGAAGGGGCACAACCAGCCGGAGAAGTTTGGCCGCGTCGCCCCCAAGGCGTTTCGCGAGTTGTGGGATGTCGCGCATCCAAAGGGGGCTTCCGACATTCCTCCAACGCGAACCTTCACCGCCCAGAACTACCGCAAGACGTATCACGATCCCCACGACGATTGGGGGCGACAAGGCGGTGTGCTGCGGTGCGACGTGTTGGGAGCCAATCTGGAAATCGTCTCTCGCGGCATGCGCAATCCGTGGGACATCGCGATCGACAGCGGTTTCAATCTGCTGGGAACCGACAACGATCAGACTCAAGGCGATCGCATCATCATGCCGTTCTACGGTGCTCATTTCGGCTGGGGGCATCGCTACAGCAGTCATTGGACGGGGGCGGGCAACCTGCCGACCGTGCCGGTCAGTGGACCGATGACCTCGGGTTCGTGGGCGGGAATCGCGTACCACGACGACGAGCGTTTCCCCGCCGCTTACCGGAACGTCTTCTTCATCAATGATTGGATGTTCGGCACCTACGTCTACCGGCCGAGTTGGAATGGAGCTCTGCGAACGTCCGCGGACGGATCGCTGGAACCGTTTATTCAGCGCCGCGAGGGCGGGATGATCTATCGACCCACCGACCTCGCCTACGGACCCGATGGAGCGATCTACACGCTCGGTTGGGGCGGCAACTACCACTACGAAAAGGGGCGGGAAGGCAGCTGGTTGTTTCGCGTCGCGGCGCGGGGAATGGCGAGCGGTCGGCATTCGGCAGTTTCACCGAAGGCGATTGAGAAGCAATCGGTGACGGAACTGTTAGGCGAGCTCGCCGCCGGCGTCTTGCCTGCGCGCCGAGTGAACGCTCAGGACGAGCTGGTGCGTCGCGGGGCGGCGGTCGCCCAGCAGCTGACGGAGGCCATCGCCAGTGGCCGTCTCACGCAAAGCCAACAGACGTGGGCCGTCTGGGCGTTGGGCCGTGTCGAGCCGCCCCACGACACGTCGACGCGCGCGATTCAAATGTGGGCGGAGCCGCCCGTCCCAGAGCGTGTCGCGGCGGACGGCACCGTCAAGGGGCGAGATCCCATGCGGCGGATTTCCCGCAACCTGCGCATCCAGTCCATCCGGATTCTCGCCTTCCGAGCCCGGCAGTTCGATGAGCGCGAAGCGTTGCTGAGTTGTGTAAAGAAGTCCCTGGCCGATCCGGACCCGCGCGTTCGCTTCGCCGCGGTGCAAGCGATACACCAAACTCGCCTGAAAGCGGCGACTGCCGATGTCGTCGCGCAACTCGGCGATGAACGGGATCGAGTCGTTTTCTACACGGGTTGGCAAGCGCTGCGAGACTTGGCGACTGTGCGAACGCGACGGTCGTGGTTGAATCATCAGAATCCGCGCGTGCGGCTCGCCGCGTTGCTCGGTCTTCAGGAGGACTACGCCGTGACGCGGCCGGACGTGTTGGCGTTGGTCGATCGAGAGAGCGACCCAACGGTGCAGAGTTGGGCTCTGACGTTCGCGCTGAATCCGCTGCCGCCGGCCAAGTTATCCAACGACACGCTTCGCATTGAGATGGAGCAGTCTCTGCCGATTGGGCCATTGATTGGCCGAGCCAACGAGGCGGCGCGGCCGGCGCTGCGGCGGCTGTACCTGCAGATGATAGCTCGCGCCTCGGTGCGCGAGGGAGAGCAACAACGGGAACTGCTCGCTTTCTACCGGACGTTGCGGTCAGCCGACGAACGAGCGTTGATCTTGCCGGCCGCGGCGACGACTCTCGACTCGTTCCCCGATTTGTGGACAGCGATGGGTGGAAATGAGCAACTGCGGAACGCGGCTGTCGCCGGCGCGGCCAATCTGCATCGACTGCGGGTCAAGCAGTTGAATTCATCCGAAACCGATGTCCGATCAACGACGCGCAGTTTGTCGTCGGTCGAGGGCTTCGCTGCGGAGATCGCCGATCGCCTGTTGGGCGAGTTGGCGGGAGTGCGGCCGGCGGACGCGCGCGTTCCGGCCGCGCTGCGAGTGCTGGAAGGATTGCCGCTGCCGGAAGAATGGTCCGTCTCCGCTCTGTCGGTGGAGAAATTGCTGGCGATCTTGCGCGACCGTGAGGAACCTTCGCTGCGACGCCGCGCTCTGCGCTTGCTCGGCAAGTTGAAGGCGGAGTCGATCGTGGGCCAGCGGCCGCGTGTGACCGCAGCACTGGTCGAACTCTGCCGCGACCCCGACGCGCATCTTTACCGTGATCTACTGGCCGTGAAGACTCATCTCAGCTTGGCGATCGAAGTCCCTAAACCGCCAGCGGCCACCGTGCCGGACGTGCTCGAGCGTCTGGAGCACTCCAACGCCGGTCGCGGCCAAGACCTCTTCTTCGATCGCGTGGGCGCGGGCTGTGTTCAATGTCATCGAGTCCGCGGGCGCGGTAGCGACGTGGCTCCCGATCTTTCGGGAGTTGGCTTGCGACTGACGCCGGAGAATATGGTCAGGGCGATCGTCGAGCCGAACGCGGCGGTCACGAAAGGCTACGCGATGCAGCTCATCCAAACGAAAGACGGCAGAACTCACACCGGCGCGGTCATCCGCGAGACCGACTCGACCCTCACCCTGCTGCGCACCGACAGCACTCAACTTGCGATCGCCGTGGAAGAGATCGAGTCGCGGAAGCGACTAAAACAATCGGTGATGCCTGCGGGATACGAACTGTTCGGCGTTGAGCAGGTCGCCGATCTCACCGCCTGGCTGCTCACCTTGCGCGACGGGTCGGCGCCTGCGCCCGAACGGTGACCCCGGCCGTCCGTCGCGCCTAGAACTGATAGTCGTCGATGTTGGATTTGTTGAAGACGAGCGGCTGGCCCATGACGACTTCCCGGCCCGCGATTGTCACGCCTTTGATGCGACCGACGTCGATCGTTCCCGACCTGACGTCGCCGTGCGCCAGGATCTTGGCCATGTGGACGGTCAGATAACCGAGGTTGTCGACATTGAACAGCGCGAACTCCTTGACCGTGTCGTTCTTGACGTAGTCTCGCATCAGGCTCGGCATGCTCAACCCGGTCACGCAGAGGTCGCCTGACTTGCCGGCGTCTTGCACGGCCTTGGCGGCGGCGGGCAACGCGACGGAAGTGATCGCCCAGATGCCCTTGAGCTCGGGTTGAGCCTCCAGCAAATCGGCGGTTTGCGTGCGCGCCTTGCGCTCGTTCTCCGTGGGATAGAGCGTCTCCAACAGTTGGCAGTCCGGATGGTCTAGCTTGAGGCGTGGAATCATCAGCGCCATCCAGGCGTTCTGGTTCGCCGCGGTCGTCGTTCCGCTGACGATAACGAATTTGCCGCGGAGCTTGCCGTCGTCATCAGCGGCGCCGGCGACCATCATCGCGATCAGAGTATCCG
>JASMLW010000473.1 GCA_030748485.1 Pirellulaceae bacterium
TGAGCAGCAGATTCATGATCGCGTGAAAACCCTGCGTCGATTGCATTCGCCAGGCCAGCACAAACCCGAAAGACGTCAGCCCGAACGCGGTGATGAACAACATCAGCACCAGCCACGCCACATTGGCCAGCGGCGGCCGCAGACCGACAGCCCAGCCGACACCGAGAAACAGCAGTGCTTGCCCGACCGCGAGGATCGTTCCGCCGAGCACCTTGCCGAGCACCATCGACCAACGCGGCGAGGGCGCGACCAAGACGGACTGAAGGAATCCCTCGCGGCGGTCTTCGATGATCGAAATCGTGGCGAAGATCGCAGTGAACAGCAGGATGAGCACAATGGTGCCGGGGAAGTAGTATTCCCAAAACGTCGGCCCGTCTTCGTCGATTCGAAAAGCGCCGTGCAGCCCGGCTCCGAAGAGCAACCAGAACAGAACCGGCTGCCCCAGCGCCCCGATCACGCGGTTCCGCTGCCGCGCGAACCGGACGATCTCGCGGTGACAAAGCGCAGCTGCGGACCGCAACCCCGAGGGCCGGGAAAGCGATTCGTAGTCTGACTCGCTGCTCATGATCTGCTGCTCATGATCTGTATCTATTGCCGGGCGACTCGATGCGTCAATCGCCCGCCTCCGTGTCCAGCCAGAATCGATGACCCGTCTTGGCGATGAAGACATCTTCCAACGTCGGCTTAGCAAGCGTAATCGTCTTTATCTCCTCCGGAAACGCCTCCACGATCCTGGTGATCCACTGATGACCGTCCGGCTGCTCCAGGCGAACCGTGCCGTCGACAACTTGCGCCGCGACGCCGAGACGCTCGCCAATTGCTCGGTTCAGCTTCTCGGGATCGTCAGCGACTACGGTAATCGTATCGCCGCCGACACTCGCGCGGAGCGCATCGGGGGAATCGATGTCGACGACGACGCCCTCGTTGAGAATAGCGATTCGATCTGCTCGCTCCGCTTCCTCCAGCAAATGCGTGGTCAGTGCGACGGTGACGTTTGATTCGCTCCGCACGCGGCCCAGGTAGCTCCACAGATCAGCGCGGGCTCCCGGGTCGAGCCCCGTGCTCGGCTCGTCCAACAACAGCACTTGTGGGCGATGGATCATCCCTTTGGCCAATTCGACGCGGCGCCGGAGGCCACCGGACAGCGTCTCCACCAAGTCGTCTACTCGATCCGCCACCCCTAGTTGCTCGACAAGCTCGGCCTCGCGCTCCGCCGTCACACGGCGCGATAGTCCGTAAAGCGTGGCTTGGTGGCGAATGTTCTCGCGAACCGTCAACTTGTGATCCAGACTCGGCGCCTGGAAAACGACGCCCATCCGCATCTGAGCCGCGACGGGATCGGTTCGCACGTCCGCGCCGAGAATCGAAACGCCGCCCTCCTGGATGGGTATCAAGGTTGAGATGAGTCGAAAGAGCGTGGTCTTACCGCCGCCGTTGGGGCCGAGCACGGCGTAGACCTCGCCCCGCTGCACGTCGAGTGAGACTTGCTTGAGCGCCTCGCGAGTCCCGTACCGATGGGAGACGCGGTCGACTTCGATCGCCGCCGTCATAAAGCTATTGACGCGTCCGACTAATCGTGCGCAACCCCGTTGTGTTCGCCGCTGTCACCCGCTTCCTCGCCGTGATGCGCCGTTTCAAGAGCCGGCGCGTGCAGCAAGCGTTCTTCCGCGTAGTGGTCCGTACGATGATAGATGTCGGGCACCAGCATCAAGATGAGAAGTATGCTCATGATGGTGGCGGGAATCGTCAAGACGTACTTCCAATTCGCCTCCCACAGCAAGTGCATGAAAAAGCCCATCACCAGGAGAGCCTTCATGCACGACACGGCCATCATCACAGTCCAGCCAACCTGCGGCGTGGCCATGATGAAGTCGGCTTGCGCCGCCAGGAAGGAAGTCAAAGTCAGTGCGCAAAGCGCTCCAAACACACACACGTATTTGGTCGTGCCGCCGTGGCCGTGTTCGTCGTGCGTTTCCTGATCGGTCATCGCGCCGCAACTCCAAGTATGTGTGGCGACTCGCCTCGCGAGCTCGCTTGAAACAACTCTCGTCTAGAACAAATACAGCAACGGAAAGAGGAAGATCCAGACCAGATCGACAAAGTGCCAATAGAGTCCGGTGTTCTCCAGGAAATTAGCCTTTGAGCGATCGAGCCGGTAAGGCAGCGCCGAAGCGAAGATGATCAGCCCAATAATGACGTGAATCGCGTGGAATCCGGTCATCAAAAAATAGGTGCTCGCCCACATGTTTCCGCTGGGGATCTTCATCGGCAACATGAGGAAATGATGTTTGTCGTTGAGCCCGTGTTCGAGTCCCTGGAGTGTCGGCAAATAGGCCATGCGGTCTCCGACTCGCTTAATGTTCTGCTCGTACTCCAGCAAGCTCGCGTCCGCTAACGCGATGGTCGAGTTCAGTCCGGCGACTTCCGCGTCGAGCGGAGCTAGTTGATTATCCAGTTCACTCATCTGGGTCTGGATGGCGGCGATTTGATCCTCGATCTGCTTCTTCTTCTCCGCGTCCTCGTTGTTGGCCGCGTCCGCATCGTCCGCATCGTCGTCACCATTGAGTTTCTTCAGTTCCGCCTCGGCGTCGGTCAAGCGAGTCTGCAGTTTGTCTTTGTCGGACCGCAAGCCATCGCCCTTTTCCTGAGCGGCCGTCCGTTGCGAATCGGCGGTCGAGCGATCCTCGGCGACGCCATCGCGCTCGCCCTGCAATCTTCCCAACATCTCGGCGTTGCGAATCTCCTCTTGTTGAGACTGCAATTCGACCGAATGTTCATCTCGATGCAACGGGTAGACGCGATAGGCGACATCGTCGAGAGCGGCTTGCCGCACGACCGGATCGTCCGTGCGGCCGGCGGTCCACTCGGCCCAACCGATCATGTTGGTCTCGAGGTTGGTGAGCAACTCCAGGTGCTCGCGATCCTCCGCGGTGAGGTCGGCTCCGCCCTGCCCTCCCCGCAACGTGATGGCCGACTTCAGTTCGCCGACCCGTTGTCGAAGGGCCGACAAATAATAGACGTCCGCTCTGTCGTACAACAAACTGCGGGGCATCTGTGGGTGGATTCCATGCGCGAACTTGGATCGGTACTCAACGGCCTTGATGCCCAGGAAGACACAACCGAAAGCGAAAGTGACGAACAGCCAGGTTTTCGCCAGCGATGCCTTGTTGCGGTTGGCCGCCTCCAGCGCCATCACAATCGAGAAACTCGACAGGATGAGGACGAACGTGTTCGTGGCTCCGAGCAGTTCGACGACGTGCACGTCCTGGGGTGTCGGCCATGTTCCCGCCGGCGCACCGAAACGCAGCACGATGTACTCGCCGATCAACGCGGCGAAAAACATGATCTCTGTGGAGAGGAACAACCAGAGAATCACTTTGCCGTTGTTAATCGGCAATGCGGGCTGGTATTCCAATTGGACATGGTCGTGGTCGTCTGACATCGTCTTGTCTTTGTCCGTGACAAACGGGATTAAATGGCGAGAGTCAACATCAGCGCCGCCATGACGGCGGGAAGGTAAATCAACGAGGCTCGCAACAACGAGCGAGCCGAATGTTCATCGACGCGAAGGCAGAATCGAATAGCGCAAATCAGCTGGCCGAATCCGAGCGCGAAAGCGACAAGCAGATACAACGCGCCGCCTCCAGTCGGAGCCACCAAGACCGGCACGAAGCTGACCGGCAACAGAGCCAAAGCGGATAAGACGGCCTGAACGCCCGCGCGGCGACCGCTCGGGTCGGCGACAGTCAGCATGCGAAAACCGGCGGCCTTGTATTGGTCACGGTAGATCCAGGCAATCGCCATGAAGTGTGGGAACTGCCAAAGGAAAACCAGCAGGAAGATCGCGGCGGCCCGTACGTCCATCGCGCCTCCGCACGCCGACCAACCGATCAGCGTGGGCAGCGCGCCGGCGATTGCTCCGACGCCCGTGTTCGCCGTCGACTTCATCTTGAGCGGCGTGTAAACGCAGACGTACATCACCCATGTCAGCAGCGCCCAGCCAACCGTCAGCCAATTCACAAACGCCGCCAGGTAAAGCAGCCCGGCAAGCACGGTGACGATCGCGAAGGCGAGCACTCCGGACAGCGAGATCCGCCCAGCGACGACCGGCCGGTCAGCGGTCCGCGCCATCTGCGCGTCGCGTTTTCGCTCCAACAACTGATTCAACGCGCTGGCGCTGGCCGCCACCAGCGCCGTGCCAATCATGGCGTGCAGCAGCGCCAACCAATTCGGATGACCCCAACGAGCCACGAATCCAGCGGCGAAAACGGTCACCAGTATCAGAGCGGCGATCTTGGGTTTGGTGAGTTCAACGTAGTCGAGGACGCGAGACCGACGGCCCGTCGAAACTTGCTCCGTCAGC
>JASMLW010000474.1 GCA_030748485.1 Pirellulaceae bacterium
AATCTCCACGTGACCGCACAATAGAATATGCAAAGGGCGGCGCGGCGCCCAGGCGACGAAGATCAACCGCCCGATCTGTCCGTTCGCCTCCTGTAGCCGGATAGATCGCAATTCGCAATGCTGTCACTCCAACCCTTTGAGAACCCAACGAAGCAGTGGGTTTCTTGGCGAGCATCATGGTCGTGAGATGGAGCACAAGAACCAAGATCGCCGCTTTTGTTGTGATCTTTACGGCATCGTGTGTCTTGATTCAGATCTGTAATCGCGGATTTCAGCGAGCGAGCGCGATATCGAGCATTCGCGCGGCCGGAGGGTATTTCGACGAGAACCCGCCGACTGCCGTTTTTGACTCGTCATTCTCCGCCTGGCCCAAGCTGGCAATGATTCGAGATCTGACTTCGATTTCCTATTGGGAAGCGGAGACGATTCCTGATTCGGCGATTCACCAGCTTGTAGAATTGCCAGAACTGAAGCATCTTCGGATATGCGTCGCAGATTTGCCGCCGTCCAGTCTGCGCCATTTGCGGGATTCTAGCTCAATAAAGAAATTGCGGCTGCAAATTGACAATCTGACCCATGAGCATTTGGTTGAACTTCGGTCGTTTCGCGAGTTAGAAATGCTCGACGTTTGCGCGTCTTCTGATTTCAAAATGTACGAAGGGTCGGATTCATGGCACATCGCTGAGAAAAGAGTTCGCGGATTCAAAGGTGAATTTGAGCGATTGCAGATTGATTTCCCCCAAACTGTCGTGATGCGCAACCATTCATTTGTTCGCCCTACATTTGCCATGAGTGAAGATTCTTCGGCCGTTCTTTCGCGAGTCAGAGCAGCGATTCGCGACGATCAGGCTGACGACGTTGAGTCTCTCCTAATTGATGCGATCAAGAAAGAGTCGAATGCATATGAACTGCGTTCTCTACTTATCCACCTATATTTGCATCAGGGTAGGAAAGAACAGGCGCTGGAGGTGTCGACTGTCTTCATTGAAGATTTTCCGTGGGATGGAGACTCGCTACTTTGGCATGCAAGCATGCTCAGCGAACGCGGAAGGCATCGCGAGGCGATAACTGCGCTTACGGCGGCCATGCGCAGGGTCAACCTCGAACAACGGTACTACCTGTGGCGAGGAAATCTATACTATCGTACTGAAAACCCTGAGTTGGCTTTGGCTGATTACAATCGTGCCAAGAGTTCTTCATTCCGGCAGCCAGCGTCGCCAACGAAGCAGCTAATGTGGGTCTATCTAGCGTGCCCTGATGCGAAATTCAGGAACAAAGATCTCGCGAAATCGTTGATTCAAGAAGTCGAGACCGAGCTGAACGAGAGTGAGAAGGCACTGCTTCAATCAGTTATCGCATGGATCGACCGTGACTCGTCTGCATTCTTAGACGCTAAAGGAAAGATCACGAACACCGAACTACTCGCCGACTTTTCAATTGCGATTCGGCGAGGCGAGGGTTTCTACACCTGGAAGACACCCTGGTAAAGGATGTAGAGGCGGACAAGACCCACGATTGGTTGAGCCGACACTAATGCTCCGTCAGGCTTCGGATTGCCGGTAGTGGACTTCGCCAGAAGTCCGATTCACCACTTACCGAACAGGGGATTCTGGCGAATCCCACTAGTGCGCCTGTGAAGGCGATTCAACCCGAACGATTTTCTAAGCGGAACTCTACCGGCCGTCTTCGGCGGCGCTGGTCGACGGTGTCGCCTTGTTGAGAAGCGACAGTTTGAGGTCCTTGAATCTGACTTCCATGGGACCGCCCGAGTGAATCTGGAAGGCGAGGATTCCGCGGCGAGCTCCATCGGGATCGTGCAGGTCGACCGCCGCCGAACCATTGATCCAGGTGCGGATGTGATCCCCCACCGCCACGATCCGGTACTCGTTCCAGCCATTGAGATTGACAGCCTCTTCCGCCGCCTTTTTCCACAACAGCGCGCGGCCGTGCTCTTCGTACAGCTTCCCCCACCAGCCCGCGCCCGCGTCCGCCTGATAACCGCTTACACTTCCATTGGAAACCGCCTTGCTGCGAAACTGAATGCCGCTGTTGCCGGCGTTCGGTGTCAGCTTGATCTGCAACGTCAACTCAAAGTCGCCCACCAACAAGTCGCTGATCAGAAACTCGTTGTTCTTGATGCCGGGCGACACCCCCACGATCTCACCGTTGTCCACGCTCCACAGTCGGGGATTCCCCGACCAGCCAGCCAGGTCCTTCCCGTTAAACAGCAGCGCCAGATTGTCCGCCGTGGCCAGCATCGGCGCCTGTCGCTTGCCCGACAGGTACGCCACCAGCGAGCGGACTTCGTGTTCGCCGAACTGCTTGAGTTGATCGTCGGGCATCATCGATTTCTTGCCGAGAATTCGCTCTTCGATTTCATCTTTGGGGATGACGATCGTCGCGTCGGGCGTCTGCACGGTGACCGACTTCTTGTCTTCAAAGCGAACGATACCCGTAACGACTCGACCATCGTCGGTCACGATCGCCGTGGGCAGATACTCCTTCGCCATCACCGCGCTTGGGTCGACGACGTTGGAGAGCAAGTAGTTGAGGTCAGCTCGATTCGAACCAGTCAGGTCGGGACCCACCTTGGCTCCGACTCCGTAGAGCACGTGGCAGCGCTGGCACGTCTTGGCGAAAACGGCTCGTCCCAACGCCGCGTCCGGTTCGCGCTCGGGCGGCTTGCTGAGCATCGCCTTGTAGGTGGCGATCAGCTTGAGTTTATCGGCCGCCGTCTCGCGCACCGAACCCCAAACGGTATCCAGAAGCTCATCGATCTCATCGTTCTTCAAGTGCTGAAGTTGCCGCACCAGATCGGCGGATAGGTCGGATCCCGGAATCTGCTTTCGCTCAATCGCGCGCAGCAGAGCAACACCGTAGTTGGAACGCGAACAGAGCGTAGCCAAGGCGATCCTCTTCTCCGTCGGAGAGAGTTTCGGGTAGGTGGTCAAGACGAGCCGCGAAGTTGCCGCGTCGTCGTACTGAGCCAACCCCCGTAGCGCGACGTCGCGCAGCGTCGGGTCGCCGATGAGCACCTGGAGCGTGGCGACCAGTTGCGTGTCGTTGGCCGCCAGCAACGACTCGACCGCCGTCCGCCGCGCGACGCTGTCGGCGGTCTTCGAGGCCGCCAGCGAACGAAACGAACGCAGAGCCGATTCATCGCCAAAGGTGACGCCCAAGGCGGTCGCCTGCAAACGGACGCGAGGATCGACGCTCTTCGATACGTTTTGGTACACCGCCTTCCACTCGGCGGGCGGTTGAACGCGACGCTGTCCGCGCAGCGCCGCGCGGATCCCATTCAGAAACGTCAACTGCAACGCGGATTCGCTCGTCTTGCCAAGCCCCTCGACAAGCACGGCCAACGACGCCGACGTGTCGGCGCTGCCGATGCGACGCAGCATGTAATCTCGCAGCAGCGGAATCGTCTCGCCCGCCGCCAGTCCAAACGCCAAAGCCCGCTGTGGATCGGCTGTCGCCAACGGCTCGGCCGCGTACCAATACATCAAGGGCAAATTGTGATCGTCCGCGTCTTCACTGTGACGGACCAGTCCGTCGAGGATCGGCCAGCGGTTGCCGAGCGGTAGGCGCTGCGCCGCCGACGCGAGATAGAGCCGCACTGTCGGTGACGGATCGTCGCCGGCCAGCGCCGCGAAGCGAGCGAGCAAATCGGCGGAAGGCCGCGACTGGCGATCCAAGGCGAGTTGGACCGACCAGGCTCGTACGTATTGATTGCGGTCGTCTAGCAGGGAATCGATCAGCCCGTCGTCCAGTCCGCCGGTCACATGCAGCGCCCACGCCGCCCGCAGTCGCCGCGTGGCGTCTTGATGGGTCGTTGCGATTTCGCTCAAGGCGGCCCGGACCGATGGGTCGAGCGCCCCGCTCGCCGCCCGCTCCTGCAAAATGCGACGCGCGTGGCGGACGTAATAGTCGTTCTTGTGCAGAGTCAACTCGACAAGTTCACTGTCGTCCAGCTTCTTCAAATCCGTGCTCGCAGCGCCCGATTGTTCGCCGTACGTCACTTTGAAGATTCGCCCATTGGTGCGGTCGTGCAGACTGCGGTTGCCATGGTGGCAGGCTTGCATGTCGTACCAATCGATCATGTAGGCCTGTCCATCGGGCCCGTAGCGGAGGTTGAGAATCTGCGACGCGCGATCGCTGGTCAGCAAGAAGTCGGGGCCGTGGCCACCGACGTATCCCGAACCATTGGGAGTCAACGTGTCCATGTTGATCCGTTGGCCATGAATGTTGTTCATGAAGATCTGGCCGCGGTACTGTTCCGGCCAGACGCCGCCGAGATAGATCATGGCTCCGGCGTGCGCGTGCCCGCCGCCAGCCTCGTCCGACTTGTTGTTGCCGGCGTGCGGCGTGGCGCCGAGGTAGTGTCGATGATCGGCGATCGTTTTGATGTCGTCGTAAGTGAAGAGGTTGACGTGAGCGCCGGCTTGACGCTGGTAGCGAGCCCCTTGAATGACGTGAAACAGGTGAGGGATCACGCACGCCGTGCAGAATGCCTGGCCGTAGTCATTGAAATCGACGCCCCACGGATTGCTCGTACCCTGCGCGAAGACCTCGAATTGATGCCGTGTGGGATGATAGCGCCAGATGGCTGCGTTCAGCGGCGTCCGCTGCTCTTTCGACGAGCCCGGCTTGCCGACGAGCGAGTGCGTAAACACGCCGTGGCAACCGTAGAGCCAACCGTCGGGCCCCCAGATGAACGCGTTCAGCGTTTCGTGTGTGTCGTGATAGCCCCAGCCGTCGAGCACGACTTGTGGCTTGCCGTCGGGCACGTCGTCGGCGTCGCGGTCCGGAATGAACAGCAGGTACGGCGCGGCTCCGACCCACACGCCTCCGAACCCGACCTCCAATCCGCTGACCAGATTCAAACCCTCGGCGAAGACGGTGCGCGAGTCGAACTTTCCGTCGCCGTCGTCGTCCGCGAAGATCAGGATCCGGTCGCGGCCTTCGCCGTCCGCGGCGCGGCGGGGGTACTCGTAGGCCTCGGCCACCCAGACTCGCCCGCGATCATCGATCGCCATCGCGATCGGTTGTTTCACTTCGGGTTCGGCGGCGCACACGCTGACTGAAAACCCTTTGGGCAGCTTCATGGCCCGCGCCGCTTCGTCGGCTGACAACCCGGCGTGCGGGTAGTCGTCGGTCGCCAACACGGTCTTCGTCGGTGTGATGCGACCGGGCTGTAGCTGGTGCAGGCGGAAATCGTCGAAGTTCAGATGTCCCCAATGACCGCGGTGTTCATCGACGAGCCGGATGAAGATCTCCTTGCCGACGTGACTCTGTAGATCGACGACCGTCAGTCGCAGGTTTTCGCGATCCGCGCCAATCGTCCGGTGAATGACTTTGCCAGTCTCCTTGCTTACCAGTTCAACTCGAGTTTCAGCGTGATTGCCTCCATTGGCCCGAAACGTGGCCCAACGTTTGGTGACGGTGAACGGCGCGGAGGTCAACGCGCCGACCGGGGCGTCGGTCAGTTTCTCAAAACCGCCGATCCAGAATTGCCCTTGATGATCGCTGCGCATGTCGTTTCGGCGACGCGCGACCGTATCGCCTTTGATCGGCTGGCCCTCGAATGCTTTTCCCGATGCGGTCCAGTCGTCCAGCGTTCCTTTTTCGAAATCCAAGTTGAGCGGTCGGCCGTCGGCGTCGGTCGGCAGAGCGCCGTTGGCGGCGGCGGCCCCGTCGGGCGACTTGTCGTCGACCGATCGGAAGCGCACGTAGTCGAGTCCGACCATGTAGGACTTCTCGGCGGCGGTGTTCGCGCCGACAATCTCGACCACCAGCTTGTGTTGGCCCGCCGTGACTTGCGGCGTGCGGAACTTCAGAACTCCGGTCGTAATAACGTCCGGGTTGTACAGATCGACCGGCTTGCCCAGCGGTTTGTCGTCGAGTGACAGGCGAACGATCCCGTAGTTTTTGGCGCAAGTCATGACGACTTCGAGGTCGTAGACGCCGGCCTTTTCGACCGCCAGTGCGAGACTCAGCTTGTCGCCCGGCCGGGCTCCGGTCCACCAGAGATGATCGGCTCCGCTCCAACGGTCACCCGCGAATCCACCCATCTTCTGGCTCCGCGCGTTTCCCGCGGTGACCTGCATCTTCATCTTTTCGCCTTCGATGGCGTTGGCCACTCGACCGGTCTTCTCATCGATCGGCGATAGCGGCCCGCGAGTTCGCTCGGCGCCGGCCGTCGAAGGTGGCGGCCCGCCCTTGTAGAGTTTGGGTTGAGCTTTTTGCCAGGCGGTTTGATCGACCTTCGTCTTCTTATGGATCAGAACGTGCGCGCCTTTCATGCCGCCGACAACGATGTCGGGCAGCGAGTCGCCGTTGATGTCCGCGACCGTCAACTGCCGCCCGATTCCCGACTCACCATCGGCTTGGTACGGGACCCAGTCGACCTTCTTGTTTTTGCTGCGAACCAGCTTGAACCAGTAGACGACCGCGCCCGCGTCCCACAGCGGGCTCTGTGTGTGGTGCGACCAGTAGGTCTTGCCGGTCACAATGTCTTTCAGACCGTCGCCGTCGATGTCGGCCAGATGGACCGCGTGCAGTTCGGAAAACAACACGCCATAGCGGTTTTGGGACGCGTGATCTCCCATGATCAAGTGCTGCCGAAACACAATTTGATCGCCGTCGTGCAGCTGTTCGTACCAAGCCAGCCCAAACGTGTGCGCCGCCAGGCTGGTGATCACATCGTTGTCGCCGTCGCCATCGACGTCGTAGGTGAACATGTCCGCGCCGCCCGGCCCGGCGAATCGGACCGGATGCAATTTCCAGGCGGGGTCGCCGTCGAGCGACTTGGGTTGTTGGAACCAACCGCCCTTGAACAGGACATCGAGACGATCGTCTCCGTCCACGTCGCCCAGGCCGAGCCCGTGCGTAAAACGACCAAACCCGTCGGCCTTTGAAATCGGGTGAAACGACCACGGCGCCAGCGGGCGTTTCCAATCGGGCGCGGCGTAGCCAAACCGTCCTTCGTGGACGCAGACGAGCTCCGGCCGCTGATCGCCGACGAGATTCAGAAACTGGGGCGATTCGTTTCCGATCCCCGGCAATACGGCGGTTTGCTGCCAAGGTTTGTCGAGCCCAGCGGGGCCGGGATTGCGATAAAGGACGGCCGCCGAGCCGGGCAAGCCGACCGAGAGCACATCGTTGGAGCCGTCGCCGTCAAAGTCGTAGACCCAGGAAAAGAAGTTGTTCGCGTAACCCTTGCGCGGTTGAGCTACGGCCGGATATATCTCTCGCTTCTGCTTGAATTCCGGACCGGCGAACCAGTACGGCCCATGCACGATATCCGCCTTGCCGTCTCCGTCGATGTCGCCGGTGGTGGCGCCTTCCGAATAGTAGATGTCGGTAAGCGGCTGCCTCTCGAACGTGTGCAGCACGGCGTCTTGGCCGCGCGCAACTGTCGCCACCGCCAGCACGAACAGGAACGTTGAGATTGACTCGACCGCCGGAATATCTCGCCGCAACTTTTGTCCAACCATGATCATCTCTCCGATTGCGTTCAACTGCTCTGCGGGGTTTCAGCAGAAATGTCGCGGCGAGGTGAGTTCACACCAACGTGAACTCGGGTAACCGAACGACCTCGCCGCCCTGAAGGGCCGACTCGTGCGCACAGATTCCGACACACGTCCAGTTGGCGCTGGTCACCGCGTTGGGCCAGGGATCGCGGTCGTCGACCAACGCGCGGATAAACTCGTTAACCAGGTGCGGGTGCGAGCCGCCATGTCCGCCACCTTGGACGAAAGAAAGATGGTCGGCGTCCTCGATCGTCTGCGTGAACGCGCGAATCTCCTCCGGCAACAGATGAGCGTAGTCCGGTACGCCGACCCGCGAGGGGATCTCCGGTTCCGGCTTCTTGGCCGTGTGGAGCACGTGCTCCTCACCCTCGACCAGCGTCCATTCAAAACTCTTCTTGGTGCCGTAGACGTCAAAGCTCTCCCGGTACTGCCGCGCCGTGTCGTAGAGAAAACGCCAGATCTGCGCAGAGACATCGCTATCGGCGATCTTGATGTGGCACGACTCGACAGCGAAGGCGTTCCCCGACTTCTCGCGAATGTCGTCGCGTACCGTTCCAGAACCGAAGCACGAAACGCGTTCGGCGCGTCCTTTTACGAGACCCAGCACGGGACTGACGACGTGCGTGGCGTAGTGCATCGGGATCATTCGCTCCCAGTACTCGGGCCAGCCGTCCATATCCTGAGGATGCGAAGCCTTCATGTACTGGATCTTGCCGAGTTCGCCGTTGTCGTACATCTCCTTGATGAACAAAAACTCACGGCTGTAGACGACCGTTTCCGCCATCATGTACTTCAGCCCCGTTTCCGCGACCAGGTCGCAGATCTTCTCGCATTCTTCAATCGTCGTGGCCATCGGCACGGTGCACATCACGTGCTTGCCGGCCTTGAGCGCCTCCATCGACATCCAGGCGTGGTCGGCGATGGGACTGTTGATGTGCACAAAGTCAACACTGGGATCGGCGAGCACGTCTTCGTAATTCGTGAATCGCTGTTCGATCCCCAACGCGTCGCCGACCTTGTTCAGTTCGGTCTCGTTCCGCCGGCAGATGGCTGCCACGTTGGCGTTGGGATGCCGCTGGTAGATCGGTAGAAACTCGGCGCCGAAGCCGAGTCCGATCATCGCTACGTTAACCTGTGAGTCGCTTGCCATCGCAATGTCTCCCGCCGTCTATGGTCGTTGTGGATTTGGTTGCAAACTGTCCGGGTCGGAAGCTGATTCTCCTACGTGTCCCCGCTCGGCTCAACGATTCCGCTGCTGCGAAGAGCATTCGAGGTGAGTCCGCATCAAGGATCGCATCGACGCCCGCTCCGCGCTCCGGCAACGGGAGCGGAACCGTGGGGGTCTGGCAGGTTGTCTATTGTGCCGCTCGAGATCCGCGGAGAGAATGAGAGATTGCGCATTCCGATTGAGATATTTTACCGACCGAAGAACGCGAGATAGCCCTTCGCGGCCGACGGATTTCAGTGCTGTTTCGCACAGTGCTGCTGCGAGGACGGTCATCTATTGAGATATATTACACACACGCGACTCTTGTTAGTTGCCCGCGCCGATGAAAGAACGCCCAGCAGTCGCCCTGCTGATAGAAACGTCGAACTCCTACGCTCGCGGTCTGTTGCGAGGAGTGATGGCCTACATTCGGGAGCACCGGCCGTGGTCGATCTACTTGCCCGAACACGGCCGCGGCGACTCGCCGCCCGGTTGGCTGAAGAACTGGCACGGGGGCGGCATCATCGCGCGCGTGGAGAACGGCCGGATCGCTCGCGCGGTCAAGGCGTCTGGTCTGCCGGCCGTCGACGTCAGCGCGGCTCGCCTGTTGCCGAGTATTCCGTGGGTGGAAACGGACGACGTGGCGATTGCCGAATTGGCTGCGCAGCATCTGCTGGAGCGCGGCTTCCGGAATCTGGCTTTCTGCGGCGAGCCGGAGTTCAATTGGTCGAAGTGGCGTTGCGATCGCTTTGTTCAGTTTGTGCGAGAATCCGGACATCAGTGTAGTGAGTATCGACCGTCGGCTCGGACCGGAGAACGCCCGACCTGGCAGCGCGAACAGAAAGACCTGGCGACATGGGTCAGCAACCTCGACAAGCCGGTTGGCGTCATGGCCTGCTACGACAGCAAGGCGAGGCAATTGCTTGACGCCTGTCGCGCGGTCAACATCGCCGTGCCTGAAGAAGTGGCCGTAATCGGCGTGGACAACGACGAGCTGCTCTGCAACTTGTCGGATCCGCCGTTGTCGAGCGTCATTCCAGACACGCAACAGACCGGCTATGCGGCGGCCCGGTTGCTCGACCAGTTGATGTCCGGCCGATCGGCTCCCGCGGAAGCCGCGTTGATCAAGCCGCTCGGAATCGCGACGCGACAGTCGACTGACATCCTGGCCATCGACGACAAGCAGATCGCCGATGCGGTCCGCTTTATTCGTCGCCATGCGTGCGACGGAGTCAACGTCAAGGATGTTCTCAAGGCCATCCCTTTGTCGCGCCGCGTGTTGGAAAGCCGCTTCCGCAGGATCGTCGGCCGCACGCCTCACGAAGAGCTTCTGCGGTTGAGGCTTGAGCGAGTCAAGCAACTGCTCGCCGAGACGGAGCTCACCTTAGCGGCGATCGCCAGCCGAGCCGGGTTCCGACACGTCGAGTACATGACGGTCGCCTTCAAGCGGATCGTCGGGCAACCGCCGAGCGTGTTTCGCGGCGAGCACCGGGCCCGTTGATGATGGCTCCGACATGCGGCAAGATAACGCTAACTCAACAGATCTCATCAGGACCCGTCGCAAGTCAGGAGCGATTCATGAGCAAGTTCACCACGGTTCATTTGGCCGTGTTCTCTCTCGCGTTAGGAATCGGGCTCGCTCAGACTTCAGCCCGAGCGGACGACGATGACGACCGGCAAACCAAGGAGTCGTTCGAGAAGGAAATCACTATTCGCGT
>JASMLW010000475.1 GCA_030748485.1 Pirellulaceae bacterium
GCGACGAAGTCGCGACAATGGACGTTCCATTTAACACATCGCGGCGATTTGAATCGACGCTGAGCACGAATCGGGCGGCAGTTTTTACGGTTTGACGCGTTTAGACGTGGCCGGTTGTTCTTTCTTGGCTCGCTCGCGGTCGGCGGCTTGCCACTTTGCCCGCGTCTGCTGACGTTCCCGAGCGGCAGTTTGCCGTTCTTCTCGCTCATTGGCAGCCACCGTCGCCTCGGCGCGAATCGTCTCGATCTGCGCGGCGCGAGTTTCGTCGCTCGCCGCCACTTCTTTCGCCGCCGCCAGGAGGTCTTCATCGACCGAAACCTTCAGTAGCTGGTCCAGCAACTTCATCGCCGCGTCGCGACCATGAACCCGCGACGTATCGCGGAGCAGGTCACCCAAGCGCACGTAGTTCAGCTGACCGCTTTCGTACAACGTCGACTCGAGCGTCAGGGCCGTTTCGAATCGCTCTGCCTGGCGGAGAAGATCGATGGCCAGCAGCCGCAATCCGCTTTGCCCAGCCAAATGCGTATCGACCGACGCCAACGTTTCGCTCGCCTGCTCGGCCAATCCCAGATCGTTCTGCCGCATCGCGACTCGCAATTGCATTGGCACGGCCACGCTGGCGGCGATCTGTTCGCCGTCCAGCAACTCAGTGATCACACCCGAAGCCGCCGCCAGCCAAGCGGCCGCATCGGCGAAGGAATCCGTATCGGCGGGGAACAGCCAATTCATGTTGTACGTCGAGAGGCGAGTCTCCCTGCGAGTTCCGTAGGGCGTGGTCGTCCGCGGTTGCGACGCTTGGTGGTTGCGCAACAACGCCGAGCGCAGGCACTGTTGAGCTCGACCCAGCCGCCCAACCCGCGCGTACATCACCGCTCCGCGCACGGCGGCGGCGATGCGAACGGACGCCGGATCGGCGTCGAGACTGGCGAACAAATCCGACGATCGATCGTGCGCCTCTTGCGGCGTCAACGTTTCCATGCGTAGGTCGAGCATCAGTGGGACACTGGCGTCGTCCTTCTTTGTCGCCGCAAACATGCGTTCGACCAACGGCATGAAGTTCTCTTCCCCGAACACCTGCCGCGCGTCGTCAACCAGTGACTTGAACGTCACGCCCGGACCGGGCGCGAGCAGGGCGGCGTGACTGTACAGCGACGAGGATCTTGCGCGCTGGTCGATCGAGCCGCAGACCTTGGCCAGTTGGCTGACGAGTTTCAGGTTGGTGAGGTCGAGTTGTTCGGTCAGATGATCGACGACAGCTCGATTCGATTCGTCGATTCGCTGCGGGTCCTCGTCCAGCATGGCGAACAGGCTGATCAGTTCCGGGTCGCCGGCCTGGCCGGACTGAATGCGCGTGGCCAGCGCATCGAACACCGCGTCATCGCCCAACTCTCGGCGCTGTACGGCCAAGCGGCCGAGGATGACCTCGTTGAGGTTCCGCATTTCAAGCGGCGTGCGACTGCGGAGAATGCGATTCATCTCGTCGCCGCCGAAGTCGTGTTCGGAAAGCGGTCCCCACACACTCTTCACCGGATTGGATCGTCGGACGGCCGGTTTTACGTCGGCGTCGAACGTCGCCAGGCCACCCCGCAAGCGATCGCGAGCAGCCTTTCTCGCGGCGGCTCGGTCCTCGTCGGACGGCGGCTTGGCCTCCTTCTTCGTCGGCTCGTTCGGCCAGCGCAAACCGTTGATGTTCTTCTGTGCAATCCGACCGTACGGGCTTTCCTCCACCGGCGGGAAAGCTCGCCACAGCTGACGCAGCGCGATGCGGGCTTTTTCCGTATCGCCCGCCTTGATCGCGTCGCGAACGGTTGTGATCGAGCTCGAGACGCTAGGCGAAACACCGGACCGCATCGCCATCGCCCCGCCCGGCAAAGCGAGTGGCAGCGCGGGGATCCGCGCGGCGCGTGACGGCGGGTTCGCGGGTGAGGGTTTCGTCGGCGCGGAGGGCGGATTGTCCTTCATCTTTTCACGCGCCTTTTTCTCGCTGGCGAAGCGAGCGATGTCGGCGTCGTCTGTCGCCCGCCAGTACTGCAAACCACGGACAGGATTCCCCAGAGAAAACCACAGATCAGCCAGCCGCTTCTGCACGCCGGGAATCGCAGCTTTGGCGGAATCGTCATCTTGTTTCCGCAACTGCTCGAGCAACCGCTCGTTGATCGCGATCGACTTCGCAACTCGCCCACTCCGCTGCTCCCATTGTTCGTATTGGCGAGCGTACTTCGTCTCTTTCGGGTGCCGCTTCCAAGCTTCTTCGTACGCAGCCCGCATCTGCGTCTCATCGTTCGCCGAGCGGAGCAGGACGAGTCGGCGGTCCGTGTTCTGAACGGTCCGCGTCCCGCCGCTCTGTTTGTCGAGCACGGCGAGGAATCGTTCCGGAGCGATTGGTGTCAGTTCGCGCTGCATCCAAGTCATCGCGTTGCGGAGGTAGTAGTCGCGAGTCGTCGTTTGCGGATCGTAGTACTGCAGCGCAATGTCGAGCGCCTCGTCGGTCTTGCCGAGTTGGTGGAGCACCATCGCTTTGGTTAACTGAGCCTGTTTGGCCGTGTCGGGATTCTTGCCGCGCACCTCTTCGCTGTTTAGCAGGTCGAGGACGGCGATCGCGATGTCGGCGTTGTCCTCACACTGCAGCGCCGGATTCTGCCGCGGCAAGTAGTAACTGGCGTAGCGAAGGTAGTCTTCCTGAAGGGCCGGTTGAATGCCGCTCTTGATGCTCTGCAGCAACAACTCGCCGACTTCCTTCCCCAGCGGCTCAGCGTGTTGGAAAGGAATCCTCGCCAGTTCGCGCGGCCGCGACTTCTTGTCGACGCTGTCGACCAGCTGTCCCAAGGCTTGCACGCGAATCGACTCGGGAAACGTCTCGTAGGCGAGCGAGAATGGGAATCGGTAGGTCAGCCGCAGATCTCGATCCTCAATCAGCTCGAGCAACTCTTCATCGGTGGGCCGATCCGGCAACTCATCGCCCAGTTGAGTCAGCAGCCAGAAGTAGTCAGCCGTTCGCGTCTTGTCTTCCTTGTAAAGATTGGCGGCGAAACGAGCCAGCGCTTGGAATGAATCAGCGGGCAGAATCCCCTCGTACGTTTCAAAGATCTGTTTGACGCCGACGCCGTATGCGCTGCGCCTTTGAATGCCCGAGCGGGCGAATTGGAGAGCGAGATTCTCGTCGCCGAGCATCCTGGCGAGCCGCATCCATGCCGAGATGTCGGACCCGGAACCCGATCGCATCGGCACGAGCACGCCGTTGACGACCGTGTAGACGACGCGAGTACCGGGACCCTGGCTGGCCCCTTTGTTCCGATCAACTCGACGCAGCACCTTACGCGCCTCTTCGACTTCGCCGGACATCCACACGGGCAGCAACCGCCGCCACATCTCCTTCGGATCGAGCGGCTCGACGCCGGATGAGTCGCCGCCGAGTTCGCCGAGCATGATGGAGAGCGAGCGTTTTTGCTTTTCGTCGTTCGTCGCGTCGCGCAGCCGCCGCACACTGTCGTAGCGTCCCCGGTCAAGTCGTTCCTTGGCGAATTGCGAACTCAGCTTGTCATCTGCGGCGAAGGCGGCGAGCAAACTGCTGTCCAGCGCCTCGACGTCATCGATTCGATCGAAAGAGAAGTAGAGCCGCCGGAGGGCCGACGAGCGGCGGTCGATGCGGGGCGAGTCGGCGATGCTCTTGATTTCCAGAGTTTTCGAACGAGCCGCCAACTGTTCCAACTCGGCGTCGAGCAGGGCTTGCTGGCGGACTAGCAGCGGTTCGATCTCAAGATCGCCGAGCGTCACGAGCAATCCCCGCAGCAGGCGATCAGCGTACGTCTGATACGAGTCGCGGTTGCCGCTGTAATAGCGCACATTCTGATTGTTGGAAGACTCCTCCCGAGTCGTCAGCGGAGTCTGCGCGAACAGCAAATCCATTCCTCGTTCGTAGAATCGGGCCGCCACTTCGTCACGCCCTTCCTGTTCATTGAGCTTCGACACGCGGGCGATCAGAGCGACGTCGGAGGGATTGGTTCGCAGCAGCCGTTCGTAACGGACGAGCGATTCGGCGCGGCGGCCGGCCTTTTCGAAAATCGTGGCGACCTGCCGCTGATAACTGCGCTCGTCGGCCAGGTTGCGAGCCAGACCGAAAGTCCGCTCGGCGCTAGTGACGTCGCCCTCGGCGAGAAAGGCCTGGCCGAGATCGAGGAAGACCTGTGGCGGCATCACTTCGCCGAGCGCAATCAGGCGTCGGCCGAATGCGAAGAACGGCTTGTTGCCGCCGTTGTTGGGACCGCGCGAGCTGCTCGAATAGTAGACGCCGCCGCGAACTCGCGACGACAACTCCATGCATTCGCGCAGCACGGACAGCCGGCGGTTGCCGGAGACGGCCAGTGAGTTCTCCAGCGCGCGGATCTGTCCGGCCTTGTCATTCACTTCAGCCGACAGATCGGAAAGCAGTTGGTAGAGGTAGTTCTTGTCTTCTCGTCCGGCCAATCGCTCGAGCGTGATACGGCGCGCCCACTGGACGGCGTTGCCGCGAGCCTCCATGTTCAACAGGCCGTCGATGGCGATGGTGAACAGATCGTCGCGTTCAGCGTTTTCCGCCAGGTACTGGAACATGCCGACGGCGCGGGCCGTGTCGCCCATGTCCTTGAGTTGGTTGGCCAGCAGCAAGTAGGCTTCGATGCGATCGGGGTACGTGGCGATCGCCCGTCGATAGGCGTCGGCCGCCTCGCGATTCAAGCCGACCAATGAGAGTACGCCCGCTTCGAACTCACCGCCGATCGAGTCCTTGCCGTCGTCGGCGTCGCGCAAAGAGAGCAAGACTTTGCGAGCGTCTTGCGCCTTGCCGCGCTCGAGCATACTGAGCGCCAGTTGCCGCAGGTACTCGGTCTTCCCCTCGGGATCGACTTCGATCAGTCGCTCAATGACTTTCTCATAGCTCCAGTAGTCATTGCAAATTTGATAGATGCGCCCTTTTTCCTGCAGCCGGTCGACTTCGTCACGACCGGCCTGAGTCATGTACTCTTCGAGAATCTCGGAAGCGGCGACCGAGTCGTTGACGCGGCTGTAGATGCGGACCAGCAGACCCGCTTCGCGTTCATCCGCCTGGCCGTCCATCAACTTCTCTTCCAGTTCGATCGCGATGTCGGCGAGGCTGCCGAGTCGACTGGAGACGGTCATCAATCGATCTTCAACGTAGCGTCGGCGGGGAACTGAGTTGACTTTGCGCCACAGTGCGAGCCACTGTTTGAGCGCCTTATCTTCGTCGCCGATTTCGCTGTACAGCCAAGCCAGCCGCAACTCCAAATCCTCGGCTACCGTTTCGCGCTCTTCGCGGATGGCCTCCATCACTTCAATCGCGCGATCCTGTCGGCCGACTCGCTCGTAGGCGCTGGCCAGTTCCGAGCGAACTGTGTCGGGCATCTCTTTCATCGCGTGCAGTCGGTCGAGAATCGCTTCAGCCTCCTCCAGGCGACCACGCTGCTGCTGCAGCTCGGAAAGGAAGAGCAGGGCCTGGCCGTGGTCCGACTTCAGTTCGACCATCCGCTCGACGGCTTGAGCTGAGAGGTCGTCGAGCCCCAGTTCGCCGAGCGTTTGGGCGGCCGGCAATAGCTGGGAGCTCTTCTGTTGTTCGCGGAGGAAGTTCGTCCAGAGCTCGCGGGCGGCTTGATCCTCGCCTCGCTCGAGCAGGATTCGAGTCAGGCCGCCGCGCCAGGCGAGCACGTCGGGTTCGGCCGCGATCAACTCGCGGTACGATTCGATCATGCGGTCGACTCGACCCGCCGCGCCTTCCATCTCGAGCAACTCGCGGCGCATTTCGACGGTGAAGCCGCGGTCGGGATTGGCGGTGGATTTGAATAGTTTGATGGCGTCGTCGTGGCGACCCAGTTCGCCCAGCAACTCAATCCAAGCCGCCTTCATTTCAGCGGTGATTCCCCTGTCGGCGTCTTCTTTGGCGAAGGCGTCGGCCAGCGCGGCGAGTCCCTTCTTCTCCTCCTTCAGCCGGTAAGCTTCGACGAGCAGCGCCAATGCGTAGCGGCGATCGCGTTTGAGTTGCGACGAGCGAACCGCATCCCACGCCGATTCGATTGCCTTATCGCGGTCGTTTGCGCGAATCGCCCACTCGGCGACTCGACTCGCGCTGCGAAAGCGGTCCGTCTTTTCGCCGCCGATCGTGAACAGTTTGACGGCTTCGGCGAACTGGTTTTGCACGGCGAGGACGATCGCGGCGCGGTTGCGAAACGCGACATCGTCCGACGCCTCAGCCAACTCGACGAGCTTCTTCGTGTCGCTCTTCGCCTTGGAGCCGCCTTCGCCAAGCAGGCCCATCAAGGCGAGCCGCAGGCGAATCTTCTGTTGATCGTCGGCCGACAGATCGGCCGTGATTAGCGATTCATAGGAGTCTTTAGCGTCTTCGATTTGCCCGAGCGCGTCGTACAGCCGCGCTTGCCAGAGCCGCAGGTCGACGCGTTTGTCGGCGACCCCGTCGATGAAGAGGATCTTGGTGAGAACTTCTAACGACCGCCGCAACTCGCCCCGCCGCGCCGCGACGTGCACTTCGATTTCAGCGAGTCGCCGGGCCCGCTCGTCCTCGCCCTCTCCCCTCGTCCCAGACAGCCAATCGAGCAACGGCTTGACGCTGCCGTCGTGAATTGTCGCCGTGCGAAAGAGACTGGTGATCGACTCGTTCGAAATCGGCTGGTCCTTCTCCGCCGCAACCAGCTGCTCGACTTCTTCGACAACGGCGGCCGCCAAAGGTGGTGGTTCGCTCTCTTGGGCCGCGCTCACACGGGCCATGAGCGGGGCCGCCAGTAGGATGAGCATCATGATCGTCTTGTTGTTCATCGTGATTCCGTGATGAATGAACTATCGATGATTGAACTATCCTTGCGGGCGACGGCGCCAGAGGATCTCGGCGAAGAACAGAGCGAGCGCCAAACCGAACAGCCACGACGAGAGGGGCGCGAGATGTTTCCCTTGCGCGGCCGGGGCGGGAGCGGCCCACGAGTCGTCAAGCGCCAGTTGTTCGCCACCGGTGAGGCGCGCCAGCTCGACGAAGTCGATCGAATGCATCGGCGACACCTGTCGTTCGTCGGCGACGGGCGAATTGGCCGCCAGCGGCCGCCAACGAGTCGGAGTGGTGGTGGATGACGTTTCAATCCGCCAACTGTCTCCCTGCGATGGAGCCGGAGCCCGGGCGACAAACTGATCGGGGCTCCTGGCGACGAATGTCAAATCTTGTGGATCGCCGCCGTCACTGGCGAGCAGTCGAGCCGCGGGTTGGGCGTCGCTGGCCGGCGAGATTCGCGGACGCTGACGGATCGCATGGATGCGCATTTCGTCGCCGTCGAATCGCAATTCAAAACGGAACGGGTCGCGAGTGTCGGCGGCGTTCCGCTCGAGGATCCGGGCCAACGCCTTGCCGTAGTTGGGCCAATCTCGCCACGGTCGCGATCCTTCACCGACAGGTTCCGTGGCCAGCGTCGTGACTCGGCCCAAGCCGTAGCGCCACGTCGCCAACACGGGATGTTCGCCTTCGACGGTCTCCAGAAGCACTTCGCCGCCGCGTCGCGGTTTGGTTTCGACGTAGCCGGCCAATTCGGGAATCGTCGACGTATCGATATCTCCCCACCAACCGGGGCCGCCCCGCGCCCGAACAGTGTGCGAACCGGGGCGATAGGCGGGAAGTTTCGCGGTCGACGGTTGCTTCAAGAGAATCTCCGGCAGGTTGAATCGGTTGGGAACGTTGTAGAAGCGACCCTTGCCCCAATTCGACAAGTTGACCAGGAACTCGCTGTGGTACCCGCCGCCAGTCAGGACCGTCGACACATTGATGCCCTCTTTCGACATCCGCCGCAGCAGTGATTCAAAGTTGCCGGATTCGACACCCCCATCGGTGAGCACCAGGACGTGTTTGTAGCGAGTGTCGACGTTCTGCAATCCGTAAAAGGCCTCCTCGAGCGCCGGCAGGATGACCGTGCCGCCACCCGCGTTCATGCGGTTTAGCGCTCTTTGCAATTCGATGGCGTTGGACGCGGGTTGAATCGGCGCGGCCCAACGCTTGGCGCCGTAGAATTCGACGATGCCTACTTTGTCGTGCGGCAGGAGTCGCCGTATGGCGAGTCGCGAGACTTCCTTCGCCAACTGCACGCGGACTCCGCCCATCGAACCCGAAGTATCGATGACGACGACGAGCGTGGTCGACGGGTCGCGTTTCTCCTCTTTCTGCACCAACTCGACGGGCAACATCGACGCCACCGTCCGCTCGTGCCAACCGCCCCCGCCGAACGAACCCTTGCCGCCGCTCATCACCAGCCCCAGCCCTTCGTCCGCCACGGCGCCCATCAGTTGCGCATCGAGAGACTGCGGTAGCGACTCAGCCGACAGGTCGTCCATGACAATCAAATCGTGCTTCTCTAGCGACGCCTGCACCTGCGCTTCGTCGCGTGGGTCGACGCGTGTGAGTTCAAAACCCGGTCCCAGCAACTCACCGAGCTCGCGGGCTCCGTTCCGCTGCAGATCACCGAGGTAGAGGATTCGCCGCGGGGGTTGGACGGCCAGCAACACGGGCAGCACATGTTCATCGACAGACGTGCTGGACGCGACCGCCAATTCGGCCTCGATGAATCCCGCCTGCTGCGGTTCGAATTGGAGGGCAACCTGTGCAAGGGCGGCTCCGGAATATGGAGCTGAGGCCAACACGCGGTCGTCTTGGCGAAGCGTGACTGTGCCCGGCGATCCGCCGCCGCGGGCTGTGACAGTCGCCGTCAATCGAGCGGTCGCGCCAACTCGCAGTTCATCGACTGGAGAGAGGGCAACAGGTGTGGGCGGAGTCGCAGCCACCGGCAGGTCGACGACATGAATCGTCACGCCGCGCTGGCGGAGAGCCGAGATCGCCCGCGCGTCGTCGGCTCGAGTCGCCATGCCGTCGCTGGCGATGGTCACGTCTCCGCTGCCTGTGCGAGGTATGAGCGTCTGCGCAGCGGTCAGCGCGTCCGCCAGCGGAGAATCGCCGCTGCGACGGTGGCCGGCAACTTGAGTTACCGTGGCGAAGGCTTTCTTCAGTTCATCCAAGGCAGCGGAATCGATCTTCCCGAAGACGACCAGATGGGCGTGACGGCGATCGGCCGCGAGACCAAATCGGTTAGCCTGTTTCAACGCCGCGTTGCGAGCCGACTGGCTGACGCTCTCACTCTGGTCGAGAATCAAGACACGCGTTGCCGGCGCATCATCTCGCCGCAGAAATGGTTGCGACAGAGCGGCGGACAGCGCGACAAACAACAACGATCTCAATACGTTTTGCAAACGATCGCGACCACGCCAGGGGCCCAGCCAAGGCAACAACGCACAGGCGGCCAGCGCCCACCACCAAGGAGCCGTTGTGATCATGGCAGGCGCCCTCTTTGAAAGAGGATCCACTCGCCGATCAGCAAGCCGACGACCAGTAGGCCCAACCACGAAGCCGGGTTGAAGAGAGTGAAACTCGCCACCGTGTCGTGCGCCGCCAATTGCGCTTCGGCTGCCGGCTTCGCGGCCAGTCGAGTCGTGCGAAAACTGCGACCGTCAAGAGTCGCGGCAAGCTGGCCGTTGGCTCTGTCGAACGGCGGAGCTGCGGCCGGTAGGCGTTCGCCAAGTTCCGCCCACTCGACGAGCGGCGGTTGTTGGGCGAGCCAGCGGATCGAGCGGGAAACAAACACGGGACAAGCGCGACTCTCTTGAAAGTCGAACGCCGGTGAGAAGAGGCTCTGCCAGACCGCCAGAGTTCGTTTGGACCCAGCCGCGACTTGAACGTCGACGACTTGGCCGGACTGCTCGGCGATGCTGGTCGCGTCGACTTGTCGCAGCGCCAGTTCGTCGACTAGCTGACGGAGGGCGGCTTGCGGGTCGTCCGCATCCGACTGGATCAGAAACGCCGGTTCGTCGATCGTCGAGAGACGAAAGTTCGCTACCGCAGCGGACCCGACTCGCACATCCGCCTGGCTTTCGACGACTTCACAAGCCGGATCGAGCGCGATCAGTTGGCGGAGCGATGCGGGCGTGTCAGCGTCCATCCGCACGCGAATGGTCCGCCGACTCGGCAGCGTCAACGCGCCGACCGCGGCGCCGTCGAGAGTCAAGTCGATCTCCGATCCGTCGGCCGGCATGTCGAGCAGCTCAAACGTTCCGTCGCCGCGGACGACGAGCGGTTGGTTGAGCTTTTCGCCGCCTTGCGACATCGCAATGCGTTGCGGGTCGAGCGGTTGATCGTCGGCCGTTGTGAAGCGCAGCCAGACGTCGACGGTTCGCCAATCGCCGCGCGCCGAGTCGGCGGCCCCCAGTGTGACCAAGCGCGGTCTCGCGGGAAGGGAAAGCCGGTCGCGCGTGACGCGATCCAATTGCAATGATTCGGCCGAGTCGACGGACCTCTCGAGTTCGCGCCAGCGCCTTCGATCGACTCGCCCGTCACCGACGAGATGAATCGCGATCCGGGTCGTCGAGCTGGCGCGACTGGCGAGTGCTGCGAGCGCCCAATCGAGGTCGTCGGGAGCAATCGCCGTCGCAGCCTGAGATCTCAACCGAGCCAATTCGAGTGGCTCTCCGGCGTGCAACAACGTCTCGAGCTCCGTGCTGACGGCGACGATTTCGCGGTCGGTGACCGGCAACGTGGCAGCCAAATCAATCGCCAGGTCGAGGTCGTCTGCGCGCTGCCGGGCGTCGTCTACGCTCCAATCGACGAGGACGATGTGTCGCACGCCGTCTCGCGACGTAGTCCGCGGGCGGCCGGCGAGTAACCAAAGCAGGGACGCGATGACGACCAGCAAGACCCAGGCGGGCCAATGACGAAAACGCCGTACGAAGACGCGTGCGCGAGTCTCCTCCAAGGCCGCCTGCCAGAACATCGTGCTCAGCACTTCGACTTCGCGGTGCCGCACGCGCAGTCGTTGCGCGATCCACAGCAAGGCGGCCAATGCGAACACGCCGGCGAGCGCCGTCGGCAATGAAAACAAACCAAAATTCACGCCACGAATCTCCCGCCTTCAAACATGGTCGCGAGTTGGTCCATGACATCCACATCGGCGTCGATCTCGAGCCAACCACCCTGTCGCTGTTTCACGAACGACTGCAGCGCGGCAAAGTGCTCGTCGTATGCGGCTCGGTAACGTTCGAGCACCGCATCCGTGATGGAGACATCTTGCGTGTCGCCCGTCTCACAATCCCGCACGCGCACGTCGCCGCGCAGCGCCGGGTCGCGGTCCTCGGGCCGAGTGATCGCGACAAACAGCGGCCGATGCCGCGACCGCTTGAATTCGCTAAGCACGGCCGCCGCGCCACGCGGGTCGAGGAAGTCGGAAACAACGACGACCAGCCCTTGTCTCAAACCGAGACCGCGAAAACGTGACATCGCAGCGGCTAAGTCAGTGCCGGATTTTCTGTCTTGAGCGTCCCGGGCGCTCTGCGTCAACGCTTGGGCGAATGCCGTCAGCCGCGAACGCCCCGACATCGGACGAATGCCCACTTCCAACTCTTCACCGAAGGGGAATACGCCGACGCGGTCGTGCTGATCCAAACCGATCGCCGCCAATCCAATGGCCGCTTTCATCGCCACCACCGCGCGCGGGTCGGCCGCCTCCTGCCACATGCTGAAGGAAAGGTCGGGCAGCAGGTAGATCGGCAGATCCTCCATCTCCTCGAAGAGACGGATCACGACGCGGCCCAGCCGGCGATAGATGTTCCAATCCACCGCTCGCAGTTCATCGCCGGGCGAGTAGGGTCGGTAGTCCTGAAACTCGAGACCCTGACCGCGGTCGCGCGAACGGTGTTCGGCCCACCTACCGGCGGGAGCGACTCGCCGCGCAACGATTCGCAGGGCGCGAGCCTGCTCGAGCAGTTCTGGGTCGAGCAGGTTGAAGTCGTCCTGAACCATGCCTAGTTTTCCGCCGTCGTCACGTGCTGAAGGACTTCGGCCACGACGTGGTCGGGTGTCACTCCTTCGGAGAGTCCCTGGAAATTGACGAGCACTCGATGACGGAGCACGTCGTGCGCGACGGCCCGCAGATCGTCGCCCGCGACGGCGAAGCGATCTTGCAGAAGAGCGCGGACCTTGCCGGCGAGGATCAGCGACTGGACGCCGCGCGGTGAAGCGCCGAGCGAAACGACTTCATTCACCATACTGGGCGCGCGCGGATTACCGGGCTGAGTCGCCATGACAAGGCGAATCGCCTCCGTCTCGACATGCTCGGGAACTGAAACCGCTCGCACTACATGCCGCATCTCCAACGTCTTCTCCGCATTGGAGACAGCGTTCAGTTGGATCTCGTCAGCCGTCGTCGTGCGGCGGAGAATCGTGCGGTAATCGTTCTCCTCCGGATAGCCGACGATCAACTTGAACAGGAAACGATCCAGTTGAGCTTCGGGCAACGGATAGGTGCCTTCTTGTTCAACTGGGTTTTGTGTAGCCATCACGCAGAACGGTTCGCTGAGCACGATGGTGCGATTGCCGACGGAGATCTGTTTCTCCTGCATCGATTCGAGCAACGCCGACTGGGTTCGCGGAGTCGCTCGATTGATTTCGTCGGCGAGGACGAGATTGGCGACGAGCGGACCGGCTTGAAACTCCAGCTTGGTCGCGCCCGTTTCGTCTTCCGTGAGGACATTGGTGCCGCGAATGTCGGCGGGCATCATGTCCGGTGTGAATTGGATTCTGCTGAAGGTTAGATCGATCGACTTGCCGAGCGAGCTGACGAGCAGAGTCTTGCCGAGACCGGGGACGCCTTCGAGCAAAACATGACCGCCGGCGTAGAGGGCGGCGAGTACTCCATCGATCACGGCCTCTTGGCCGACCATCATGCGGGCGATTTCAGTGCGAACTTCCGTGTGAACTCTCTTGAATTCCGTAGCGGCCTCGCGCGCGGCGGCCGGATCAGTGAGCATTGGTGTGGACGTCATATGGTGAAAAATCTCTCTAGCGAAGGAAGCTTACGTTTCGTCTTGGATAATTGCGGGGACTGTGGGTTTGGCGCTTTGACGGCGCTGCAGGAAATAGCGTTTGACGAGTTGCTGCAGCCAGGGCGACATCTCGGGATGGGGGAGCGGGCCGACGGCTCCGTCTCGGACGCCCCGATCTTCCGCGGCCACCGGATCACTCTCCTCGGCCTCGGGAACGATGCGCTGTTGAGTGATGCGAATGCGACCCTTGTTCGGTTGCCCGGTGACGCGATCGGGAATCGGCACGCCGAGAACGAGCGAAGCGACGCCGCGAGATTTCTTTTGTGCTCCAGGTCCACCGCGGCCATTGGCGTCGGGATCGGAGCGATTGCCAAAGCCGATTTGCAGATCGCGGTTCACGGGAGGCCGCCGGTCGCGGAGGTTGGGCTGCACGCCGCCGCGCGACTCCTGCTCCTCGTCTTCATCCTCGACGTCCTCTTCGTCTTCCGTCTCTTCGTCGTCGGGCGTGGCCTGCTGGCTGCGACTCGACCAATCGCTCGCCGCCGCCGTGTTGTTGGATCCTTTTGAAGAACCCTGACCGGCCGTGACACCGGATGGATCCATCGGCTGATCCTCAGGTTGCTCTTTCTGTTTACGATTCTCGGCGGCGCGTTTCTTGGCGGGCTTCTTCGGAGTCCGCACGTCGGACTTCGCTGGTTGGCCCTGAGTCGACGGTTCGCCTTTCGCGCTGGACGGGTTGGACGACTGTTGAGCCTCGCTCGTTTCGCCGTCCGCCAATTGCCCCTGCGATTCCTCGGCTCCTTCGGGCGTGGCGTTGGCGGGGGGCGCCTGCCGGGTCTTGTTTCGTTCTTTCTTGTCAGCGCGGCGCTCGTCCGCCGGATCGGCGTCCTGGCGTTCGTTTACTTCTGGATTAACTCTCTCTTCGTTGGGTGTGACGATGTCGACCGGTGTTTGCGAATTGGTGTTGATCGGGTCGCCCGCCAACGCGGCGCGAGGGGGCAACGTTTGCTGAGCGAGCCAACCGGCGGCGAGGATCACCAGGCAACCGAGCGGAACGGCCGCCCAAGCCCAGCGAATCGGAGCCGGTTCGCGTTCGCCGGACAGAAGTGAAGCGGTCCGCGCGCTCTCGACCCACGACTCGGCGTCTTCAACGGCCGCTTGCATGAACCCGGTGCGGTTGCGGACTTCAAGAAACTGGTCGGCGGTGACGACTCGTTCACAAGACCCCAACGATTCATCCATTGCGCGGAGAGCTTGCCGCCGGTGAACGGCGACCCGCCGGCTCAACGTCCGGAAGGCGATCCACAAGATGGGCGCGGCGATTGTCGCCGCGGTCAGCGCGGTCCAGGAGAAGCCGATTCCCGCCGGATAGCCTCCCGCCCACCTGGCGAGTTGAATGAACAAGGCGATTAACGGCGCGGCGATGAGCACCCATAGCGCGGACGCGAACTGCGACCGAGCGATTCTCCGGCGACGCCGGAAGGCGATCTGTTGAGTTGCTCGATCCGCGACGGCGTCGATATGCGAATACAGGTGCGGTGAATTCACTCGGCCGTCTCCATTCGACCGAGGTCGCACTTGAAGGCCTGGCGGACTTCGCCACTGTCTTCCTGCCGCACCAGCGCGATGACCTCCACGCTCTGCGGTTCAATTCGCAGACCCAAGCGGGCTCCCCCAGCAGTCTGTCCGGTCTCGATGCGTTCCAGTTCGGCCGCGTTCTCGGCCGCCAACTCGGCTAGGTCGCGGTCGAAGGAGACTTCGAAACGACCGTCGAAGTTCGGTTTGACGGCGACGCCATTGAGCGAACCTCTCGTCGCCAGGCCGCGGCCGACCATGCGGTGAATAACCACTCCGCTGGAACCGTGGAACACGACTCCGCGTTCGGCGATGACGATCTGCAAGACGAGAGGCGAAGTAGTCGAGGCTTCGTCGAACTGGTCCAACGCCGGCAACTGCACGACGATCTTGCCGCGAACGTGTTCGTCGGAGACTTTCGCATCGCCCGAAATGGTAATCGGTGAGGCGTCTCTCAGTTGAGCGATGACGGCGTCGCGAGTCGCTTCGTAGATCTGTTCCGCGTGGCGATGTCTGCCGGCTCCAGGCGCGCGGCGACGGCCGTCGACGACTTGCACGTTGGGGGCGGTAGCGTTCAGCCAGTTCGACATGTGCAAAGCCAATGGCGTGACGAGCGGTTCGGGTCGCGGAGCCGGCAGGTGGTAAGACAGGAACACACACTGATCGTCCGAGAAGTGCGTCATCGCACCTTGATTGCCGAGTGCGCCGCCGATGGCGCCGCCGCGTTGCTCGGTGCCGTAGTAGGCGTTCGTGAAAAACTCGACGACGCTTGTCCGGTTCGTACGCTTGTCGGGATCCGGCTCATACTTGGTGGGCGCCGAATAATTGCGGACTCGGCCGGAGATCATGCGGTCGATCGTCTCGATTGTCATCCGCTGTTCGGGAGGCAGCTGCGCGTCCATCTTCATCAGCGCGGCCATGGCGAGTTCCGAACTCTCTTCCTTGACAAGCGCCTGGATGTAGCGACTGAATGCTCGCTTGCGCTTCCCGTTGGCCTCGTAGCAGCGACCGAGATTCAGGTTGATCATGCCGTCTTCGGGCAAACCGAAGGCGGCGGAGAGGAGATGCCGCCAAGCCTCACGATTGTCGGTGGGCAACAGCAATTCCCCCAGCCGGCCGTGCAACTTGTAGTTCGACTCAGGATAGCGATCCGCCCGCGCGCTCTTCACTCCCAATTTGCCGGCGACGATTCCCAGTTCTCCTTCTCCCTCGTTGACCAGTTCCTCCATCAGGTCGAACAGACGCGTGGCGCGGAGATCTTTTGGCATCGTGTCGTTGACCCACTGCACGGCGGTGGCGAGTTCATCTTCTTCGGCTCCTTCATCGAGCAGCAGAGTCAACAGGAACTCGGCAGCTTCGCGACCCAGGCGAGTTTGGCTATGTTCGCCAAGCCAATCGAGAACGAGTTGCGAGTCTTCGGCGACCATCGCCTGAAACCAAGCCAACTCCTCGTTGGGGAACGACGGCGAGCGGGCGCTTTGCAACGAAGCGAGCAACGACTCGCGATCCACGTGGACGCGAAAGTTCTCGAGCAGGTTGAGCCCGATCGTTCCGCCCACGCCGTCGGGATGCACTTGCACGATCTCGGCGGGGCGAAAGGCAACGTACGGAGCGAAGTCGATCATCTCGCAGCGCACCGGACCCACGTTGCCGGCCGGTCGCTGCAACGAATTGCACAATTGCCGATTCATCAGCGAATCGTAGCGCGATGTCGTGATCGCCATCGCTCGACGCAGCGTGTCGTCGCCTTTTGTCAACGTGACGGGCAACCAGACGAGGTCGTTCTTGGTCGTGATGGGCGTAATAATCTCGTCGACCGATTGATCCGGCCCGCGCTCGGCGAGCCGTCCCGGCGGCGACAGGCTAATCTGACCGCGCGGCAAGTCGAACGTGATGTCGAAGTGTTTGAGTACTTGCGAGCCGATCGCTCCGACCAAGGCGTTCTCGCCGATCTCTTTCGAGTGGTACTTCGTGAACTCTTCAAAATCTTCTTCGGGGCCGAGTTCACGACGCGCCAGATCAAGAGTGAAGTCCGGGAAATGCAGCGTGAGCGGCAACGGCTGTCCCGTCTGTGTTTCGGCCGGCAAATTGGCGGCGGCGCGATTGTGCAATTGAAATCCATAGGCTCCATCAAAATCCAACCACAGGTTGACGGGGATGCGGAGCTTACTGCCCGATACGTCGCAGGCCACGACCAGACGGCCGTCGATCACTCGCACTGGGATCGCCCCGCCTTCGTCACTCAACTCGGGCGGCTTGTCGAGGTCTTGGGCGAAGCCCTGGCGTGCAACCAGCAAAAAAGTCAAGCACAGGGCCGCGGCGATCCGATGGCGACGGGCCGGCGCGCAAGGTGATCCTCTGGAGTCGCCGTGTTCGAGCGGAAGAATAGTCATCGCGTCCAAGTCCTCGTGGCAGCCGCAATTCCGATGGGTCGGCCCGGGTTGTGGCGGATAACTCCGCGAAACCATCCATTCTAACTGAGCCAACGCCGCCAAAGATACAAAAAAGGGAGCTGCGGCGGGACCTTCCCAGGCCACGGAATGGATGAGAATCCAACAATGTCCGCACGGCCAGCGACGTCCGCCGCCATGGGTGTCGCCAGCGGCGACCTGGCGGTAAGACACTAGGAATGGACGAATCCGTCGTGGGGCGAAGCGATCGCTCGCGCTCAGTAGGTGAGCGGCGCTCCCAGGACCTTGCCAAAGGCAAATGTCTCAGCAGTCATTTCGACGGTGATGAGGGCGGTGGACGGTACGCTCACGGCGACCGGAACGAAGCCGCGGCCTCAGCACGAGCCCGGCAGAATAGCGACCTTCAACACCGCGCCGGTGGCGAGATCCTTGATGCGGAACTGAGGCGACTTGCCGATGGGATTCCAGTTGAAGTACTCTTCGCCGGCGGCGCCGTAGTACTGAATCGCGTCGGGCGAGAATTGAATCTGTCCACCTCGTCGATCGTATGCGAACTCAGCGCGAGCCGGGCCTCCCCAGTGCAGCTTGTGTTTGTCTCCCTCCGCGAGCTCAATCGGCTTCATCTTGCCGGCCCCGATGCGAACTCGTTGAGTTCCCAAGCCGAGCGATCCGGAGACGACTCGGTAGGCGCCGACCGGGACGATCGCCGGGCCGTTGAAGGCGGCGACGTCGAACGAATTCAAACCGTCCTTCGAGCGAACGATCGCGGATAGCAAAACGGCTTTCGATTCGAAGGCGTCGGTCATGTCGATGGCGGCCGTGGGGCCTTCGTAGTCGGTCAACGTCAACGCCGTGCCGGCGGGGTTGACGTGGAGGCGGCGAAGCTGGCCGTCCACCACAATCGTGCGGGAGAGAAACATCGCGTAGTTGCTTGTGCCGACAATCATCGCGTCTTCGCCCACATCGTCGAATCGGCCGTTGCCGTTTTGATCGATCAAGCGAACGGGCAGCGGACCAGCCGGCGTGGGGATCGAACCGGCAAGCGCGCCGCCAGGAGCCCATTCCCAATCGCCGCCATCTCTGCGCAGTCGAATCGCGTAACGGAGTTTTCCACCTTTGGCGGTCTTACCCTCCAGGATCACTCGAGCCGACGCGGCCTGAGTCGTCGCGTCGATAAGCGGATTGATCGTGCGGTCGAATTCGCCGTCACCGTCTGTGTCGAACTGCAACCGATTGCCGTCTAGTCGCGCGGCGAATTTCTCACCGCCCGCATGTCGAATCCTCACACCGTCGCCAACGGCGAACCATTGAGGAGCCGGCAACTGGATCGTCCACTTGCGGTAACTGCGGCCACGCAAGTTGACGGAGGCGGCGTCCGCCAGCGCGGCGGAGGGCATGCTAATGAGTAGCAGGATGAGTGAAATAGCGCGGAGCATCGACGACTCCTTGTTGGAAATGACCCGTAGTGCCGCGGTTATGGTGAGCCGGTGGCTCACTCGCTTGCCAGGCGCGCGTGACCCATAGGATACTCCATTACTCGGCCTGACAGCTACGCGGAGGTTGGCGATTGTCCTGTTTTTTTGGCCAAGCAGACGTCCGGGCGAGCGACTTCAGGGCTGTTCGTATTCGAGACAGTATTGAGTCACGAACTGGCGAGTAGCCGCCGACAGTCTGCGCGATGAATCCGGTTGCGCCGAGTGCGCCGGCGAGGACCGCATGCCTACTGAGCAGGCCGCGAAGGCGGTCAGGAGAATGAGTAGGCTGGTCCGCATTTCGCTACCTCTCGTGTGGTTCTCAATTGTAGCCGTCCCGCCAACGCACAGCGACTGAGATCGGCAGGTGGCGGAAAACAGCGGATCACTCGATACGATCCGGACAATCGTGTCGACAGGCGTCGCGTCCGCGGCATTGTCGCCGTCGATCGCTAATTGTGGCCTATGTTTCCGAGGTTACTTCAATCACCCGCGCCACCCGCGAAATATGAGCGCTCATCACGATTTCGACAACCTGCCATGTCGATTGACGTTGTCAGCCGAGTCAACCGCCGAACCGCCGGCGACGGTTCACTGCGACACTCGTCTCGACGAGACGTGGGTCTACCTCGCTGATCACGAATACGTGTTGGCGACCGACGACGAAGGCTCGATCGTCGGGGTAGTGCCCAGCAGTCGCATCATCCAACGACTCGAGTCGGCCAACGACCGCGAGCGCGCTCGCTGGGAAGGGATGCCGCTCAGCGCATTGATTCAATTCTCGATCGGTCACGCCGCGGACTCTTGTGTGCGCATGGAAGATTCGCACGATTGCATCGCGATCACAGAAAACGACGATCTGATCGGGCTTTCGCTGCAGGGCGACGTGTTTTTCAGTTGGCGTCGACTCGAGCCGACACTGGCTTCGGCCAGTTGCGATCCGCTGACCGGATTGATGAATCGCCTGGCGTACGAACGCCGGTTGAGCGAGGAGTGGAGCCGAGCCGAGCGATGCGGGACATCGGTGGCCGTGGTCGTCGTCGATCTCGATGACTTCAAAGGAGTCAATGACCAGTACGGTCACCAGACTGGGGACATCGTGCTGAAGAAGGTCGCGCGGGCGCTCGAAGCATCGCTGCGTTCGTACGACGTGGTGGCTCGATTCGGCGGCGACGAATTTGTCGCGCTGTGCCTCGGCTGCCACCCCGGTGACATCGACATACCGTTGCAACGCATCGAGCAGCACTTTCGAGGTTGCTCGGTGGAGCACCAGGGCGCGCAGCTGCCCATTCGGTGTTCGATCGGAGCCGCAGTGCGTCACGACGGATTCTCAAATACGCAGCCGGCCGGCCTCTTCGCCGCGGCGGACGGCTGCCTATACCAAGCCAAGCGAACGTTTGGAGACCCACACGTTGTCGAGTTGGGCAAGGAACTCGACGGTAAACTGAGGCGCGTGCTGCGCGCCGAGTCGTCACCTGCGCACGAAGCCAGTCCTCTGAATGAAGGGCTGGCCCAGTGAACGGACACGACGCTTTCTCACCGCTCGGATCGCCGCTGCCGAATGGCTCCGATAGCTCCACCACTGAATGTGGCTGGGTGTTGATCGGTCGGCCGCACGAAAAGGCTTCGATCCAACGCACGCCGATTGTCGCTCAACCCTACTCGGTTGGCCGCCACCCAGACAATGAACTCTGCCTCGCCAACCCGACTGTTTCCGGACATCATGCAGAGCTGATTAGTACGGATGGTGAGATCTTCGTGCGGGATCTGGACAGTACGAATGGCACGTTGCTCAACGGCCGATCCGTGCACCAACTGACGCCACTGCAAAGCGGCGACATGGTGCACTTCGGCAATGCGATGTTCACGCTTGAGCGCACGGCGGACGAGCGACCGACAAAGACGACGCTCTCGACAGATGTGATTGACGAGGCGCTTGCTCAAGTGCAGTTCGACAAGCTGATCGAAGACCCCGCTGTGAAGCCCTACTTTCAGCCGATCATTCGTCTGGAGGACTACCGACGCGTCGGGTACGAAGTGCTGGCCCGCAGTCAGCTTGTCGGATTGGAGACGCCGTACAAGATGTTCCGCGTCGCGGCGGAGCGCATGGAGGCTCCCCAGTTGAGCGTCTTGTGCCGCTCAGAGGGACTGCGAATCGGTCAGACGCTGGGCGCAGATGTTGAATACTTCGTAAACACGCATCCGGCGGAGATGGAGACAACGGAGTTGCTCGAGTCGCTGACTCAACTCCGTGAGGACAATCCGGACCTGGCTTTCACACTCGAAGTTCACGAATCCGCCGTGACGTCGACTGCGTATTTGCGTCGGCTGCACAAAGTCCTGAACGAATTGCGCATCGGGTTGGCGTACGACGACTTTGGAGCCGGCCAAGCGCGGCTCATGGAACTCGTCGAAGTGCCGCCGGACGTATTGAAATTTGACGTCAAGCTGATTCGCGGCCTGTCATCGGCGTCTCAGCAGCACCGATCGATGGTCGGGTCGCTGATCAAGATTGTCAAAGACCTCAATGTGATCCCGTTGGCCGAGGGCGTCGAGATGGATACGGAGGCGGACATCTGCCGTGAACTTGGTTTTGAACTCGCGCAGGGTTATCTGTTCGGGCGACCGGGACCGGTGGGCGCCTGGACTGACGGCGAGAACGAATAATTAGAACCGCAGCGGCCGAAATGCAGGGGGCTTAGGATGTCAACGATGCCGGCGACGGCCAGCCTCAGTGAACCGACCTTGATCTCCGCTCTGCTGGGCGGTGAGAGGTTTTGGCCAACCGAGCCGCAGACGATTGAGGAACTCGGACTCAGCGAACCATTCTTGGAATCGCTGGTCTGCAAGATGCTCTTGTCCGGCGGCAACAGCAGCGGCCGCGAGCTAGCCGCGATGGCCTGCCTGCCGTTTACGATCGTCGAGAAACTGCTGACGCGACTCCGGACTCGGCTCCTGGTAACTCACACCGGCGCTGGGCAATTCAACGACTACGTCTACTGCTTGACCGACGAGGGCCGCGCGCGGGCGCAGGCGTTCCATCGAGACTGCGCTTACGTCGGGCCGGCTCCGGTGCCCTTGATGGATTACGTCATCTCGGTCGAAGCTCAGGCGATCGGCGACGAACCGATGCGGCGCGGCGACCTGGCGGATGCGTTTCAGGATATCTCCGTCTCCAGCGACATGCTCGACATGCTGGGTCCGGCAGTCAATTCGAGCAGCGGCCTGTTTCTGTACGGGCCTCCCGGCAACGGCAAGTCGACGCTGGCGACGCGCATCACAAGCTGTTTCGGTCAGGAGATCTGGCTGCCCCACGCCGTCATTGATGGGCGTGAGCTGATCACCGTCTTCGACCCGGCGTATCACAAGCGAACCGAACACCAAACGCTCGCCGCACCGTACGACAAACGTTGGATCCGAATCCGACGACCGACCGTCGTGGTGGGAGGTGAACTGACGCTGGACAGCCTGGAAATCAGACACGATCCAGTAGCCAACATCTGTGAAGCGCCGTTGCAGATGAAGAGCAACTGTGGATGTCTGCTAATCGACGACTTCGGCCGCCAACGAATCTCGCCGGCCGACCTGCTCAATCGCTGGATCGTGCCGCTCGAAAATCGACACGACTTCCTCACCCTGGCGACCGGCAAGAAGATCATCGTGCCCTTCGAACAGTTGATCATTTTTTCAACGAATCTCGACCCGGCTCAACTTGTCGATGAGGCTTTCGTCCGGCGAATACCCTACCGCGTGGAAGTGTGCGATCCCGAAGAAGATGAATTCCATTGCCTGTTTCAACTGGCTGCGGAGAAATACGGCTGCTGCTACGACCCCGACGCCATCGACTACCTGCTCGAGCGTCATTATCGAGCCAAAGGCCGGCCGCTGCGGCGGTGCCACGCCCGCGACCTGCTGCTGCAAGTTCGCAACTACTGTGCGTACAACGAACTCGAGTTCGAAATGGCTCCCGACTACTTCGACCGCATCGCGCATGGTTTCTTTACCGAAGTGAGAACACGGGATCACCAATCGGCCGACACGCTCTTCGAGAACGCCGAGTGAGCGGGGAGATTAAGATGCCTTTCGACGCCAACATCAACGCTACGTCCGTGCTCGGGGACGGCAGCCAGGAAGCTGCGCCGCCCGCGCCGCAAATCGTGGCTGACTACAAGCTCGAAGAAAAGATCGGCGGCGGCGGGTATGGCGAAGTTTGGCGGGCGATTGGGCCGGGCGGATTGCCGAAGGCCATCAAGATTCTGTTCGGAAAACTCGATGGTCCGCAAGCCGACGCGGAGCTGCGTTCTTTGGAGCGGATCCGCGCGCTGCGCCATCCCTTCCTGCTCAACATTGAACGGATCGAAGTCTGCGATCAGCGGCTGATTGTCGTGACCGAGTTGGCCGACGGCTGCTTAGAGGATGTCTTCAATAAGCTGAGGGACGAAGGAGGCCGCGGCGTTCCTCGCGACAATCTGCTCGGCTACCTTCGCGACGCCGCCGACGCGCTCGACTTCATGGCCGAACAACACGGGCTGCAGCACCTGGATATCAAGCCGGAGAACCTATTGGTGCAAGGCGACCACATTAAGGTCGGCGACTTCGGCTTGATCAAGAGCATCAATGATCCGGCGATCTCACTGATCGGCGGCTTCACCCCGCTCTACGCGCCGCCAGAGTTGTTCGAAGGTCAGCCGAGCGATCGCAGCGATCAATACAGTCTGGCGATCGTGTACCAGATGATGTTGACCGGAGTGCCGCCGTTCAGCGGTCGCACTGCCGCGCAGCTGGCCGCACAGCACCTGAACAGCAAGCCGGATCTGTCGCCGTTGCAACCGGTCGACCGGCCCGTCGTCGCCCGCGCGCTTTCCAAAAACCATCACGCTCGGTTCCAAAGCTGCCGCCAATTCATTGACGAGTTGAGCAAGCGACGCAACGCTCGCGTACGCTGGAGCGGTCCGACCGGCAGAGGCGCGCCGGCCGATCTCGGCAAGACAGCGGTTGTCGATCCAGCCAGCATGATCGCTCCCGAAGAGCTGCCCGCTCTGGAGACGACGCCCTTGCCGCCGCCGGACGCGGACCGAGCGGTCGCCACTTATCGTCCGACCGTCTTCATCGGAGTGGGCGGGTTGGCGGCACAAGTTCTCTGCTCGTTGCGACAGCGTTTTCGCAGCCAATTCGGTGAGGAGTCGGAGCTGCCGTCGTTTCCGCTGCTGTTGATCGATTCAGACGCCAACTTTATCACAGACTTGTGTTCGCGGGGCGGCGGCGAGCTGCAGCGAACCGAAACAGTCGGCATGCCGCTCCGCACTCTTGGTGAGTTTCGCAACGATCCGGCCCTGCAACTTGACTGGTTGAGTCGCCGGTGGCTCTACAATATTCCCAAATCGGGCAACGTCGACGGAATCCGACCTCTCGGTCGGTTGGCGTTTGTCGACCACCGCCGGCGGATCGGGAAACAGATCGAACGAGTTCTTTCGAACGCCGTCGCGGATGACGCGGTTCGCGCGACGGCGCGCGAGACCGGCTTGCCGCTGCGTCGCGGAGCTCCCCGCGTCGTTCTCGTCGCTTCGACAACGGGCGGCACCAGCAGCGGCGCGGCGTTGGACGTCGCGTATCTAGCTCGCCAGGTCTGCGATGAACTCGATATGGAACCGGAGACAGTCACCGGCGTGCTGTTGCACGGAACCGGCACGACTCGCCAGCTTCGCGACGTGCAAGATGCGAACACGATGAGTTTCCTGCGGGAGCTGAACCACTTCAGCGCTGCTGACAAAGAGAATCCCGACTACGCACCTCCCTTTGACTTCACCTACTTCGTGCACTTTGGCGACGATCTCAACCAGCGCCAGTTCAGCCAGAAGGCGAGTGACGTCGCCAGCTACCTGTTCGGCAACACGGCGGCCGCGGAACGCGCTCACTTTGAGCAATGGCGACAACTCAGTCTGGAAGCAGACGCGTCGTTCGAATCTCAATTGCGGACAGTCGGTGTGGCGTCAATTGAGGAGTCATCGTTTCAGTTGCTCAACGGAGCCGCCCGCCGATTATGCGGAGCCGCGATGAAGAAGTGGGTGGAGGAGTCGGGCCGCGAGAACCGGTCGACGCGGCGACTTCCAGCCATCGACTTAGCAGAAACCAAGTCGATGCTCGTCGAACTCGAGTTGACCGCGGAGCGACTCACGACGCGGGCGATCGGAGTTCTCCGCGGCGCGACGGGGAAACAACTTGACGCCTACGCCGGCCAAGTCGCCGACAAGCTCAGCGGCAGTGACGCGGCTGGGGATGTCAAGCAACTCTTCCCGGCGGTGCGAGCTGCAATTCTCAATTCGCCGACGGACTCCGACCAGTCGCCCCAATTGGCTGCGATCATCACCGGCGTCAATGACCAGCTGCCCATTTCGCCGGAGAGCGCGGCTGTCATCCTTCGCGACCACATCGTCGCAATGCTCGACCAGGCTCCGCGTATTCGCGGCGCGGGACACGTACTGGCGGCGATCGTCAAAGAGCTGACCGCCGCCGCCGACGGCTGCCGTCAACTGAAAGAGAAGATCGAAAACTCAGCCGATCAAGTTCGCATCGGCGCGTCGCGAAAGACGGGCCCGGAATTCCAGGCTCTCACCCGGCAATACGGCGTGATGGTCGCCTCGACCGTCGTTTGCGATTGGTTCGTGCAGTTCGCTTCCGAGTTGGCCGAGCAATCCAAGTCGCTCGTCGCTCAACTGCAGGAAGCGCGAGTCCGCATCAGTTCATGTGCGGCCGATTTTTCCGATGTTGAGCGAGCGGCCGGCAGTCTGCCCAAGCCGATGATCGACGCATTTGACAATCACCTGCAGTCCCAGGTGCGTTTTCGCTTGGCCGATTTCGTCGCCGAGTCGTTTGATGATGGAGCGGCCCGCTCGGCGCTGATGGAACAGGCAGTTGACTTTCTCCTGGCGAATTCAGGCGCCCCTGAACAACGAGAACCATCAGAGGGCGCGCGTGTCGATACATTCCCGGCCGCGGCGCACCCGATCCTCGCCAACGTCGGCGGCGGACGTCGTGTTCTCGCCCTCCTACCGAAAACGGCCCCCTTCGAGCAATGGCGCGAGCGGATGGTTGCCGAGTTTGGCGACTGCGTCTGCTACAGCAAGACGACGAGCAACGAGTTGTCCGTCTTCTGCGAAGTCGAGGGGATCTCGCTGAACACCGTCATCGAGCGTTTCGCCCACAATCATCCGCATGTGGCCGAGATGGCGTCCCACGTCCACACTCGCAACGACATCGAATGGACGTAGCGCGACGCCGGAGTCGATTCGCGCTGCTTTGGGCAACGCGTTCCACACTCGCGTCGCCTCGCGCCACCGCGTTCCAAAAGACGAGGGCGTTTGCGCCCTCCTTCCGCCACAGGCGGCAAAGGCCCGTGCTTGAGCACGGGTGAACCAGACGTTGCTGCTGCATCCACCGTGCCATTCTCGCGCGCCTCTGGGCAATCGCGTTCCATTCACGCGCGCCGCGCCCGTCGCGATCATCCTACATCGACCAGACGAGCTCCGCCGTTCTTGTCATCAGCGCCTCGGCGAGCTCCAACTTCATCGCCTCATTCATCAGCGTCTCGATCGCCGCGACCATTCCTTCGGATCCATAATCGGAAAGCAACTGGACAACTCCGTCGACGGAGTTAGATTGGGCCAGGTGGGTCACGCGAGTCGCTCTCGGATTGCGTGAACAACCCGTGAAGGAAACCAAGCAGGGCCCGCCCGTTCAAGACTCCTCAGAAGTTCTGCCGCTGTTACAGAAACAACGTTACACAAACATGCGAGCATGATGTGACGGGCCGCGTAATAGCCATCGGTCTTGACTCAACGGACTATGAGTTCCTGGGCCGCTTCATCGAGCGAGGCCACTTACCCTGTTTGGCCAACCTGCGCAAGCAGAGCACGCTGACACGTTTGGAAACCAAGGCTGAGTTCTTGGACGGTTCGCCGTCCTTCGCCGGGACGGAGGGGAACTGGGTCATGTTTCAGACCGGGGTTCGCGCCAAGCGGTCTGGGTACTGGGAAACGATTCGCTACTGCCCCGCCACGTACCGGGCAACGAATGACTTTACGCATGGCGGTTATGACTACAAGGACTATCCCCCTTTCTACGCCTTAGGCGACCAAGCCCGTGTAGCGATCTTTGATATTCCTCTGTCGGCCGTTGTGCCGAACGTGCAAGGTAGCCAAATCGTCGGTTGGGGCGGGCATTTTCCTTATGTGGTGCGCGGCTCGGACCCTCGCGGACTGTTGAAGGAAACAAATCGGCGTTTCGGGAAGAACAGGATCATCTACCGTGATCACGGCGTATTCTGGAGCAGACGCTATCGCAAGTGGCTGGAGGAAACGGCCATCCAAGCCACCAAGCAACGCGAGCGAATCATTCTCGACTTGCTGGATGATACGTCGCTTGATCTGATCGTCGCGGCCTTTGGCGAGACTCACAGCGTATTGCACGACTTGTGGGCGCAGTCCGACGAAGATCATCCCGTCAATGTTAATGATGGACAGCCGGATCCGCTGCTGCAGGTGTTTACCGCGATCGACGAGACGATTGGATCCATCATCAAGCGTCTTCGCCCCGACGATCATTTGGTGGTGTTTTCTGTTCATGGCATACAGCAGAACTCGACCGACTTGCCGTGTCTCTTTTTCCTGCCTGAGTTGATGTATCGATTCAACTTTCCGGGCAAATTCGGTTTCGCTCGAGGAGACAGCGGTACACCCGCCCCTCCCGTGGTTCGATCGGGGTTGCACTGGTATTGGTTTGGCGAGATCTGGCGGCAGAAGTACTGTTCGTGGCGCTGGCTGAGCCCGATATTGCGCCGCTTGCCCGCCTGGTATCGTTGGACGCTGCCGGGAAGCGATTTCAAATTCCCGTTCTTTTTGTCAATCAAGGGGCCCACGAACGGTTGGATGCCGACAACTTGGTATCGCCCCAGTTGGCAGAAGAGTCGATCCTTTGCGTTGCCCTCATTTGCCAATGGACACGTTCGGATTAATGTCGTCGGTCGCGACCAACGTGGAGTTGTACCACCCAGCGAGTACGATTCGGAGTGTGACCGTATCAGCGATTTCTTGAAGCGACTGACGAACGGCCGCACCGGTGAGCCGATCGTGAAGGACATTTTTCGAACGCGGCGAGACCCTACTGAAGAAGACGAAAAGATGATCGCCGGCGATCTAGTGGTCGTCTGGACGGACGTCCCCTTCGACGTCGTTGATAGCCCAGATGTAGGACGCATAGGTCCCGTCCCGTATTTTCGCACGGGCGGCCATCGTGCCGGTGGCTTTGCAATGCTTCACGGCCCGCGTTTTGAGGAGGGAGCCACAATCGACGATCATGAGGTGGTCGATCTCGCACCCACAATCCTAGAGACAATGGGACTGTCCGCGCCGAGCTACTTCGACGGAAGCGCGATCCAAGGTTCATCAAACTGATGAACGCGAACGACCCGCACGACGCCAACGTCGCGGACCAACTCACGCCGTCGCTCGGCGAAACATACAGATCATGTAGCCGGTCGTAGGATAGAGGTGGCCAAACCAAAACGACAGCCAGAGATTCGGCGATGTCAAGAAGAGCCGGACCTGTCGAGGCTCGAACAGTGAATCAATCAGCCCGCCGGTGGCCTTCACGTAGTCCGCCACGAATCGACCATTCATGCCCGGAAAACGTGTATCCATCCAGTTGAGTTTCTCAACGCGCACCAGTGCGAGCCCTTCCCGCTCGGCGAGTTTCGTGATCCCATCGATCGAGAGGATGTGGCGGTGATACGGCTGGTGCATGAGCACGACGTCGGGGTCGGCTAGATCTAGGCCGCCAGCATCGGGAGTGGCGACAATGACTGTTCCGTCATCTTCGAGCAACCGGCGGTGCTGATGCAGAAAGGCTCGCGGGCATGGGACGTGTTCGATCACGCCGAAAGAATAGACGAAATCGAACTTCGTGCCACTTGGCGGCGCCGTCCGGAAGTCCGAGCTATAGGGGTCGTAACCAACCGCGTTCAGATGCCCTCTCTCCTTCAGGAAATTCAAGAATAGCCCTCCGCCACAGCCGTAATCCAGGACAGTGTCGCGCTTCTTAAGCCCAGCGCGTCGAAGGATTCTGATACGGTTGCAGTAGGCGCGACGAGT
>JASMLW010000476.1 GCA_030748485.1 Pirellulaceae bacterium
CGGGTGCGCATGTGGCGACCGTAACCGCGTGAGGAGTCTAAGGTGAGGGAGAAAATACCAGTTTCGCAATCTAAGCGCTTCGCCAGCGCATTGTCAAGGAATGGACTGTTCGGACGAGCGTCTGTCGCCGCGTTGTTTTAACTGCGCCTCGTCATTTCAAACAGTTGAGTCGCTTGCGGTCCGAGGAAGCCGTTGAAGCGCACCTCTTCATCAGTGACTGGATCGCGCACATCGCCTCTTTCGGCCAGTTCAAGGTACGCGTAGGTCCACTGCGCGCCCTCGGGGGAGCCGCTGACCAGTTCGCCGATCTCAATCTCGACTGCGCGCGTCGCCGTCTGCCGCAGCCTGGCCCCGCGGACTCCCTCAATACTCGCTTTCATGGGAACGCCGGCTGCGGCGAGTGCGGCGGCGGTCTTTTCAATGTCGTCGAGTTTCGCGACGGCGTGAGAGTTGATCAATGCGGTGAAGTGATTCACGTTGTACCCGTGGACCAGCACCCAGGCCGCGTATTGGCTCACCTCGTTGACAGCTACCACGTCAGCGTACGCCGGCTGCCTCCACGGCCTCTCTTCAAACACGGCAACCGCCGCGTCGAGCAGCCGCGGATCAGCCGGTCCGTGGCCGAGATTGTGTAGAGCGGCCAATTGGTCGTCGGACAACTGACTGCGATGGTCCGTCAGGTAGGGCGACAAAGTCGCACGCGCCGCCGGGGGCAGCTCCCAAGTCCTCAACTCGGAAATGAACAGCTTTGGCAAATCGGGGTGAGTGTGTTCGTAGTGGAGCGCATTGAGGTGTTTGTCGGGGAAGTCATAGGCTGCTCGGGCGCGATAGCCGAGCGCCTCGACCAACCGCGACAGAGAAGCGCCGCCGATCAACGGCGTTTGGGCGGCGAGCGTTCGAAAGGCGATGTGGTCGTTTACAAACGTCGCTCCCAGATCGGCGATCACCGATTCGTAGACCCGCACGTACTCGACGCGCTCCCGATAGCGCGACCAGAGCCTGTCGAGTAGTTCCGCGGCGAAGCGTTCCCGCGGGTCGCCAAAGTCAAAGCGGGCGTGCGGGCCGAGTGGGACGGACATGATGACGAGTCCTTGTTTAGAGTCCTTGTTTAGTGGTCTGTTTGATGGCCTCGGTCGTGGTCGACCAGCGCCAGTTGTAGCCGCTCGAGCTGCTCGGCGATGGGGCAGGGAGGGTCGAGAAGATAGTTTTCGAACACCGGTTCAACTTCGAGCCAGGCGAATCGGGGACCGGGAAGGTCGAAGAAGCCGCCCACCCGCGCGCCCCACATCCGCGTCTCGTTCGCCCGCAGGACGGATTTGATTCCCGATCCCGAGGCGAGCGCGGCAAAGTCGACATCGACTTGCGAAGACGGCGTCTTCTGCCCGCCGGTGACTTCGTAAACGCCATTGTCGATCAAAAAGATCGAGAGATTGGCGGGCGCCGCCGCCGCCGCTGTAATCAAGCAACCGAGGTTCATGATCAGCGAACCGTCGCCCGTCATCACCCAGACGGCCAAGTCCGGCCGTGCGATCGCCAGCCCCACGGCGAGCGGTATCGCCTCGCTCATCGCCGAAGGGATGTAATGGAAATCGAGCGGGTGGGTATCGCAGAGTTTGGGCCATTCGCGCGCCGAGCCTTGATTGGTGATCAACAGAGTCCGATCCGTGCGCAGAGGCGTGAGAGTCTCCAAGGCGTCGGCGACAGGCATGCGTGTGGGCCGGTTCATCTACATCCGCCCTTCCGCGATCAACACGGCGCCGGCGGTCCGAGCGCGTCGACTGCGCTGGTAACTGGCGGAGAGTTTGTGTTTGTCGGCGGCTGACTCGATCAACTCGTGATCGATTCCCCAGGCGGCGAGGATGGGGAGCGTGAACCGTTTCGCGGAATCGCGCGAGCCCTCGACCAACCAGCTGCGGGCGCCGAGGATAGCGAACAACGGAATCCGCAGATCGAAGATCACGTTCCGCAACGAATCTCCCGATTCGAACAACCCGGTCGTTTGAATCATGACGACCGGTGACGCTCCACCGAGTTGCAAACCCGCGGCGAGCGACCATGCCTCGCCTTCGCGACAAACTCGAACAAGTCGCAATGAGGGGCAAGCTTCGAACTCATCTTCCCACGGTCCGAAAGCGGAATCGGGCAGCCAAACGACGTGGGTGACGCCGAGATCGACGAGTGCGGCGCAGATTTCTCGACCGGTGAACATCGTTGCCCAGAACCGTTGCAAAGGCCACGAGATGAAGGCCCCAGAATAACGATCGGCGGCCTCGCCGTCAGCGGCCGATCTGTTTGGGCGGGCGAATCGCCGTCAACCACAGGAAGACGCGGTCGGCTTCATCCATGCGGATTTCGACTTTCATCTTGGCTTGAAACAGAGCCTTGTCGAGAATCCGTTTGTAGTAAGTGCGGCCCGGCGGCACGGTGACTTTGAATGTGGCGGGATCAATGTCCAGCGCGGCGGCCGAATTCAGGTCGATCAAGACCGGCATCTTCAGTCGCGGTTGGATGGCGTCAATCGCCTTCTGCAGCGGCACATCCGTAATCTCGACGTCGAGAAACTTGAACAACTCGGGAGCGGAGTCCTTGAGCGGTTTTTCATTCGGCCAGCCGACCGGCCAAGCCTCTTTCGATTCGCGAAAGTCGACGATATGCAACTGCAAGTCTCGTCCTTCGCGGGTGACCGTGAGCACCAATCCCGCCGGCCGGATCGCGGCGGCGAGGGCCGTGCCCGCCGTCAATCCCTGCAGTTCATCGGCGACCGGATCGGCTTCCGCCAGCGCGCGTCGAGATGCGAGCGTCACATCGGTTCGCAACGCCAGAGATCGAGTAATCTGGTCGACGACGGCGGTCGGCTTCTGTCCCTTCGTGGATTTCGTCACCTTCACCGCCAGGCTCGAGTGCAGCTTGATCAACTCATCTTTCCGCAGACCGAAAGGCGTCTTGCCGCCGCTGAGTCCTTCAGGTCCGCTGGTGGCCAGTTTCTCAGCCCACCGCTTGAGGCGCGCCGAGTCGCTGATCCCGAACTCACCTCCCACCACGATCAACGAGTTGCCGCGAGTGAGGAGGCCGGTCACTTTGTAGGCGCTGGGGGGAGAACCGATCGCCTTGATCTCGGGCCGATCGCCGCTGCGACCGCCCCGTATTCGCACGGAGGCGCGAGGAATCGACTTCAGGGTGTCCAGCCATTTTCGCGATCGAGTGATCGAAAACCCCGGCATGGTCACCAATTCAAACTCAATTCGCGGCTTCGACCCTTGGGCTGCTGCGGGCCGAGCTGGCCAAGCCACGGTGAGAAACACGGTGAGAAGCATCGTGAGAAACATCGGCGCATTCGCTAGCCGGACGGTCGTCGCCCGGCGGCTGCTGTCCACCATCTCGCCACTCCTCGTTTTGATCGGCGCCAACCCTTTGCCCTTTGGTGGGCGCCGCAGATGAGTGCGTCGGCTTCATCCGACGCGACGCCGAATTATAGCACCTCGAATTCGCCTGGCCGCGCGACAACCGGCCGAGCAGGTTTCCCATCGTCAGGCTAAGTGCTGATCTAACAATGGCTTACTGATGGCGATTGTGGCGTTGAGGATGCGGGACTTCCCCGGTTGGATTCCAGCGGCAGCTTTGTAGCTACGTTCGCCAGAACGTGGAGGCGGTTCGTTTGATGCCAGACCAGAGAATCCGGGACTTCCCTGGTCGGCAGCTCGCTCTGTGGTTGGCACTGCCACTTGCACGGCCTCAGATCGACCGCCACAATAACTCGTTTCTGAGACTGGGGGCGACCCTCTCCCGGGTGAATCCATCAGCTGTTAAGGAGTTCCGCATGGCGCGTCCCGTCACGTTGTTTACCGGCCAGTGGGCGGATCTTCCGATCGTGGAGATGGCCCGGAAGACCAGAGAATTTGGGTATGACGGCATTGAGTTGGCGTGCTGGGGCGACCATTTCGAAGTCGACAAGGCGATGGCGGACGAAGGGTATTGCGCTTCGATCCGGGACATTCTCGACAAGAACGACCTGCAGCTGTTTTCGATCAGCAACCATTTGGTCGGCCAGGGCGTGTTGGACATCATCGACGAGCGTCACAAGGCGATCTTGCCGCCCTACGTCTGGGGCGATGGCGATCCGGCCGGCGTCAATCAGCGATCGATAGAAGAGCTCAAGAATACGGCTCGCGCGGCCCAGCGGCTCGGCGTCGACGTCGTGAACGGCTTCACCGGTTCCAGCATCTGGCACCTCAACTACTCATTTCCCCCAGTGCCGGAATCGATGATTCAGGCCGGTTTCGACCTGCTCGCCGAACGCTTCAATCCGATCCTCGATGTCTTCGCCGAATGCGGCGTGAAGTTCGCTCTGGAAGTGCATCCAACCGAAATCGCCTTCGACATCCACACGGCGCGGCGGGCGCTCGATGCGCTCGGCAATCGGGAAGAATTCGGCTTCAATTTCGATCCCAGCCATTTGCACTGGCAGATGGTCGATCCGGTCGAGTTCATACGCGAGTTCCCCGATCGGATCTACCACGTTCACATCAAGGACGCGGCGAACACGCTCAACGGCCGCAGCGGCATCTTGGCGAGCCATTTGAATTTCGGCGACCCCCGTCGCGGTTGGGACTTCCGGTCGCCCGGTCGGGGCGAAGTCAATTTTCAAGCGATCATTCGCGCCTTGAACGAAATCAACTACGACGGTCCTCTTTCGATTGAGTGGGAGGACTGCGGTATGGACCGCGAGTTTGGGGCCCGCGAAGCGGCGACCTTCACCAAGCAACTGGATTTCCAACCGAGCACGCGGGCGTTCGACGCCGCTTTCGAAGAGTAGGCGGCGGCTTTAGACGGCTTTCGGCCCGCGAGTCAAAACAGACGTAGTTGCCCGGCGCTGTCGGTCGGCGCTCGAAACGACTTGCAATTGAGTGTCGGCATGGGGCGGTCGAGTCCGTGTTTGCGCGAGAAGACTCGAAAGATGTCTCCGATCTGATCAGCGACAGCTCCGCTTCCCCTCATCCGTTCGCCGAATTCGGCTTGATTGAGACTGCCGTCGCGCGTTCCGCGAATCCGGTTCAGCACTCGCGGCGACTTCTCCGGCTGCGTTCGCGTGAGCCACTCGATGAACACGGGCTCGACCGCCAACGGCAATCGCAGCAGAACGTACGCGGCCGACTGTGCTCCCGCCTCCGCCGCCGCCGCCAAGATGCGGGGCATCTCACTGTCGTTGAGGCCGGGAACGACCGGGGCGATCATGGTGCTCGTCGTATCCGGCTTGGGCGAGGCAAACTGCTTGCTCGAAATCTTCGTCGGGAAGAGCAGGATTCAGGACAGTGTGGCCGTGGTCTTTGAGGAAGGTCGGTTTCTTGCCGCCCGGAACGCTGGTCCATCCGTGGAGGAAGAGGATTCTCATCGACTTATTGTTGCACTACTGTCACCGAGGTCCAAGCTGATTGAATAGTGTTTTCAGTTGCGAGCAAACTGGCCCGAGCGCCGTAGCAAGTCGTCTTTGGTCGCTCGGATCACCGGGTGGAGAGAAAGTCAGCGGATTCAGTCCGAGTAAATCGCTCGGCATTTTCAGATCGATTCCTCTTGGGCTCACGATGACTGTTCGTTCCCGCCCAAGCTGCCCCATGAAGAGGCCGAGTTCAAAAACAACATTGTCTCGTGGTGCAGATTTCTGTTCTTTTCTGCTACGAACGACATCTTCGTCCATCACAACAGCTACGCCGAAGTCAGCCAACTCCAACTCTCGCTCAAGGTCTTCCATCGTTTGCTTTGTCGGGCCGAATACCTGATCAGTCCAAACGGACACACTGCTGGGGTGATGGTCCAGCCCCAACTGGATGCCCTCGGCGTATGCCAACTTTTCGCTCGACGAACAAATGAACACGTTGGGCACTTCATTTGGGCGACGGATCAAGCGATTCCGGCTGCGCAGCCGATCACAAAGCTCGACTGCAATTCGCCGCCAAAGGTCTGGGTTGTCGTCGGCGAGATGGCTAAAGTCTGGCTCCGAGACACGAGCCACCACTGTCTTCTCTGCGGCCAAGACGGTAGCCGACCTGCGAGCTTTGCGGTCGATCAGTGCCATTTCACCAACGTGGGTTCCTGCACAGCGAGTCGCAACAGGACGACCGTTTGCTTCGATGGTCAGGCTACCAGAGATAACGAAGAAGATTTCGTTGTCTTCGGCGTTCTGAGCGATGAGGACATTGCCGGGTTCGAGTTCACGAAGCTGTGTGACTTCAAGCAGCTTCGCCGCTAGGTTCTCGTTCCCGCTCACGATTCCTTGATCGCACAGCATTTCCGCCAACAGGCGTTTTCCGTTTTCGCCCTCAAATCGTTCAATCATCCTCGACACCTTTCAAACGGCAGTCGTCATCTTCGCTCGAACTTTCGCATGTGGCATTTTTTGTATTTTAGGCCGCTGCCGCAGGGACATGGATTGTTTCTGCCCACGCCGCCCATTGCTTGAATCGCTTCTCGAACTCCCTTTTCACCGTGGGAACGATCCGCACCGGGCCACTTGGCCACGCATCCAGTGATGAGCGTCTTCGCCAATCGCTTTTGATAGATGCGCTGCTTGAACAGGAACGTGTGGATGACGGCGAACAGATCGTTGAGGGAGGCCGGGTCCGCAAAGTTAATCCCTGATTCTCCCGGAACGAATAAACAGAGCCGCCAATCGCTTTCGATATGACTGTCGCCGGAGTTTTTCCAACAATCTCGGTGGCTTTCCAGAAACACCGAGGGGGGCTGGTTTCTGGCTGGGAAGTTCTGTGGATACTCGATTCGCAGTTTTGCCGACTCGTACAAGTGCCCGTGTTCGGAAAATACGCCCAGCGTCCCACGGATGAATGCAGTCCGTTCGCCGTCGATTCCAGCGTCGAAATCATCAACCAGTTGGGAAGCAATGGTTTGCTCCTGCTTCCAGCGATTCGGGTCGGTATCATGCCAGCACATCGGCTCACTCCGACCTCCACGGCTTGCTGTCGTGCCACGGTCGAGCAGCCGTGGCCGTTGCCGCAGTCGTCACTCGGATGCGCCCCTCATTTACACTCGCACCCAGACTCCCGGCTTCCGCCGCCTTCTCTTCCTTCTTCTCATCGAGTTTGGGAAAGGTCAGATTGGTGGTTACATATGCCGAACCCCGTTTGGTGAACTCTTCGGTGACATCCTCATCGTCGAGTTGGTCGTATATCTCGCTGGAGATGCGGATTTGCTTTTCGGCGGAAATCGTCTGAAGCCGTTCGGCCTCCGTGACTTCAGGGCCAAAACAAATCGTGATGCGTTCACCCTGTTTGCCGAGCCGTGAAACCATGACTTTTCCAACGTCCATGCCCACTGCAACGTGTATCTCTTTCCGGTCTGTCAGGTGGTCGTTCAGAACATGTTCCATCGACGATTGAAGCCCAATCGCCAGATCAACCGCATCTTGGCACCGTTCGCTGTGTTTGCCGTTGCCGGCAGGCAAATGCAGTATCCCGAGAATACAGTCACCTCGATGTTGCAGAGCCAATCCGTCGTAGTCCGTGCAGACAACGGAATGGAACTCAGCCCGGATCATGTGGAACTGTCGGATCAGACTGATGACCTTATCGTCCGTTTCGGCTTCTTGAACGTACCGGGTGAAGCCATCGAGGTCAGCATAGAATGTCACCGCTTCCGTTCGTTTGCAGTTGCGTTCGGTCAGTTTTGAGACATCGATCAATGTCGTCGCCTCGGAAATCGTGATTTGGTCGAGCGGGAGGTTATCCTGATGTTTCTCCGTCTCTTTTTTCCATTTCTCTTCGTCCCATTCGACGCCAAGCTCGTTTGCCAACTCGGTGTTGCGGCTCCAGCGAAGACCCGTTGCTAGGTACGTCTGAATCCCGGAAACCACTTCGTCTTTCTCGAAGTGGTCCTGAAGACACTCGGGTAGCACGTCGTACATTTCGTCGGTGATCGTGATCGAGTCCTTTCCACCGATGATCTTTGCCGCAAGGTTGGCACACGTGCCGAGTGAGATCAGTTCTCGCTTACCGGACTTGCCGATGTTAGCGAGGTAGCTCGTGCCGCTGGCCAAGCCAACTGCACTGCTGAAATCACGCACATCACCGAAGACGCCGTTGAACACGTCGAGCACATACGTATTCTGTGTGATGGCATGAATCACCGCCTGCTTCGCTCGGTCGCCATCCTTCGGCGTGTCTTTGCCGTTGTAGGGCTTGTAAACCAACCCATGCGCTCGGACGGACTGGCGTTGGATGTCACCAACGTCATCATTCTCCAACAAACTGCCTTGAATCCGCCGCAGCACGCTGGATGCACGCACCAGCTTTCGCTGCTTCTGCTTATCGTTCCCGGCATCATCCACGGCTCGGTGGAAGTTGGGAACATCCACATACAGGTGAACGCCCTGCGCCCGCCGAACATCCTTGGTGCCCAGATTGCTGAAGTCCATCGACCGGGACAGGTCTTCGACGTTGACCTCGAAGTCGCTGAAGTCGTTCCTCCGAACTCGGTCCTTGGACCTCTTTTCGTTCCAAGCCATCTCAAATTCTCCCTCGCAGGATTTCCGGGACTGCGGAAAAGCGTGCTTTTTCCCAGAAGCCTGATGGACTTCCCAACACTCGGTTGGTAAAAGAATTGGGCAATCGACAGCCGAAATGCCTCTGAATGCACAATATACTTGGCATTTTGGCTTGTCAACCACGATTTTCGTGCAATAATGCCAAATGAGTTGTGCATGTCATGCCGAAGATGCCCAAGGTGTTTGATTGTGTCTCCTACCGAAAGGAGAAGGAAGGATGGCTAAAACGACGAAACGAACCACCAAACGAACACTTCAGATTGGAACAGCGATTCGCAGCCAGCGAGAGTCGATGCGTATGACGGTCGGCCAGCTTGCGAAGCGGGTCGGCGTTAGCCGCAACACCATCACGAACTACGAATCCGGCAAGACCGAGCCGTCTGCGAGTGACTTGGTGCGCTTGAGTGAAGCCCTTGGCTGTCAAGTTGCTGAGCTTCTTGGGATCGGCGAGATTACGCCGCCACCACGATTCGCATTCCGAGCCCACGTCCCGCTGCGAAAAGACCCGTCCATCATCGTCTCTGCTCGAAAGTACCTGCGTGCCTATGCAGAGATCGAGGAGATCATGGATTCCCGGCTGTCCGGTCAGCTTCGACGCTTTGTCTGCAACAAGGATGGCCCGCTCAGCGACCGTGACATCGAGGCCGTTGCGGACACTCTTCGCCAATCCTGCGGACTTCATGACACCGGACCAGAGAACATCGCAAGCATGCTGGAGAGTCTCGGTGTCCGAACTCTTTTTTTCGAGCACGACGGGAAGGGGCTGGAAGGGCTGAGCACCATTCAGGGCGACATGGTTCTGGTTCTACTTCGTTTGCGAAGCAGAATCGTCGAACGCACGATCTTCAGTGCAGCACACGAGCTTGGACACTTGGTGTTGCATCCACAACTCTTTTCGGACAACTCGGAAGAAGTCGCCGACGAGGACAGCAAAAGATACGAGAAAGAGGCGGATAGCTTTGCTGGCAACTTCTTGGTTCCCAGTGATGAGGTCGTTCGCATTTGGCGAGAAGAGCGGTTGGATCGACTGTCGCTGTTCAATGCGCTCCTCTTGCTGAAACGCATTTTTCATGTGAGTTTCCATTGCCTGTACCATCGTGTGACCGAGCTTGATTTGACACAGCCAGTGGATAGGCCGATCTTCATCAATCAAATCAAGAGGCAGTTGGGAATCACAGGTAAAGCGACGATGGAGGAGCTTGAGCCAGATCCGCTTAACCCTGACATTCTCTACCGTACAACACGATTCAGTCGTCTCATCCGGTCTGCGTTCTTGCAAGAACTGATTGGCGTGTCCAAAGTGGCCGAGATGTTCCAAGTCACGGTTGATGAGGCAAATGAGATCACCAGCGGATGGTTGAGGCCACGCTATGAGATGGTGGACGAAGAATGCCCTGTATGACACATGTTCGCTCATCACGCTGGACAAGCTGTTGATCGAACGGCCAGCGTTGGCTCGACATTTTCCAAAACGGATTCTGGCCTTGGAAAAGAGCTTCTCTGCTGATCAGTTGCGGGAGGAGACCGTTCAACGAATGCAGGATCGAGTGACACATCAGGAACTTCCACCGACCAATGATCTAGCGACGATTCTAACTTCAGCAGGACTTCCGAAGGCTCTCGCTGAAGTTGACACGCTGATCTACGCTACGTCGGTCCATTTCAGTTTGTCAGTTGTGACTGGAGATCGGCAACTTGCACGTGCTGTACGAGATGCTGGGCTTCAGGTCGGCAACATGGCAATGATCCTGCGTGAACTGGTTCAGTCAAACAAGCTGGCAGCCAGTGGATGTGAGCGACTGCTCAGAGCACTTGCCGACCGAAACGAGTTGCTTTTGGGAAGTCCCTCACCAACTTGGGACGAACTTGAACAGCACACGTTTCCCGACCGATGATAGAGTCTCGGGTCCAGCCGGTGTTTGAAAAAGTGAAGTCGCCTCATGCTGTTAGGCGAGAAACGAAAACACGACCCGCTCGTTCCGGCAAACGCTTCAAGAAGTGTTGTCTCAAGAAAGGCTGCCTTTGATGGCGTGAACCGGGAACACTACTTTTAGGGACTGAACATCGAAGGCCCGCTCGGTTCAAGACAACCGAGCGGGCCTTTTTGCATTTGGGAGTGTGAACGAAGTTAGTCATGGAAGCAGTCGAAGTGCATCTGATCACCGACAGCGGCAAGACTGAATTCCACGGTGAGCCGACCGACACCTGCTTGGCGATTGGACCAGGCGAGGCTGACAAGATCGACGAAATCACCGGCCATTTGCAGTTGTTGTAGGAAGCCTCGATGTTTGTTCGGCACGGCCGATGAATTGGAGACGAATGACTTGAACATCCACTCATACGCATCGGTCGGTGATTGCAGCGGAGTTCGGGAAGAGCTTGAGAACGGCGTGCCCGTTGATGCCCGAGACTATCAAGCCTTCACTCCGCTGGCACATGCGGCCCGTGGCTCTGACGCCGGTGAAGAGATAATTCGGCTGCTGGTGGATTCTGGAGCCGATGTCAACGCAGTCGTTGACAACTCCAGCGAGTGCCCGCTGGGACTCGCCGCATGTTCGGGCGACTTGAGGAAAGCACAAATCCTCTTCGATGCCGGGGCGGACATCAACTTGGTGTTGCCCAAGGGTTATACGGTCTTGATCAAAGTCATGTATGCTCTTCACGACGACGAGATGCTCATTCCGGTTGCTGCCTTCTTGGTGCAGAACGGAGCCGAGATCAACTGTGAAACCGAATACGGCGAGTCGCCTCTCAACGTCGCTTCACGGCTGGGACGTTTCGATGCAGTCAAACTCCTTCTCGATGCTGGAGGAGATCCAACTCCGCTGGGGTGGACGGAGTTGATGAAGGCGATTGCCTGGGGCAGTTGTGACGACGTGAAAGCTCAACTGTGCGGGAAGGGAGAACTCGAACACCGAGACAGATGCGACCGCACGCCTTGGTTGCTGGCAGCATTCGTCGGCGAGCTTGAAAAGGCGAAGTTGGTTTTCTCCGCGGGGGCGAGTTTGGACGACCGTAGCCGACGTGGAGATACCGCTCTGACGTACTGTGCTGCCCGAGGCCATGCCGACTTGCTTCAATGGTTGATCGAGATCGGTGCGGACATCGAAGTAGCGGATGACGCCCGCAATACGGCGTTGATGCTCGCTTCCCAAGAGGGACAGACGACATGTGTTGAACTTCTGCTGAAAGCCAGTGCCGATCCCAGTCGCAAGAACGAATACGACAAGAATGCGATGTCCCTCGCCTCCAACGAGCCAATTATGCGGTTGCTGGAGAAAGCGGGAGAGGACATTGGTGACATCAACAAAAAAGCGAAGCGCACGCTAACCGGTTTGCACGATGGCGAATCCTTGAAAGTCAGCAAGGCTGAATACGGGGCCGGGAAACGTCCACGGTTCGGCAAGTCAAATCCAGAGTTGATGGACATTCCCTTCTGGAAAGAGATGGCGCGGGCGGGGATCGCTGCCTATCAGGGGAAAGCCCAGTTCGGCGACGAGAACGACATGTCGGAACCCGCATGGTGTTTTAGCCGCTTTGGGATGTCATTCACAGAATTGCCCGATGGCAGAATCGTCCAGATCGGCGGCGAGCACGAAGACTTCTACGATCCTGATTTCTGCATCTACAACGATGTCATCGTTCACGAGAGGTCGGGAAAGTTCCAGATTATGGGCTATCCAAAAGACGTGTTCCCGCCGACCGACTTCCATTCGGCAACGCACATCGATGGATTCATCTACATCGTCGGAGGTTTGGGCTACCACGGTTCGAGGCGGTTTGGGGTCACGCCGATCTACCGCTTGAATTGCCGTACATGGAAGATTGAAGCGGTCGAGTCAAGCGGTGACAACCCCGGCTGGATCTTCGAGCACAAGGCACGTTTGGACGAACCCGGATCTCTCGTGGTTTCGGGCGGAAAAACTGGCACGGAGATCGGCGGGGAGGAACAGCACGCTGAGAATGACGACGAATTCCACTTGGACCTTGCGAAGATGATCTGGACTAGGGTGAAAGCAAAATGACTCCACGCATAAACCTGATTGTCATTAGTTCGCTCGAGCCAAGACGGATGGTCGTTTTCTACGAGTCCCTCGACATTCGTTTCCGAGAGGAACAACATGGGAGAGGCCCCGTGCATTGGGCGGCTGATCTTGATGGCCTTGTGCTGGAAGTGTACCCGGCTCAGTCATTTCGATTCGCACGTTTTGACTGAGATGAGCAGGCCGTGGTGCCCTTGTACGTAGGCCCTGAAACGAGAAGACTTTGGTCATGGCAACCCAAGAACAAATCGATAACTTTTATCGCTTTGCAACCGAGCAACTGCGGCAACGGCGGCTCTGAGAAGACCGTGGACGAGTTGTATGACCAATGGCGATTCGAGAACCTCGGCCCCGATGAGGTCGTTGAAAACGTGGCCGCGATTCAGGCCTCAATCGACGATATGAATCGTGGCGAGACGGGACGCGATGCCGCCGATGTCATTCGAGAGCTGCGAGACGAGTTGGACCTTCCCCCAGCCGAATGAAACGTCGCGTAAAGAACCTCCCACGAGCTGAAGCCGACATCCGGAGCATAACTCGCTACATCTGTTCTCCTTGACCCATGACTCATGACCCATCCCTACCTATACGTTGGACCGGTCGAGATTGCCGACGGTGTTCATGGCGACCGGGGTGGATTCGTTGTTGATTCGATGGAGAAGGTCCAGAGCGTTCTTCGCTCAATGGACGGCTATCGTTGCGGAGAGAGCTTCACTATCACTTTGTCGTCAAGGATGATTGGTACGTGTGCGAGGTCTGCCAGTCGCCGCTTTCCAAGCGATGGAACTTTGACTGACTGATACTATCGCTTTACGACCTGTTGATTTCCGTCGTAGCAGATGGCCTTCTGCCGTCCGGCTTACCTTCACGAATGGCTTGTGATGGCGAGTGGTTTGTTATCGAAGCGCGGAAGCTGCTAGCACGATGGATTGGCTTCTATCTTTGTCGATCGGCGGCCAACCGGTAGAATCCCCGCGACCTTTGTCCGCCATCGTATGGAAGGGAGTCCGCGATGCGAAACGACGATGATGGGCGTGCGCCTAAAAGGCGGCGGTGGTGGATCCTCGCCATTGCCCTCGCAGTGCTGCTGTGGTTCTTGCCGACGCTGGTTGCGCACACTCCGCTCCGCGACAGAGCGCTGGCCGCTGTTAGAAGTCAGATCGCCGGCGACCTAACGGTTGGGTCGGTGAAACTCGGCTGGTTCTCAGCGGTCGTCGTTCGCGAAATCGAAATCGTTGATGAGCAGCAGCGAGTTGCTGCGCGAGTTTCCGAACTGTCGACCTCAGAGACGTTGCTGACGTTGTTGCTCAACCGGCGGCCAGCGGGGACGATTACGCTCAAGCAGCCGCGAATTCGCGTCATCGTTGATGGGCCGGAGACGAACTGGGAACAGATCGTCGCGCCGATTCTGAAAGCTCCCAGTTCGGAAGAGTCGACCGTCGTCTCGGCGGAGTGGGAAGACGGGTACGTTGAAGTCACGACGGGCGACGCCCGCGAAGTCTGGAAGATGGAGGGGCTGAAAGGAGCCGCATCCATCGACACCGGCGCGGGCGAGCTCTCATTGACGACGAGCGGAGTGGATACTGCGTTTCGGGTCGAAGCCAACGCCGCGTGGTCTGAGCGGAGCGGCAAACTGAATCTGCAGATGACGGAAGCTCCTCTGGCCGTGACGGACGCGCTATCGCGGCGCTTCGACGTGGATTTCGCCGCCGACGGTAAGGTGACACTGAACGGTCATTTGGATTGGAGCCCGGCGTCGACTCGAGCGACGATTGAAAAACTGGTTATTGCCGACTTGGATGTTACTGCTCCCGTTCTGCGGGGCGACCGGCTGCGGGCCGATGAAATCGCCATGCAGGGCGTCTCGTCATACGCAAACGGTCGCTTTGAAATCGCCGATTGGATGGTGACGTCCGAATGGGGAGAAGCGACGGGTTCGGGATCGGTTGCGGTGGCCGACCTGCAGCCGTCAACCTGGTGGCGGGCGGCGGAGGGTGAGGCGAAAGTCGCCGTCGACTTCGCTCGACTCTCACGCATGCTTCCGCGGACGCTGCGGATGCGGGAGGGAGTCGTCTTGGATCGCGGTGTCCTGCGCGCTCAGGCGACCGCCGTGCGGGGCGACGCGTATTCCTGGCGGATGTCGGCCGGAACATCTTCGATATCCGCGACGTTGCCTTCCGGTCGACGAGTAGCTTGGAGTCCGGTGCAGGCGGACGTCGATGTCGTCCGCGACGCTCGCGGCTGGCGCGTCTCGAACGCCACCTGCAAGTCGGATTATTTTGAATTGCAAGCGCGGGGCGACGCGACGCTGACCACGGTGACCGCCCGCGGCAACCTGGACCGTTTCGCCAAAGACGTCAATCAAGTCGCCGACCTCGGCGAGGTTGAGGTGGGCGGTGAGCTGCAGTTTACGGGTCACTTTCGGCCCTCGCCGGATAACGGTTGGGCGGCGGCGGGCGATTTGCATCTCAGCCAGTTCGTAGTCGCTCTGCCCAAGTGGCGGCCGATTCGCGAGCCGCAACTTAAACTGGACTACAACGTCTCGACCTCGTCCGGTGAAAGCGGCGGGCTGCAACTGAACTCCGCGACAGTCAACCTGAACGCGGGCGGCGACCAACTCTCCGTCACAATGGACGAGCCCGCGCAGAACCGCGAACAATCCGACCTGCACTTGAGGCTCTCGGGCGAATTGAGTTCCTGGCTCGCTCGCGCTCAAGCCGTGTTGCCCAATCACGCCTGGCGAGGCTCGGGCGCGGTGGATGTCGAGCTGACCTGCGCCGTGACGGGCCAGTCGATCGCTGTGCAGGAAGCGGACCTGCAGCTGGAGCAGGCCGTCATCCATGGCCCCGGCTTGACGATCGATGAGCCGCGGATTCTGTTAGCGCTCCGCGGCGTTTGGGACGGTCAACAGCGTCATTGGCGAGGCGACAATCTATCGCTGCAAACATCGGCGGCGGCCCTCGGATCCCGCGACTACCAAGTGGCGCTCGCCGATGCTCCCACCGCAATCGGGCTGTTTCAGGTTCGCGGCGATTGGGAGCGGTTGACGCGCTGGCTCGATCAACCGCCGGCCGCGCGGGTGGCGGGCGGATTCACGGGGACCGTCGCCCTGGAACAACAGGGCGATGCTGTCGCCGTGGAATGGTCGACGGACCACGAGGACCTTGTCGTATTCTCGAAGCAGGCGGACGGTGGAGCAACTCGTCAAGCGACCGCGCCGCGGGCGACGCCGTTGTGGGAAGAGCCGCACGTTTCCGTTAAGGGGCGCGGGCAATGGCGTCCCGCTGAAGGCTCCTGGCGGTGGGAGCAACTGGAGGTGTCCACGAATTGGCTGCAGGTCTCCGCCACCGGCCAGGTCGCCTCGACGCCCGCCGCGACCGTCGATGTTCGCGGACAACTGGTGTGCGATTGGCGGCTGGCGTCTCGGCGCCTCGAGCCGTTGTTCCGTTCGCCGGTCCAATTTGAAGGGCAAGGCGCGTGGCCTTTTCAATTGAAGTACGCCGCCGCCGACGGTAGCCGCGCCGACGGAGCAGCCGCGATCGACTGCCAAGCCGAGTTTGGCTGGGAGCGAGCGCAATTCCAAGGACTGGAATTTGGCGCGGCGCATGTCAGCGCTCGTTATGACGGCGGAAGAGCCGCGATTCAACCGTTGGACGTCGCCGTGGGAAAGGATGGAAAACTGCATCTGGAACCCACCCTCTGGACGAAGGCCTCCGGTAACGTCTTGCAGATTGGCGAGCGGTCGAGCCTGCAACGCGTTCACATGACGCCCGAGATGTGCACGCATTGGCTGAAGTATGTGGCTCCACCACTGGCCGATGCGACGCGCGTGGAGGGACAACTCACGGTCGAGTTGGCGGAAGACCTCCTCGCCCCACTTCACGATTGGGGCGGCTCCCAGGGCAAGGGTGTGCTCACCATTCATCGCGCTCGCGTCGGCCCCAGCGCGATAACGGCTCCCGTTCTGCAAGCTTGCCAAGTGATGCTGTCGATCGCCGATCCGGCCACCGCCAGCCGGCTCAAACTCTCCCGAGACACCTGGCTCGACCTGCCGACTCAGGATGTGCCATTCGACGTTCGCGATCGACGAGTCTATCATCAAGGAGTCGTGGTTCGGCTCGGCGAAGTCGAACTCAGGTCGCGGGGGTCCGTCGGACTGGACGACGAATCTCTCGACCTGGTGATCGGAGTGCCCGTTCGCGATCGCTGGATTAAGAACCTACCCGTGCTCGCCGGCATCGCTGGGAAGCAAGTCGAGTTGCGAGTCAACGGGACCTTTCGCGATCCCGGCGTGGACGAGCGAGTGTTTCGCGACCTGTTGAAGAAGTCCGGAACCGAGGCGGCGCGCGAAGCAGCTGGGCGATTCCTCTTCGATCAACTCGACAAGCTGATCAAGCCGCCGCGCAATTGAAAGTTCCGCGAACCGCTATGGACATCCACCTGCTGGGCAGCACCGGCTATCATCCCAACCAACGCCGCCACACGTTCTGTTTGATGATGCCGGAAATCGGCGTCGTCGTTGACGCGGGCACCGCCCTCTTCCGCGCTCGTCCGTTGATCGAGACGGACTCGCTCGACATCTTGCTCACCCATGCTCATCTCGATCATGTCGTCGGACTCACCTTTCTATACGATGTGCTCTACGGTCGCTCGCTCGATCGCGTCACTGTCCATGGACAGTTGGATAAGCTGCAGGCGATCGAACAGCACTTGTTCGCTGAACTGATTTTTCCGGTAGCGCCGCCATTTCAAAGTCAACCGTTGGCTGAGCCGCTGGCGCTCGGCGGCGCCGTCGTCACTTGGTTCCCGCTGTCTCATCCGGGCGGTTCGGTCGGCTATCGTTTCGACTGGGAGCAAGCGTCGTTGGCGATTGTGACCGATACGACCGCGGCGGCCGACGCCGAATACATCGAGCACATTCGGGGCGTCGACTTGCTGATCCACGAGTGCTACTTCGGCGACGAATACGCCGAGTTCGCCGCCAAAACGGGACATAGCCACACCACTCCCGTCGCACAATTGGCGGCCGCCGCCGCCGTCAAATCTCTGGTGCTCGTCCACGTCAACCCGCTCGACGAATCCGATGATCCAGTCGGAATCGAGACGGCTCGACGGATCTTCCCCAACACGACTCTGGGCGAAGATGAAATGGTGTTGCGCCTGCCCATCTCAACGTAAGGCGCCTGAAATCTCGCCGTAGCACCAGGCCATGAGCAGGATGAAGACCCAGAAAATCAAACCTGTATAGGCCAGCACGATGACGGTCCAAATGGCCTTGGACACCGGCGAGAACGAAGTGCTGCGCCAAAGCAGCGGCAGCCCGATGCAGGCGGTCACAAAGAACAAGATCGCCAGCACCACCCAACCGTTGTTCAGCATCCCCCAAAAACGGTCCCGCTCGGCAGCCGCATTGGGCTGCTTTTCGGCGTTCTGATCGACGGCTTCCGCCTCGTAGATTGGCACGCTCGCACCTCTAAAACCTGCTGTCAGTTGGAATATAGCATTTATCGGCAATTGAGCTGGGAGTGAATTCGGCAGATTGCATCTATTTGTAAACTATGTGCTGAAAACTGTTTACATCGCTGTTTGTCGCTGATGTGGGGAGGGCTGCCGTGTTTTCAACTCTTATCACTTGAGAAAATAGAACGGTTAACTAATGTAGACAATTGAAAGCAGATCAGATGTTTAGGGGGTTTAAGTGGTTTTCAGTTCAGGCATATTTCACCCGCTTCTCCTTGGCGTCAGCCCTCAGGTGTAAACGATGGAACTCAACCCCAGCTCCCCAGCCCCATCGATCTCGGGTGTGCAGTTCGGCGATTCGGCATTGATCGTCAGCAGTGACGGACAGCTAGTCCAGGATTTGACAGGAATCCTTCGCGACGATCACGACTGCGCTGCACAATCGGCTCCCTCGTACCATCATGCAGAGCACCAATTGCGAGCGGAGCGGCTGGAATCGGTGTTCATTGACTTGCGGATGGACAGCGTGGACCAGAGTCCGGTGCCCTTGCTCCAACATCTCTCGCGGCGTCGGGGCAACCGAATCCCCGTCATTGCGATCGCCGAACGCGGCTACGGCCGCGAGTGGGCCGGTCTGGCGGACAGTGCAGTGCACGGTCACTTGGAGGCTCCGATACAAGCTTCCCAGGTGACGAAGATCGCAGCGGACCGCCAGGTGCTGCATTCGTTCCAGGCGCCGCCGCTGCCGGCTCATCCCCGCGCCGTGGAGACGAGTTCCATTTCATTCCGGACGTATACATCGGACATGTATGCGATGCTGGACCAGTTGGTCATGATGGCGTCGCACGATGTCACGCTATTGCTGATTGGTGAGACGGGCACAGGCAAGTCGACGATCGCCCGAATGATCCACGAACTGAGTCCTCGCCGCAACGAGATGTTTTTGACGGTCGCCAGCGGAGCGTTGCCGCCGGACCTGATTGAGAGTGAGTTGTTCGGGCACGTCAAAGGAGCTTTCACGAGCGCCGATCGCACGAAGATGGGAAAGTTCGAAGCGGCCCATTCGGGATCGTTGTTGCTTGACGAAATCGACACGCTCCACCCGGACCAGCAGGCGAAACTGCTACGAGTCATAGAGACGGGTGAATTTGAACCGGTGGGATCGAACGAGACGATCCAGTCGCGGACACGATTGATTGTCGCTTCCAACGTGGACTTGCACGAGCGGATGGAGCAGGGTGAGTTTCGACCGGATCTCTACTACCGGTTGAACGTGCTGGAGTTCTACATCCCGCCGTTGCGGGAACGACCGGCGGACGTCGTTCCGCTGACGCTATCGTTCGTTCACGAATTCTGCTCACAGCACAACATACAAATCCGCCGGATCCACCCCGAATTTCTCATTGTTCTGAAACGGCACACGTGGCCGGGGAACATCCGCGAGTTGAAGAATCACGTTCGCCGAGCGGTGCTCTTCTGCCGCACGGGCGAGTTGACGCCGAACGACCTGGCGTTGAATCTGCTCAAACACGATTCCGATCAGCCGGCGAATGGAACAATGCTCGGCTCGACGCTTTCCGAGAAGGTTGCTCGAACGGAGCGCGAGATCCTTGAAGAGGCGCTCAAGGCCCACGACTCCAACCGCACGGCGACGGCGCGGGCGCTGGGGATCAGCCGCGTCGGCTTGTATAAGAAGATGAAGAAGTACGGCATGATTGAGAGCCGGAATGGTCGCAAGCGATCGAGTAAATAGCTCGCGCGGCGAGTAATCGGGCGGCGTTTCCGCGCCGCGTTTTCTAACGGCTGATGAGTTGGCCATGTCGATGCCGATCAGCACCCCGACTTCGCACTCTCTTGCCGCCGGCGGCGAGGACGTCTCACGATTCGGCTGGTGTGGGCCGGTGGTGATCGCGGCGATTGCCTGGGCCGGCGTCTGTTGCGTCACGATCGCCGACCCGGATCTGTGGGGCCACACTCTTTACGGCCTCCGCGCTCAATCGCAAGACCTGTTGCTGGAACGACACGATCCGTTTTCCTACACGGCTCCGGGCAGCGCGTGGACAAATCACGAATGGCTCGCCGAGTACGTCTTTGGAATGCTCTGGCGGCTGGGTGGCGACCGCGGACTGTGTTGGTGGCGGAACGGCTTGATGGCGGTAGTGTTCGGCGTCGGCGCGTGGGCGGCCCACCGACAGCGAGCGCCTCTCGGGGGCCAATTACTACTGTTGCTCTACGCGGCCATTTGCCTGTCGGCGTTCGCCACTTACGTGCGACCGCAACTGGCGACTTTCGCCCTCTTCGCCACTCACTTGGCCGTGCTGCGATCGCACTGGGATCGCCCGACTCGATGGGCTTGGCTGCTGCCGGTGTCGATGGTGGCTTGGGTCAACATGCACGGTGGATTCCTGGCCGGGCTGGGATTGCATGTGATTTTCTGCGGGGCGGCAATCGCGTTGGCGGTTATCGGGAGGGCCGAATCGCGCGGCCGCGGCATTCACTTCGCGACGATCTGCGGGCTGACGTTCCTCGCCACGCTGATCAACCCGTACGGCGTCGAACTCTATTCGATGCTGTGGAATCATCTGGCTCCCCATCAAGCCGTTCGCGAATGGGAGCCGCTCTGGACGCACCTTCAAGCGCCTTTGCACTACCTCCCGTTTGTCTTGCTGTTGATGGCGCTCCGCGGTTCCACCAAGTGGCAATGGATCGATGCGATTGTGTTGGGAATCGTGGCCGTTCAGGCCTGTATGCATTTACGGCACGGCGCGCTGTTAACGATAGCCATTATGGTCTTGGCTCCGGCCGCGATCGCCGACTGCTTGAGCCGCATGTTCCCTTTGATCGCCGGCCGGTTGAGAGTGGCGAGTGGACCGCGGCGCTTGCTCGCGGCGGCCGCGCCGATCGCCGCCTTCATCGCCATTCAGGTTATCGGCGGATTACCTATCTGGCTCAGCGGAGCGTATCCGTGGCGGGTCGCGGTCGACTGCCACAGCGCGGCTCCAGGAGTGCCGCAGCGAGCCGTCGATGTGATGCAACGCGAGAGGATGAGCGGAAATGTGATTACCTCTTACGGCTGGGGGCAGTATCTGATCTGGCGTCGCTTCCCCGACAATCTCGTCGCCTTCGATGGCCGGTATAGAACGGTTTACCCGACTCAACTTGAGCAGCAGTTCTTGACCTTCTTCTCAGTGAACGATTCGTCGGACGGGGCGTCGCGATGTGACGCGATGCTGAACGAGTATCCGACAGCGATCTCCCTGCTGCCCACCGAATCACCGCCGGCGGCGCGAGTCCGTCGTTCGTCTGACTGGATCGTTGTTTACGAAGACGAGCAAGCCAGTTTGGCCGTGCGCCGCCGCCGCGAATACGCGCAACTCATTCGGCGAGTCGAACGAGGGCGGATTCGGCAGCCAGCGTCACCGCGGTGGCGAGTTTTTCCCTCGGCTACACCGGCGGCCGCGACGACATCCGCGACGACATCCGCGCCGACGTCCGCTGCGGATAGCGGCAAACCAAAATTATCCGCTGTTTCCGCTCGTTAACACCTGCCAGCCGCACCAACCGCGTTTGAGTCGCAAAAGACCAGTCAATTGGGATTTAGGTCGCTTCGGCACAGCAGCTGCATGTGAAAGGTCGGGCTACCCGTGCGCCAAGACGACGGCGGCCAATTCGTCGTCACAACCAACAGCGCGCCACGCTCTCCAAACCAACTGCCAAAACCAACTGCCCCAACCGTTGAAGACGAGACGATCATGAAGCGCAACCGCCTGTTACGCAAGGCACGTCGACAGAACGAAGGATCCGTGTTTGTCGAGTACTTGCTTTTGCTGACGTTGATTGGCATCGGAGTGATCGCAGGATTGGCGACGGTCCGATCAGCGTTGATCAACGAACTGAACGACTTGGCTCAAGCGATCAACGCGATCACTTAGGGCGAGTTGAAATTCATGACCGCCTCATCGGTGGTGCGCGATCGGAACGGCCGTGTCGACAACAGGCAAGACGCAGAACTTTCAAGTTGAGTCTCTCCAGGCGGTATTGCTTGACCGCTGGGTTTTGAACAAATGGCATTTCGCCGTTTGCGCTTGGTTCTGCGTATTCTTCATGTACCTCAACTACATCCCTCTCTATCACTCCGATCTCTGGTGCCATCTCAACTACGGCAACTGGATGATCGATCACGGCAAGTTGGTTGAGGAAGATCCGTTTCTCCCGCTGGCGAAGGGCATGCCGGTTGTCAACAACGCGTGGCTGGCGCAGTTGTCGTTCGCCGGAGCGGAACGGCTCGGCGGCCCGCAGTTTCTCTCCAATTTGTTCGCGTTGGTCGTGCTGGCGAGCCACTTGATTTACGCCCGGTGTTTCTATCTCGTTTCCGGCCGCAAGTCGCTGGCGGTGGGCGGCGTGATCATGATCCTGTTGTTTGGATGGACGCGGCACGCCATTATTCGTCCGGAGATATTCGGCGGGTTGGGAATGGCCGTGCTGTTTTGGATGCTGGTTCGAGTCGAACCGTGGCGTTCGCGGACCCACGCTTTTGGCAAGTCGGCCGAGGGATTTCCGCGGTGGATGTGGTTTGCGGCACCCGCCATGTTTTGCCTGTGGGCCAACCTGCACGGTTCCTACGCTGTGGGCTTGGTCGTGCTCGCCTGCCACGCCTGTGGCGCGGTTGTCGAAACGTTGTGGCGGGAGAGGAATCTGGCGCGGACCATCAACGACGGCGAAGTCCGCCGCTGGGTCTGGCTGACCGAGTTGGCGGTTGCCGGCACGTTGCTCAACCCCTACGGCGTCGACTTGTTGATCGCGACCGCCCGCTTTGGCGGCAACGACAACCTCCGCGATGTGCTGGAGTGGTTTCCGCTGCGTCTAAAAGACTTTGAAGGAATCCAGTTCGTCGTGGCGATGCTGCTAACGATGGTGGTTTGGCGGCACAGTCGCGTGCGCGTGCGAGCTGCGGAGATCTGCATCTTGTTGTTCCTCGTCGTCATGATTGCGCCGACGGTGCGGATGATCGGCTGGCTGGCTCCGATGCTGACCTTCGCATTGTTGCCCCACATGCGCGAATTGCTGGAGCGCATCGAACCGAGTTTCAAGTCGATGATCCCGGAGCCCGCGGCCAACTCGAACTCGGATGATGAGCAACCGGAGGGCGCGTGGAAGAAACCGCGCTTCACCTACACCCTTTTCAGCGGCTTGGCGATTTGGTGTGCGTTCGCTCTGTCTCCGATCAGTCAGCCCGTGTTGAGTGACACACCGCGAGATCCGCAGCAGATTTACAGCCGGGGGACGCCGCTCGGTGTAACGAAATTCCTTCGGGAGAATCCCCCGGAGGGAATGGTGTGGGCGCCACAGTGGTGGGGTGATTGGCTTGTCTGGGATGGCCCTGACCAGTTGCAAGTTTTTATGACAACCACTCTCCACTTGGCTCCCCATCATGTTTGGCGAGACTACATGCGCGTCGCGCACGCCCGCCCGGGATGGGACACCGCCCTAGACCGCTACGCAATCGACACCATCATCCTGCACAAGGAACTCGAGGCGCCGTTGGTGCGACTGGTCCGGCGTTCGGCGAGTTGGCGAGAGATCTACGAAGACGACCTCGGAGTGATTTTTCGACGAGTCGATCGACCGGCGACTGAGCCGACCACCGAAGTTGAGGACTCGGAATCCGAAACCGGGGCCATCGACGATCGGTTGAATGAGGAGGTGGATCGATGAGCGATCAAACAAGCGGCAAGAAGCCCGCCGGTCTGACCGGCTTTGTCATCATCCAAGTTGTCCTGCTGTCCGCCGCCATGGCGGCCACGTCGCACCGCATGCGAACGATCGACGCCCGCGTGACGCTTCCCGAGTCGCGCGAGTTTCCACTGGTCGTCGAGCCTCGGCACGACAACCCGCTGATCGTTTCAGACGAGCAACTAGTCGAGGTTCTAAACAAACTTCGCCCGCAGCTGCGCGGCGATCAACCCAAGATCAACCACATCGATCACGCCTTGAGAATGTGGGGAGTGTCCGCGAAGTTCGCCGATCCGAACTGCCTGTCGGGCTCCGAGATGCGAGCTATCCTCACCGACGCCGGCGAGTTTCAGAAAGTCTGGGGCGATGACGTCCAACCGTTGCTGTCGCGCGGACCACACGGCGTGAGGGTCTTTGTCCGAGGTGGCGATTCGACATCGAGTCATGTCGATCACACTCTCGCCGGACTCGCCGAAATCGGTACGCCGACCACGTTTGTCATGAACGTGGCGGGACGGCGCATGACGTTGGGCCAGATGCTGAACGAGTCGCTCGACCGATTTAGACTGAACCAACGCGAGTACGAGTGGTCGGCTCTCGCCTACGCCCTGTTCTTGCCGACCGACAGTTGGGTCACCGCGGAAGGGCAGACCATCAGTTTTGACGACATCGTCCAGCGGATCACCAGACAACCCTACGGCGAGGGTGTGTGCTTTGGGAATCATCGATTGCACACCCTGGCCATGATCTTGCGCATTGATGAGCAGGAGAGCATTCTCTCGACGGCCGCGCGGCAATCTGTCGTCGCTCATCTCAACGAAGCGACCGCCCGCTTGGTCGCCTCCCAGGAGGCCGACGGATTCTGGGACCAGGGCTGGACTGGGAAACAGCGGCCAGCGGCCAGTGGCGGTGAACGCCAGTCCAGGATTCTGGCGACCGGACATGCGATGGAATGGTGGGCGTTCGCGCCCGCCGAAGTTCATCCGCCGCGCGAGGTGCTGATCCGCGCAGGCCAATGGCTGGCGCGAACGATCGGAGAAATGTCGGACGAAGAGATTCGCTCGAATTACACTTATCTAACACACGCTGGTCGCGCCCTGGCCCTGTGGCGGGGCAGTTTCCCGACCGACATTGTTGAACCGACCGAAGAGCAAGCTCTCCCCAAAACCGACGCTGAGCCAACCGACGCTGAGCCAACCGAACCGGCGGATGGTTCCGCCGATTTGGACGACCCCAAAAAGGAGCCCGCTGGCGGGCAACCGAACGAGTCATCGAAACCACCCACTGACGCGGGTCAGACTGCTACTGACAAAGAAGCCGCGAGTTAGAAAAGAGGCGTTCGCATGCAGATCTTGAAACAACTCTGGTCCGACGAACGGGCGTTTGTCATCTCCTCCGAATTGGTCTTGGTGAGCACCATTCTGGTGATTGGACTCATCGTCGGGCTGACGACAATGCGAGATCAACTGGTGCAGGAGTTTGGCGACATCGGCTTGGCGATCGCCGGGCTCAACCACAGTTATTCGTTCGCCGGCGTGACTGTTGGCGGCTTCACCTCGGCCGGCAGTTCGTTCGACGATCTCTCGGATTTTTGCGACGGGACGGACGTGGCTGGTGCTGCTCCGGCCTGCATTAATGTGACTGTCGCGGCCAGCGACGAAGGGTGACGTTTCAAGTTCGCATCCCTCAACCGAATTCGCGGGACTTGTTGAGGTTGCCTAGAGGTAAAGCAAATGAATCTGATTCGAGATCTATGGCGCGACGAACGGGGCAACGCCAACTTGGCTTCGGTGATTCTGCTGACGACGATCATCGGTCTCGGCGTGGTCGTCGGGTTGACGACGATGCGCGATCACATCGTTCAACAGTTTGGCGACGTCGCAATTTCGATCGACGCTCTCGACCAGTCGTTCTCGACATCGAACATGGGATCGTTCACCGACCCGGGCGCTGTAACTGATACGGCCAACACTGAGCCGGGCGGGCTGTACGTACGGCTGCCGGCGTCGAATGAATGAGTTTCGCATTGTCGACGAGACGAAACTTGACAGTGTCACCCATTGTCACACCTGTTCTCCACACGCACTGCTGTGCGTCTCCGCGCGACGAAGTTGAAGGCGTAAAGTAGGTGGTGGTGCGAAGCTGCGTATTTCGCGGGAATCTGGCGCCGTTTGAATTCGCCCGCGCGCCGTCGGCACTCCGCCACTTCGACACTTCGACACAGTCATCACCAGGTTCTCCACAGTTGCCAGCAACTCTAGCATCCCTAGGCCATTTGGGCATTTCTCTTGGCGGATGAAAAATAGATTGCAAATCGGGCCCCTGCGCGGGACGATAGCGAGAACCAAATCTCTTCTGGGTCTTCCCTAGCGCAATTCGTCTTCGGACGAGTCAATAGTTGTGACAACGGTTTGTCATAGGCGTTCGACGCGCCAACTGCGCTATCATTCTTCAATTGGGAGGAAGACCGATGAAAGCCACTTCGTCGAAAGCGGTGTCTTTGAACGCCGCCTTCCTGGATGAGATCAAACAGGTCCACGAGGAGCTCAACGAGCTGTTGAGTTCGTTGCGAGTTATCGCCCACTGCGACATTTCGGACGCTACTTCGCGCCGTCTCTTTGTCGATTCGTTAGGTGCGATGCGCGACCAACTGGCGTTGCGGTTTTCTCTCGAGGACGCGTACGGATACATCGAAAACCCGGTCGACGCGGCTCCCTGGTTGACGGAGGTCGCCGCTGAGCTGCGCGACGAGCACTCGCTGCTCTATCGGCAGGCGTCGCGATTGTCTGAGTTGGCCGAGTCGATGTGGCGATCCGAGCAATTGGCGCAGCGATGGCAGATGTTGCTCGCCAAATTCATGTCGTTCGACGACCAGCTGACGCGACACGAGACGCGGGAGAACGAATTGGTGATCGCGGTGTGCAACGAAGATGTGGGTGTCGGCGACTGAGGCCGTATCGGCGTCAGGTCATGACGGTTAGAATCGTGGAGGAACTTGTCACCAGGGGGGTCCGAGATGGTCTTGGATGAACATGAATTCTCACGTCTGGCTGTTGGCCGACCCATGGAGATTCTGTTGGTCGAAGACAACCTGATGGACGCCAGGGTGACCATTGAGGCGCTCAAAGGCAGCAGCATCAAGCATCGGATGACGCTTGTCCGCGACGGTCAGGAGACGATCGAATTTCTCAAACACGAGGGTCGTTTCGCTCAGGCTCCGGCGCCCGACCTGATCTTGCTCGATCTCAATCTCCCCAAGAAAGACGGCTTTGCAGTGTTGCAGGAGTTGCGCGCCGATGAGGCGCTGCAGCACGTTGCGGTGGTTGTGCTGACCGCCTCGGGAGCCGAGCACGATCGGGATCGCTGCGAGCAATTCCACGTGCAGAACTTCATCCGCAAACCCGTCAACCTCGACAAGTTCCTGATCGTGCTCAAGGATCTGCGGCGAGATTGGCTGCACGACGTCGTCTTGCCGTCATTCGATTGACGGGTCGGGTTGCTCGCCCCAGACTCGCACGAGTTCGACGATCACTTCAACGGCGGATTGCATTTCGTCGAGGCACGCCCACTCGAGTGGCGAATGCGGATTGTGCTGGCCGGTTGACAGGTTGGGCGTGGGGAGCCCCATCTCGGTCAATTGTGAGCCATCGGTTCCGCCGCGGACAATCGTCTGATTGACGTGGCGATTGAGGTTGGCGTGTGCGTCGACGGCAAGTGCGACCGCGCGGGGCTCTTTGCTCAACCAGTCCGCCATATTGCGGTACTGGCGGGTGACATCGATTTCGATTCGGCAACCGGGAAAACCGCTTGCCACATCAGCGGCCAGATTTCGCAGCAGCAGCTCTTGGTCGCGCAGCGCGGCAGTGTCGAAATCGCGCAGCAGAACCCGAATGTCGACCTCGGCGACTCCCCCTTCCATGACGTATGGGTGAACGAATCCGTCTCGTCCGCACGTTTTTTCTGGAGCGAGTTGATCGAGCGGCAGGCGACTCAGAAAGACCCCGGCGACGCGAATCGCGTTGACCATGCGGTCTTTGGCGATCGACGGGTGGATGTTGACGCCTTGAATGCGGACATGGGCGACATCGGCCGAGAACGTTTCCACGTCCAGATCGCCTGCGCCGCCGCCATCGAGAGTGTAGCAAGCGGTCGCCGCGAGTTTGTCGAGATCGACGTGGTTCACACCGCGGCCGATCTCTTCGTCACAGGTGAACAAGATACGAACCGGTCCATGGAGGATGTCGGGGTTTTCGAGCAGGTGACGAGCCATCTCGACAATGACGGCGACGCCCGCTTTGTCGTCGCCGCCAAGGAGTGTCGTACCATCGGTCGTGATCAAGGTCGCGCCGACCAAGTCATGCAACTCGGGGTTGTCGGCCACGGAAATGGCGAGGTCGGCCGCGGGCAGTCGGATGTCGCCACCCGGGAACTCGCGGATAACTTGTGGTTGAACGTTGGCGCCGCTGGTTTCCGGTGAGGTATCGAGGTGAGCGTTGAAGGCCACGACGGGGCCCGACTTTCCGTTGGTGGCGGGGACGGTCGCCCAGACCAAGCCGAATTCATCGTGCTCAACATCGGCGGCTCCGATCGCCCGCAGCTCGTCGGCGATGGCGCGGCCCAAATCGATTTGTCCCGGCGTGCTCGGATAATCACCGACGTCTTCGTCGGCGGTCGTCTCCACTCGCACATAGCGCAAGAATCGATCCAGCAATCGCTCTTTGTCCACGTTGAATCCTTCCGCCACTGACAATTGTTTGACCGCGTCCGACGTTCTGGGCGTCTTCCCGCGTCCGCTGGCGGGTACGGGGTGGTTGCCGCCGATCGGACGGTGGCTCATATTGAGCACGCGGGTGACTGCGAGATCGGATTCGTGGCATCATGCCGCAGGCAATCGTCGCTGGAAAGGGGGCGAGGGATGAGCCCGGACGATATTCGTTACTTCGTTTTTGATGTCGAGAGCGTCGCCGACGGCCGGCTGGTTTCCGCGTTGCGGTATCCGGGAGAGGGACTCGAGCCGGAAGAAGCCGTGACTCGGTACCGCGCGGAGTTGATGGAAAAGTACGGCTCGGATTTCGTTCCGTATACGTTTCAAGTTCCCGTTTCCGTCGTCGTCGGTAAGGTCCGCTCCGACTTCCAACTCGTCGATCTCGTCGCGCTGGACGAGCCGGACTACCGTTCGCACATCATCACCCAGACATTTTGGAAGGGTTGGTCGGCGTATCGTCAGCCGACATTGGTGAGTTTCAATGGCCGCACGTTCGACATGCCGTTGATGGAACTGGCCGCCTTCCGGTACGGCGTCGAACTTCCCGAGTGGTTCGACCTCGTCGGCCGCACGTATGAGCAGCCGCGCAACCGTTACAACATTGACTCGCATCTCGATCTTCACGACCTGCTGACCAATTACGGAGCCTCTCGCTTCACGGGCGGGCTGAATCTGGCCGCTCACTTGCTGGGCAAGCCCGGCAAAATGGACGTTCAGGGCTACATGGTCCAGGACCTTTACGACGAAGACCGGCTCGCCGACATCAATGACTATTGCCGATGTGACGTGCTCGACACCTATTTTGTCTTTCTCCGCGCGAGCGTGATGCTGGGACGCCTGCCGCTGGAACGAGAAAAGGAACTCGTCAATTCAACTCGCCAGTGGTTGGAAGAGCGAGTTGATCAACGGGCTGTCTTCGCAGCGTATCTAGAGCGCTGGGGAGATTGGGACAACCCGTGGAGCCCGTCCGCGGCCGTGGACCAGAAGACTGAGAGTTGTTGAGCCACAACAGAGACGAGTACGCGCTTCGATGGCCGGTCAAAAACACTTTGTTCATCGCCAGGTTGAGGGTGTGTTCGTTCTTGAACTCAGCGACGCTCGACTGTTCGACGCCGACGTTCTGACTGAGTTCGAAGGCGAGCTGATGGAGTTCCTTGAAGACCGCGGCTCCGCTGCCATCGCCATTGATTTTACGGCAGTCCAGCAATGTTCAACCGCAGTGATCAATTCACTGCTGCGGGCGAAGAAACGCCTGATCCAGAACGGCGGCCGATTGGCTCTGTGTGGAATGCGCGACACAGTTCGCGAAGCCTATCGCATCTTGAATCTGGATGGAGCCGTCTTTGACATTTGCGTCGATTGCGACGAGTCCGTGCGCGTGTTGCTGAGCAAGCAGGTCTGTGCTGACGTTCATCGAAATACTCCCATCACAGCAGCTAGAAACGGCAATACAACGCGTTCAATGAATCGAGTGTGAAACAGCAATCCGACCGGCGCGACGACGACCAGCCAAGCGAAGGCGCGACCGGTAACACCACGGTCGAGCGCCCAACGGCGACCGCGGTCGCTGTGTTGCAGCAGCACTGCCGCTCCTTGAATTGAGAAGTAAAGAGTCGGCAATCCCCAGCCGCCGCGCGCCGGCAGAGAGACTCCCAGCTCGTGGACAACACCGGAGAACAGAAACACGAACGCGGTCGCCCACCGCGCGCCGCAGCGACGGACGGCCGGGCGAAAGACGAACCGGTGAGCCAGGTCGCGAAACGCCAGGTTCCAACGCCGACTCCAGAATTCGCTGATGGTGCGCGCGGCGGCGGGTCGATTCATGATCGGCGCGACGTCGGCGCCCAGGCGCCGCCAGGCAAGTGCGAGCAGACGGATCAATCCGCAATGCAACACCAACAGGATTCCCGCCATCGCGCACCAGCCGGCCGCGATTCGACTGTGGCTGACCAGGCGATCAGCCAACACCAGCAGCGCGGCGCCTAGTCCTGTCTGGAGCAGGGTGAGCACCCATTCGCGACGCTGCGGACCGTCAGTCACTCGCCGAAAGAAGGCGTTCAAGTCCATTCCCGGCCACAGCAGCGTATACTCCCAAGCTCGCCGCAAACTGTCCGCTGAAGAGACTCGCGCGGTGAAGTCGCGGAGCGTCATCAGCTTGAAGCCGAAATACATCCCGGCGGCCAACGCCCACATGGCTAGCCATTCCGGTAGAGCTCGCGAGAACCAGAACGCGGCTCCCGTGGTCGTGATCGCCGGCGTCCAGGCGATCCAAGGTGCTCGGCTTGATTTCTCGGTCATGACGTTCTCCTGGCACCGTTCAACCGCAGCGGGGGCGCGGAGTTAACGGCAGCGACCTCGCCGCCGCCGGCGTCGACTCGGCCGAAGTCGAAACCTCACAACTCACCAGGGGTTGGCGGTATACTGGGGAGAACTGGCCGTGCTCGGAGTGAACGACGATGAGACGAGTTACATCGATTCTGCTAGCGTCGGTCGCCCTCGGTTTCCTCGGGGCGAATTTCAATCATGAGAACGCCAAACAGGCTTTGACCAAACTTCAGACGTATGTCGGTTCCTGGAAAGGAGTCGGTCAATTGCAGCGCGGATCGCGCCGCGGCGCGTGGCTGGAGAAGTCGGAGTGGAAGTGGAGTTTTTCCGGCGACGCTCCCACGTTGGCGTTCTCGGTCGAGCAGGGAAAGTACTTCAAAACGGCCAAGTTGTCTTCCGTCGCAGGCAAGGGTTCGTCCTATGTGCTCGACGCCACCACGGTGGATGGAAAAGAAATGAAGTACCTGGGCGACCTGAAGAAAGGTGTGCTCGTCTTATCGGCCGACAAGGTCGCCAACAGCGCACCGGCGCGGATCACCATTCGCACCGTCGCCAACGGCAAGCGACTGGTCATGCTCTACGAGCGATCGGTCGGAGCCGATCAGTACCGCCGCATGTCGGAGGTCGGTTACACGCGCGAAGGAAGCAACTTCGGCAAGGGCGTTACGTACGTTGAATGTGTCGTGACCGGCGGCAAGGCGGCCATTCCCGTCAAGTACGAAGGCCGGACTTATTACGTCTGCTGCGGCGGCTGTCGCGAGTATTTTGAGGACGATCCCGGCGCGGTGATCGCTGAATACAAAGCCCGCAAGGCCGAGGAAAAGCGAAAACTCGACAGCTAAAAACCGCCGCCGATCCGCGAACCTCGACGACCACATCAGCTCTATCACTTCAGTATCGGATGCTTTCCAGCAGCGACAGTGAAAGAGCCAAACAATGCAGTTGTCGACTTTACCGCTGCGAATCGGTTTATCCCGCGGGTCCGAGTTATGGGGACTTGGCGTTGAGCGATTGCGTTGTTGAGCCGGAGAAGAGCCGACCAAGGCCTAGCCCCGGCGCGACGACGCCGGGGCTTTTTTTATGGCCAGAGGCGAGTCGCTCGCCGCCGACGCAGCACGCGCCTCGCTGCGCGGCGGCAGCCAATCCCCAATCAGTAGACGTTGCTTCAACGCGTGCCCTTGGCCGATCGGCTGAGGCGTCAGGCTTCCAACCTGAATAGGCGGGTTCGATTCCCGCAGGGCACTTCGGGAAGGTCCGAATCGGCGAGTCACACGGCTAGTCCGTTGGCCGCCGGTTCGGCTTTACTCCTCGCGTTTCCCATACTTCGCCCAGATACGCCAACAGGTAGAGCGGCCTCGGTTTAAACCCGAGGGTCTGCGGGTTCGAATCCTGCTCTGGGTACTGACGAACACGGCGCGGTGCGCAATCTGGCAAAGCGGCCAAGCTCAAACCTTGGTGATTTTGTGGGTTCGACTCCCACCCGCGCCACTTGGATCCGATCCGATGGATGATGGATCTATCGAGATCGGGACCGATCATCTCTTACGGGCTGGTCGCTTTGGCCGGCGGCCTGTTGGCTTGCTGAGCGATTTCATCGAGGTGCGCGGCGACTTGTTTCTTCATCGCTTCATCGCCGCGGCGGGCGGCCATTTGGAAGTAGATCTTGGCAGCTCCCGTGCGACCGGCTCGCTGAGCCTTGACGGCCTTTTGGTAGATCGCCAGCGCCTCTTGTTGTGTCTGGCTCTTCGCCGCTGCGCGAGCCGCTTTGATCGACTTCACGCTGGCGGACGTGTTGGGTCCCAGCCGCAACGCTGGCGTGGACGTTGAAGACGGGAGTGAGCTGGTCAATGTCAACGGTGCGGAAGTCATGTGCCTGGCCAAGTCGGCTGCGCGGGCGAGGGCGAACGCATCGGTCGCCGCCGTCGCACTCGACCCCGTTCCAAACAACTCCTCTTCCATTTCACTCAACGAGATGATCGTGGCGTGAACCGACAGACCACGGCGGCTAGCTTCGCGGCCGATGCCCTTGTTCTTCGCCAAACGGCTCAGTCCCGGAAGCTTCCCGAAGATGGGTACGCCTCTCGACGTGCTGCCTTCGGCGAGCCGGCTGACGCCGCCGAGCGAGATCGCGCCTCGATCCGGAACCGATACGGTGGTGCTGACCGTGAAGATGTCAAACGTGGGGAGTTGCACGGCACCGCCCTGCGCAAACAGAGGAGATGCGACCCCGATCAGGGAACATGTCAAAAACAGATTCCGCCACATGGCTCTTTCTCCGAAACAGAACCCCATGCAACGAGTATATCGGATGGCCGAGCCGATCGGCAACGGAAAAGATTCTCGCCAAAGCGCCCGATCCGGAGACTCGGTCGACGTGGCGAGGTTCAAGGGCGCAACCGCATTACGTAGTCTCGCCACGTCTTTTCGAACTGGTCTGGATCTTCGATTTCCAAGACCTTTTGCAGCGTCCGCCAGCCCGTCGGATCGGAGTCGGCGTCGCGGCGGAACCGATGAAAAAACTCAATCAGCTTGCCTCGGTGCTGAAGGTAGTGGCACAAGTACCGAGCCTGCGCGTAATTGTCGCCCGAGTCGCCGTAGAATTCGCGAGTTGAGGTGGCGCACAGGGACTCAGTTGTCGACAGCTCATCGGCGCCAATCTTGGCTTGCAGGTTGCGCAGCCGCCAATTGACGCCGCCCCATAACGACCCGTTGCGCTCGCTGCAATGTTCGTAGAGGGACGCCAAGCCTTCGTTGAACCACGATGGGCATCGCGGGAAGTTGGTTGCCATGAAGGGGTGTACGATTTCATGTACGAGCGTGCCGCCGCCCGTGGCGATGTTCATGATCAACGCTCCATGCCGGCGGGAGTAATAGCCGTAGGGCGTTGTCGGTTCGTCGCCGAAGATCTCCAGCGCGTGCTTCTCGTAACTCTCCTTGTCCCGAAATAGCCAGATGTCGAGGATGCGGCGGGGATCGCGCGAGAAGTAATCCTGCTTCAACAATCGGACCGACCACGCCACTGTCCCTTTCGCGTGGCGCTGCACCTGGCTGAGCGACTGATCGCCGACGATGACGAATGGTCTCTCCAACACGATATGGAAGTCCTCCGACGGAATGCGGCGTTTTAGCCGCATGATGTGTTGCGCGTACTCGGCGTCGCCCAACCCGCGTTGACTGGGCGGCGGTTCGATTTTGGCGGGGCGCATTGTCATGCGAACGATCAGTGACTGATTCCGCTCGGCGTCGAGAGGCCAAAGCGCCAGGAATCGACTGCGCGGCAGGCGGAGAAAAGCTCCGTCAGCCCGCGCCGGTTCATGGTAGATCACCTCGTCGGTCTCAACGTCGTAGCCGACGACCAGGCGGAAGTGCGCAGGAGAACTTTCTCGATCGTCGTAGCGCATGCAGACAATCGATGGCCAGCCGGCGTCGAGTTGATCGAGCAGCTGAACGAACTGCCGCTGAAGCTCTCGGCCGTCGCCCCGCGTCGAGTACCGCCAAGTCGGACCGATTTGGAACCCGATGCGCCGCAGCGACCGCGCCAAATCCGCCGTGTAACAGCCCCGCGCTTCGAGCGGATCAACGCCCGACACGTCGAACACGTCTTCTTGACGGTAGGAGAATCCGAGGTGTTGCAATTGCATCACGGCGCAAGCTTCGCCACAGAAATCGGGCAACTGATGCGCGTGAGGGATCTCCGCCAACAGAACGCCGCGGGCGACGGGCGGCGAATCGACGAGCGCGGAGTCCGTTGGCGAGAGCGAGTGAACGGCCTCTAGATGAGCGCGATGCGCAAACCAGGTTGCGGCCGCAATGCCGATGGCGAAGCAGATCCAACGTTTCTTCATGACGGGCTCCGTTCGCGCGAGGCCGAGTTGTTTGGAATGACGATTGGCGGATGCCGATTGGACATGGAAACTGAGCAGCCAGTCGGCAGCCAGTCGGCAGCCAAGCGGCGCCGCGTATCTTGCGTGGCTCCGGTTGCAACTGTAGGTATCATGATCGCCATCGACCATGGCCGCGCGTGTAACGAACATGTATCATGTCGCGCTCGCGTGGGCTTTTTTGCCGCTTTCTTACCGCCACAACTCGGAGTACTCACCAGAAATGTTCGCCGCGGCGTTGAGCACGGAAGTTGATTCTTCGCGAGCGGTCGCGGAAGTCAGCGAACGGATTCGAAGTTGCCTGGGAGGTCCGCCGGACATCGTCTGGGCGTTTCTGGCGGCCGACCACGTTCCCGCCGCGCAGTCGATCGCCTCAGGGCTATGCGAGCAATTGCAGACGAATCAACTGTTGGGCTGCACGGCGGAGTCGATTGTCGGCGTGGGCCGCGAGGTCGAGGAGGGTGCGGCGCTTTCCGTATGGGCCGCCCGAACTCCCCAAACCCGCTGGCGGCTCGCCCGTTTGACCATGGAGAACACCCCCGATGGCGCGCTCACGAGCGGCTGGTCGGACGAGTTGATCGACCAGTGGCCCGACTCGGCGACGGTGCTCATGTTGGCCGATCCTTTTAGTTTCGCCGCCGACGTCCTGCTCGCTCAGTTCAATCAGGACCATCCCAGCACACAAGTCATTGGCGGCATGGCCAGCGCGGGTTTTTCGCCCGGCATGAATCGGCTGCTCTGTGGAACTGACGTGACCAGCACCGGCGCGGTCGCCGTCGTCGTCGACGGACAGTCTGCGCCCCGCGCGGTCGTTTCGCAGGGCTGCCGACCCGTCGGCCGGCACTTCGTGATCACGAAAGCCGAGCGCAACACGATCATTGAGTTGGGTGGCGAGCAGGCGGTCAAGCGTCTGCAGGACGTCTTCAACTCGCTTGCCAATCGCGAGAAAGAACAAGCTCAACAAGGAATCCACTTGGGCCGCGTGGTCAGCGAATACCAAGACGAATTCTCGCAGGGCGACTTCCTCGTTCGCAATGTTGTCGGTGTCGATCCCAGCACGGGCGGACTCACCGTCGGCGACTATTTTCGACCGGGTCAGACCGTTCAGTTTCACGTCCGCGACGCCGAGACGGCGGACGGCGAACTGCGAGAATTGCTGGCTCGCGTGGACGACCCGCCCCAATCGGCGCTCGTCTTCACCTGCAACGGACGAGGAACTCGACTCTTTCAGGAGCCCCATCACGACGCGGCGGCGATACTCAATCGCTGGGGCGACATTCCCGTCGCCGGCATGTTTGCTCAAGGTGAAATCGGCCCCATTGGGGGCGGCAATTTCGTACACGGATTCACCGCCAGCATCGCACTCTTCTAGCAAGATGTTCTGGCAAGGTGGCAAGATGTCCGTAGTGGAATTCGCCAGAATTCCCTGTTCAAGATGTCCGTAGTGGAATTCGCCAGAATTCCCTGTTCGATTCGCGGTGTCGCGACTTCTTCGTAAAGTCGCAGGCAGACCCAATAGCTAACAGGGAATCCTGGCGAATCCCGCTCGCGCGAATCTCGATGCGCGCGAGGAATTCTGGCGAATCTCGATGCGCGCGAGGAATTCTGGCGAATTCCACTACGCGCGAATTCTGGCGAATCTCGACGCGCGCGAGGGAACTCTGGAGCATCTCACTACGAACTAGGAGCACCCCATGCTATTGCCGCAGTTGTGGCACAAATAACAATTGCCATTTCGAATGGTGAGGTTGCCACAGTTGTCGCAACTGGGAGCGTCAGTCTGGAATTCCTTCGACTGGTCGTTGCGATCTTTGATGATTGCCCGCAGATCGGCTTCGACGTCGTGCTCTGCGTGCGTTTTGCCGTTGCCGTTCGTCGCGGCGGCTCCGTTGGCGGGGGGGGCCGCCGAGCCACTGGCGGGTTCGCCGTTCGCGTGGCCGTTGCTTTCGGCCGCCGGCGGCTCGGCTTTCGCGGCGGGCAGCACGTGCTCGCTAGGCTTCTCCTGCGGAGGCAGCCCATTGGCTTCGCGGAAGCCAGGCAGGAACGTGACTCCCAACCAGCGAAAGATGTAATCGACGACGCTCTTGGCGACGCGAATGTCCGGGTTGGTGGTATGCCCTTGAGGCTCGAAGCGAGTGTGTGAGAACTTGTTGACCAGCACTTCGAGCGGAACTCGATACTGCAGGCTCATCGAAATGGCCGTGCCAAACGAGTCCATCAGCCCGCCAATCGTGCTCCCCTCTTTCGCCATGGTGATGAACAATTCACCCGGTCGACCATCGGGATAGAGACCGACGTTGATGTAGCCTTCGTGACCAGCCACGTTGAATTTGTGAGTGATTGAATTGCGCGTGTCGGGCAGCCGCTCGCGGAGCGGTCGCCGCTTCTTGCTCTTGCCTTCCTCTTCTTTCTTCTCGCCGTCCGTCTTGGTGTTCAGCGGCTGGCTCTGTTTGGAGCCGTCGCGATAGATGGCGAGCGCTTTGAGGCCGAGCTTCCAACCCCAGGAATAAGCATCGGCGATCTCCTCGGGCGTCGTCTCCGTCGGCATATTGACGGTTTTGGAGATAGCTCCGGAAAGGAACGGCTGCGCGGCCGCCATCATCCGGGCGTGAGCCTTCCAGGCGATGCTGCGAACGCCGTTGGCCGGCTTGAACGCGCAGTCGAACACGGACAAATGATCGTCGCTCAAGTGAGGAGCGCCTTCGACCGTGTCGTTCTCGTCGATGAATGCGACGATGTCTTCAATCTGATGCTCGTCGTAACCCAATTTCTTGAGACCGAGCGGGGCGGTCTGGTTGACGATCTTCAGCATCCCGCCACCCGCCAGTTGCTTGTATTTCACCAACGCGATGTCGGGCTCAATGCCGGTCGTGTCGCAGTCCATCATGAAGCTGATCGTGCCCGTCGGCGCCAACACCGTCGACTGAGCATTGCGGAATCCATACGTCCGCCCCAACTCGAGGACGTTGTCCCACAGTTGGCGAGCGGCGACTTTGAGATACCTCGGGCTCGCGTCGTTGATGTCCTCCACCGCGTCGCGATGCATTTGCATCACTCGCAGGAACGGTTGGCGGTTGGACGAATAACCTTTGAACGATCCGACGGCGCCGGCCAATTCGACACTCGTCAGATTCGCCGCTCCGTGCAGCAATGCTGTGATGCTGCCGCACAGGCCGTAAGCCTCGTCCGAATCGTACGCCAATCCGCTGGCCATGATCACGCTGCCCAGATTCGAATAGCCGAGTCCGAGCGGGCGGAACAGATGACTGTTGTGAGCGATGTCGGCCGTCGGATAACTCGCGTGATCAACCAGAATCTCCTGAGCGATGAAGAACAGCCGGCAAGCGGTCTGAAAACCGTCCGCGTCAAACTGGTCGTTGCCCCGGAACTTCATCAGATTGATGCTGGCCAAATTGCAAGCCGTGTCGTCCAGGAACATGTATTCCGAACACGGATTGCTGGCGTTGATGCGGCCCGAGTTCGGGCATGTGTGCCAACGATTGATCGTCGTGTCGTACTGCACGCCCGGATCGCCGCACTGCCAAGCGCATTCAGCCATCCGCTTGAGCAACTCGGTCGCTTCGTAAGTCGGCCCTTCTTGATCGGAATCGGTTACCCATCGAGTCGCCCACTGACCGCCCTTGTCGACCGTCTCCATAAACTCATCCGTGACACGCACCGACAAGTTGGCGTTCTGGAAGAGAATCGAGCTGTAGGCTTCGCCATTGAAGTTCGACTCGTAACCGCCCTTTTCGATGAGCACATGAGCTTTGCGCTCCTCTTTCCATTTGCACTCGATGAACTCGAGAATGTCCGGGTGCCACACCTTCAAAGACTGCATCTTGGCTGCGCGACGCGTCTTGCCGCCGGACTTCACGACGGCGGCGATCTGGTCGTAGACCCGCATGAACGACAGCGGTCCAGATGGCTTGCCGCCACCCGATAACTTCTCCCGCTCCGAACGAATTGTCGACAAGTCCGTGCCCGTTCCCGAACCGAACTTGAACAACATCGCCTCACTCGTCGCTAACCGCATGATGTCTTCCATGTTGTCATCCACGCTCTGGATGAAACACGCCGACCCCTGCGGGAACTCATAAGGGTTCTCCGGTTGCAGCACGGTCTGAGCTTCCGGATCCCACCGCCAATTGCACTTGGCGCCTTCCACCTGGTATTGGTGGTAGAGCCCGACGTTGAACCAGACAGGTGAATTGAACGCGCCGTACTGATGCAGGCATAGCCACGCCAGTTCGCGGTAGAACCGCTCGCCGTCATCCGCCGATCCAAAATAGCCGTCTTCGATCCCCCAGTCGGCGATCGTCCGGCAGACCCGGTGAATCACCTGCCGGACGCTTGTCTCCCGCTCCTCCGTCCCCACTTCACCGTAGAAGTACTTGCTGACCACGACGTTGGTCGCCAGCTGGCTCCACGAGGCGGGAATCTCACAGTCGGTCTGCTCAAAGAGCGCCTCACCATGCTCGTCCTTGATGGCCGCTTCCCGCACTTCCCACTCGACCGTTTCGAAAACGTCCTTGTCCGTGGGGCAGAAGTGACTCTCGATTTGAATGCCCTGCTCGATCCCTTCGAGGCGATCAGAGTTGGACTTGGGTTGCTGTTCCATGCCGACGCTTGCCATCCGTGCATCCTCCAGATGTGGCGGGAAATGATGAGAGATAGGCCCTCTATGTATACATAAGTTCACTACGGAGTAGCAACGGCGTAATTCGGCTTCGACTTGAGTCTTTTGGCCTGTGAAGATACAGAAAAGGCCGAAGCTAGATAACGCGGCGAACCCCTAGATATTGTAGTAGCAGCGGCGGCCACCACAACATTTAGCGTGAGGAGTCAGAGTTTACACTTTTGTCTTCACTCGTCAATCACGACCCTGGACTCCGACGTAAATTGCGATCGGAAGCTGGGTTATGGCGAGTTGCCCGGCCGTCGTTCAGTCGCGGATCTTCGGCGCTGGTCGTCGCAACTCATTGAGACAAAACCAGTTGAGAAATTCACCCGCGATTCGACCAGATGAGGGCATTTTTCGCTGCCCGCAAAATTTTTTTCAATCGGTCAGGTCGGTCGGATCTTTTGATGATCGGTGATCGCTAACTGGCGATGCCGCGGATGACGACCCGGGTGTAGAGTTGCCGGTGTCCGGTGCGGCGTTTGGAATTTTTCCGCTTGCGGAATTTCTGCACGAACAACTTCGGTCCACGGTCGACCCCGAGCACCTCGGCGGTGACGCTGGCCCCGTCGACGGTTGGTTTTCCGAGCTGGACGCCGGCGTCGCTGGAGACGGCCAGAACGTGATCAAAGACGATCTCATCGCCTGCACTCACATCGCGGTAGTCGACCGACAGTTCCTGTCCGCCTTCGACTCGATACTGTCGTCCGCCGTCGGAAATAATCGCGTACATAGGTCACTCAATGGGGGAAGTGAGGTTCCGTTGGGGGGCCCGGAATGCAGGGAAACTCCCAGTTTATCCCTTGCTCGAAGCACCGTCGACCCCTGTTCGGCCTCAGTAGGTCACGGTGAGTTCGCGGTCATTCGCGTCGCGGCAGTCGAGTTCCAAGTGTTCGGGGAAGAGACTCTCGTTGCCGAGCACTTGAATATCGATGCCGCTATCTTCGAGGCGGGCGATTTCCTTGCGTTTCTTGTTGTTCAGGTAGGTGGCCACTTGGTCGTTGACGCGAACTGTTACGCGGACGACGCCGCTGCGTTGGCTGGCGAGCATGATGACGCGAATCACTTCGATCGACATGCTCTCGGCCGTTTTGACCAGACCGCGTCCTTCGCAGCACGGGCAATCGTCGTAGACGCTCCGTTTGAGACTTGGTCGGACGCGTTGGCGAGTCATTTCGACCAGACCAAAGGGACTGGTGCGGAGGATCTTGGTGCGAGCTCGGTCGCGTTTCATGGCGTCGCGGAGCGATCGTTCGACACCGCGGCGGTGTTTCTCGCGCCGCATGTCGATAAAGTCGTTGACGATCACGCCACCCAGATCCCGCAGTCTCAGTTGCCGGGCGATCTCTTTGGCGGCGGCCAGGTTCAGGCGGTAGGCGGTTTCCTCGGCATTATCGTCGGCGCGGAAGTTTCCGCTATTCACATCGATGGCGACCAGCGCTTCGGTGGGGTCGATGACGATCGATCCGCCGCTCCCCAGCGGCACTTCGCGCTGGTGGATGCGAGCGATTTCCTGCTCCAGGTTGTACTTGTGGAAGAGCGGCTCTTTGCCCTCGTACCGGTGCAAGCGGTCTTCAAACCGCGGCATGACGAGTTGGAGGAATTCATTGGCTCGCTTGTGAGCCGCTTCCTCATCGATGTAGATCGAATCGACATCCGCCGAGAAGATATCGCGGATGGTGCGGATGATCATGTCGCTTTCTTCGTAGATGTCGACCGGCGCGGGCTCGTTCTTGACGCGGCGGACGATCACTTTCCAGAGCCGCAGCAGGTAGGCCATATCGCGCGACAGTTCGCGACGATTCTTACCGGCTCCCGCGGTGCGGACGATGAAGCCGAGTCCTTTGGGGGGATTCAGATCGAGCAGCGTACCGCGCAGTTTGCGGCGTTCGTCGTCGTCCTCAATTTTCCGCGACACGCCAACTCGCCCCAGCGCGGGCATGAGCACGAGGTAGCGGCCGGGGATGCTGATGTACGTGGAGAGCGTGGGGCCCTTGGTGCCGATCCCTTCCTTGATGACCTGCACGAGGACTTCATCGCCGCGTCTGAAGATCTCTTGAATGGGAGGCTTAATACGCGGACGACTGCCGGCTGGTCGTCGTCGGCCACGGCGTTTGTCGTCTTCCTCGGCGCCGGCCATGACTTCGGCCGGGTCGTAACCGCCCTGCCGAAAATACTGCGGCTCGACATCGCTGATGTGGAGAAAGCCATTGCGGCCGACACCGAAGTCGACAAAGGCCGCTTGGATGCTCGGTTCCAGATTGACAACCTTACCCTTGTAGATGTTGCCAACGTAATTGTCTTGACTTGCTCGCTCGATATAGAGTTCTTCCAGCTGGCCGTCTTCAACGATCGCGATCCGGCATTCCTCCGGCTGCGATACGTTGATCAACATTTCCTTTTTCATCTATTTTACTTTCCAGTGCTAAGGACCGCGGGCGGCGGTCGGCGATCGGCACGGCGCGTCGATTGGCGGGACCCATCATGAAGCGAGCTCCACGTTTGTGCGGCTCAAAAAAAAGCCCTGGGTCTCCAGGTCGCCCAAGTCCAGCGCAGTGAGCACTTCGCGGGGTCGAACGCTGACGGAGCGGCCGGTCGCGCCGGCGGGCAGCTGAAACATCAGCAGCTCGTCGTGCAGCGCGATTCGTTCGACACCGGCTCGCAGGTCGAGCGGTTCGCGGCGCCCCTCGCGTTCAATCAAGTGCGTTGTTTTGGACATTAGCGATTCGATGGCGAGACGGACGTTGTCGCGGCGCGTTGGCGGCACCTCAATGGTGTAGTCAAACCGCGCGATGCGCGCTTTCTTCTCCCCCGTCTCCAGCAGACGGAGGTTGAGGATTTCGAGCCCGGCTGGAGCCAGAGCTCGAAAACGCTGTAGCAATTCGTCCGCGTCCGCCAGTTCCGCCAGTTCGACCTCCATGACCTCGTTGAGTCCAGCGATACCCAATCCCAAAGCGGAAGGAAACGTCATCCGCGCCTTGGGGTGGAACCCCTCGCTCATGCTCAACTGCACGCCGGCGCGCCGAAATAGGCGCTCCCACACGCGCACCAGATCACGGTGGCTGATCAGCCTTAAGTCGCCCTCTTTGCGAAATCGTATGCGTACACGTTGTCGAATCATCGACAATTCACCAGAGACTCGGAGTCTCCTGTGTTCCTAAAATCGCCGCGACAGACGAACCCGCCAGAGGGCTTCGAACAGCCGCGTTGATACACGTTAAAAAACTGTTTGATGTGACATTTTCACGAACGGCTCCCAGCCCGCGCGGCCCAGATTGAGTTGTCGGATCTAGGTCAGGAAACGACCAATTCGGGGGCGACGCGCTTAAGTTCCTCCTGAAGATACTTGTCGATTTCCCGTGCGTTGTCCATCGACATTGCTCGTTGAGCGACAGATTTACAGTGATCCAGCGTCACAGAACGGCAGATCTTCTTGATCTCAGGCACCGCGCTGCTGGGAGCGCTGAGCGTATGTAACCCGAGTCCAAGCAACAACATAGTGCACGAAGCATTGCCGCTCATCTGCCCGCAAAGGCTGACCGGGACCTCGGCCTCGCGCGCCACATCGATGGCTGCCGCAATCATCCGCAAGACGGCCGGATCGGTGTGGTGGTAGAGGTGAGCCACATCGGGATTGCTGCGGTCCACCGCCAGAGCGAATTGAATCAGGTCGTTCGTGCCGATGCTGATAAAGTCGACCTCCTTGACGAAGTGGTCGAGCATGGTGACCGCGGCCGGGACTTCCACCATCATGCCCACGGGCAATTCGCGGTTGAACGGCACACCGGCCTCGTCGAGGTCCTCCATCACATCGGCCAAGATCATTTTCGCTTGCCGCAATTCCTGCAGCGTGGTGATCATCGGAAACATGATTCTCACGTCGCCGACGGAGCTGGCGCGAAGCATGGCGCGCAACTGGGTGCGGAACAGGGGAGGGTTCCTCAGCGACAGCCGGATACTGCGCAGCCCCAAGAACGGGTTCTTCTCTTCATCGACCAATCCGCCCGTGTCGATCTTGTCCGCTCCCAGATCGAGCGTGCGGAAGACGACCGGCCGTCCCTTCATCACTTTGACGACTTCGGAGTAGGCGTCGAAATGGTGTTGTTCGGTCGGCTCCTCGTCCTCACCCAGATAGAGAAACTCGGTGCGGTAGAGTCCGATACCGTCCGCGCCCCGATCGACGCAAGCAGTCGCCTCGTGGGGGAACTCGATGTTTCCCCACAGCTGGACGCTCGCGCCATCCGCCGTTTTCGCCGGCAGGTCGCGCAGTTCGTCGAGCCGCGCGGCCAACGACCGGTGTTCTTCCACCTCATGGCGGTAGCGAGCGATCGTTTCCTCGTCGGGTTGCAGGATGACGCGACCCTGATCTCCGTCGACGATCACCAGATCGCCGCCCGAGACATCGGTGAGGAAGCGGCCGGTGCCGACGACCGCCGGAATCTCCAACCCCTTGGCGACGATCGCCGTGTGACCGCCGGCGGCGCCCACTTCGGTCACGAATCCCATCACGAAGCGGCGATCCAGATGAGCCGTTTCGCTGGGCGTCAAGTTGTGGGCGAGCACGATCACGGGCGAAGCCAGATGCGAGAGTTCTTCTCGCCGCCGACCGAGCAAATTGCGCAGCAGGCTCTTCTCCAGATCAATAATATCGTGCGCGTTGTGCATGTTGAGTTCTTCGAACACTTTCGCGTAGCTGCGAAGAACTCGACTCACCGCATACTCGGGCGAATAGTGCCGCTCGCGAATCATCTCGGCGATCTCAACCTGCAGACGGTCGTCGCGGAGCATTTGCAGATGAGCGGAGAAGATGGCGCCGATCTGTGCGCCGAGCTTTTGCGTGATCGAGTCGCGACTGCGTTCCATTTCGGCGGCGACCGCCTCCACCGCGCGCTCAAATCTCTCCAACTCATCTTCCACCGCGTCGCGCGTGACGAACCGCCGAGGAATGCGAAAGCCCTCGTTGTCGATCACCATCGTTTCGCCAATGGCGACACCCGGTGAAACGGCGATGCCCTGCAGAATCTGCATGCGATGATCTTTTTCAGTACGTCGAATGACGCGACTCAGCGAAATCAAGTGGAAGCTGAGTCGTTGGCGGGATCGTCGTCGCGGATGATGTCGAAGTTTCGCTCCACCAGGGACGTCAGCCCGTCGACGGCCGCTTGGGCGTCCGAGCCCGTGGCGCTGATTGTCAATTCGGCTCCGTGGGCGGCGGCCAGCGCGATCAACTCCAAGATGCTCTTCCCGTCCGCCGTCACATCTTTGTTTTGGACCTCAATCTGGGCGGCGAACGATTTGGCTAGCGATACGAACGCGTCAGCCGGCCGCAGGTGCAGCCCCTCTGGCACGCCAACGGTCACTTGCCGTTGAATCGTCTGATCAGTCATCTCGAAACGCCCACTACGGTTGGGCCGCGCGAATGCTCATCCAACACTTCCCCCCCATTCGCTCGCGCCGCTCTGGTCAGTTAACTCGGTCGCCCGAATCGGTTATCCGCCGAACTGGCCCTCGTCAGCTTCATCCAGCAACTGCTTGATGTCGTCTGCCGTTTTTGACTGCTTGAGGAACCTGCAGAACGTGTCGTCTTTGAGTTGTCGAGAGATGTTTTCCAACGCCCGCAAGTGGTCTCCGGGACGATCGGGCGGGGAGATCAAGAGAAAGAACAGCTGTACTTTCTCGCCGTCCAAACTTTTGAAGTCGAGTCCTTCGGCGCTGACTCCCACTGTACCCACGAGCAGATCGACGCTGGGGTGCTTTGTATGTGGAACGGCCACGCCCCGGCCGATTCCCGTGCTGCCCAGCTCTTCGCGTTTCATAATCGCGCCGATGATGCTCTCGCGCTCATCCACCGGAATAGCGCCTGAGTCGACCAGGGCGCCGACGAGTTCTTCGATGACGGCGTCCTTCTCGTAGGACTCGAGATTGGCGCGAATGGCGTCGCCCTTGATGAATTCACCAAACTTCATTTGCGATGTCCTCTGATATGTTGCCAGCCGCACGCTCGCCGACGAGTTGCTCAACTCGCCTCGGGATCGATTTCCGCGCCAGGATCCAAATGTTTCAGCCCCGTGGCGCGATGGCCGGTGAGTTTTTCCTTGTGTTTGCGCAGCTGACGCTCCAACTTGTGGAGCACGCTATCCAGCGCAGCGAGCACATTGCCCGCCTCGTCCGCAGCCACAAATCCCTCACTGTGCTCAGCCGAAACGCGCACCTCCACTCGGGGCGTATCCCGGTGCTCCAGGTCGACGGTCACATTGATCCCCGTCAACCGATCAAAGAAACGGCGCAACTTTTCAGCTTTCTCGGTGATCTTGTCCTGAGTTTCCTGACTCAAGTTGCCGTGACGAACCGAGATATTTGTCTGCACCGAGCATCTCCTGTGTGCTAAACCCAGAAGTAGACTTATTTTGTCACGACGTTTGGGTTCGACGAAGCGGTCTATTCTACTGGCGCCCCACCACCTCCACAAATCCAAATGGAGTTGATGGAGAGGCGCTCCAGTTTGCGGTGAAACGTCCCAATTTACCCATTTTCGGCCGCAGCGAAAGCGGCCCTCCGTCAACCGCAGTCACTCGCAAACCGAGTTGCCCGCTGCTCGACCGCCAAGTTCGGGTTTGATCGGTGTTGTTTCGTCGCGAGTCGCCGGGGATCCGGCCAGGTCGCTATCAGTGACTACAACGACTTCTTCCTTCGCCCGCTCCCGTTGGTCGCTGGGGCCGATTGAGGGAAATCCCAGATCCTCAACGCCACAATTGTCTTTGACAAGACCCGGAAATCGCGTATATGAATTGACTATTGGGACGAAAAACCTGGGGCCGTCCCGCGCGATGTCGCTGCTGATCGCACAACGATCTCCCGACCCAATCGGCGACGCCGCATCTCAACCCTATTCCCGGACTTTCACAGGTCCGCGGGCGAGAGAGCAGAGGAGATGCGTTTGATGTCCGAAGATCACGCGGGTCCACATCCCCTCCTGCCTCCCCTCGCCGCAACGGGCGGGTTGCCGAGCGAGCCGCCGGTTCATTTCAGCGTGCGAGTGTCCAGCTCGTTTCGACGCCGCCATTGGTGGCGCGATCGACTGACCGAGGCTCCGTGCTGGTTGGCCAGCATGTTCTTTCACCTCGTCTTTGTCGTCGTCCTTGGTTCGATGACACCGCCGCCGACGCGCGTCCAAGGGCTCGACCTGATCGTCCGCAGCCACGTGCGCGCCGAGGACCAGGCGGACGAGGGAGACGGAGCCGTGGTGTTGCAGGGTTCCGAAGAGACCGAGGACGTTCGAGACGAAGGTGACCTGGGAGACGATTCCGACGAACCCGATCCGATGGACGAGGTCGACGAATCGGACCCGCTGGAAGAGGAACAGAACGACCCGACCGAAGAGTCCGATGTCGACATGACCGATGAGGACTCGAGTGAGCCGATCGACGAGTTGCCGACCGAAGAGGAGTCGCCCGAACCGATGACAACGCTCGTGGCTGATAATCAAGACGTCAAAGACGGCCCGCTATTCGAAGCTCCCGTTCGGCCGCTGTCGGACGACCCGTCGGAATTGTTGGACAACCTCGTACCGGTTTCCGCTTTCGCCCCGCGGTCCGCCTGGTCGCCGCTCTCTTGGGTCCACTCCGCACCGATACGACCCGAACTGAAACAGCTCTCCGAAAGCGACGATCACGTCTCACGGTTCATCGAATACGACATCGGCGAACTGCGCGGCGAACCGGGCCAACGAGCTCGACGCAATTTCGAACAGATGGGGCCCAGCGCGATCCCCGCGCTGGTTCGCGGTCTGAACAAGTCGGCGTCGATTCAAGCGTCCTGCCCGGTTGGCGTGATCTCTACGAGATTGACGCGCGAGCTCAAACAGTGCGACGACCCGGCGATGATTCGCTACGCGCTGGAAAACATCGGTCGCGGCGTGCCCGTTGAAGCTCCCCACTATCTGCGCATCGAATCGCTCCAGGCGCGGCTGCGAGATCACTTCACCGAGCAAGACAAGCGTTTCCAGCGGATTCTCACGGAACGTCGCACGCCCGTTTCCGCCGAAATGCTCGGTCGATTGAATCGACTGGGAAACGGCAAGTACGCCGACCTGTTAGCTTCGCTCGACGATCCCGACGAACGCGCCCGGATCACCGCCTTGATTGCGGTCGAAGTCGCCGACCCGCGACTCACTCGCCCGCAGCGACACGAGCTGGCGGCTCGCCTGATCCTCGAACTGCGGATGGGCACGCCGGAGACAAAAAAGCACGCTCACTACTCGCTCAGCGCTCTGGCTCACCGCTATCTGGCCGACCCGCCGACCACTTACACAAACACGCCCGGGTTGGCTGACGATTGGGAAGCGGCGTGGCGGGAACGCGAAGTCAACGGTCCCGGCGAGCGGGCTCGAGCCATCTACTCGCAGGCCCAACGGCTGGAGCGGACGGGGCAAGTGCGGATGGCTCGGCTCACCTACGGACGGCTCGTTAACGACTACGGCGACACCCAGTACGGCAAGCTGGCCAGGTCACAGTTGACGGTTTTGTCGCCCGAGCCTTACGCCGAGGGTCAGTTGCGCTTGGCCAACACGCTCAAGGATCTGGGCCGGACAGCCGCGGCGCTGCGGCGATATCGGGACATTGTTCGCAACTACCCGCAAACTCCGGCCGCCGCCCAAGCCGTCATCAAAATCGAGGAGATCGAGCAGGAGGGCGGCCCGGCCGTCGATCCGCTCAAAGGGAAGATCGAATCGGCGTTCGACGCGTTCTAAAGCCGCTTCTCCGCCGAGTCAACCGAGCGATGAAACTCTACGACCACCTGCGCGCGATCGCACCGGCGGTCGGAACTCGATCCGGCCGAGCCGCCTTCGTTCCGATCCGCGTCGCGATCTACGTGATGGGAGCGTTAGCCGTTGGATCGTTCGTTGTCGGCTGTGGCCCCGCGCCGCACAAACAACGGTCGAAACAGCCGCGGCGATCGACGTCGGTTGTCGGTCGAGTCGAGGACGAAACGGGGCGTCCGGTCGTCGATGCGATCGTGCGGTGGCGGACGCGCGAAACATCGACGATGTCGGACACGGACGGGCGGTTTGTCTTGCCGGCGGTTGATCGAGCCACGCGAGTCACGGCGGCCAAGCACGGCTACCGCATCGGCGGCGTGGATGTCCCCGACGATTTATGGATGTCCCCGACGATTTAGCCGCCGATTCACCCGCCGATTCAGCCGCCGACAGCCTCGTGATTGTCTTGCGGAACGTCCCGAACAAGGATCACCCGGGCTACTCGTGGGTCGCTCCCGATCCCGACGACTCGCAGCCCGACAACTGCGGCAATTGCCATCCGCGGATTCACCGGGAGTGGTCCGGCGGTCCTCACGCGCGAGCCGCCTCCAACCGCCGGTTTCTCAACCTCTACTCGGGCAGCACCTGGAGTGGCGGGCACGCCGGTTGGAGCCTAGCTGACGACCACCCGGATGGTCTTTCCGTCTGCGCGCCGTGCCACGCGCCGTCGGTTGACTTTCTCGCCGGCGAGCACGAAGACCTCCGCCAACTCGACGGTGTGGCGGCCCGCGGCGTGCACTGCGACTTCTGCCACAAGGCTCACGAAGTTCGCACCAATGAATTGGGATTAACTCACGGCCGGCACGCCCTCGAACTGCTCCGCCCAGCAAAGCGGAGCGAACAGGTCTTGTTTGGGCCGCTCGACGATGCGGATCGACCGGAGGACGCGTACGCGCCGGTCTTTGAGGAGAGTCGGTTTTGCGCGTCGTGCCACGAAGGGATCGTATTCGGCGCGGCCGTCTACACGACCTATTCGGAGTGGCAGGAGAGCCCCGCCGCCAAGCGGGGGAAGAGTTGCCAGACGTGCCATATGGCGAGCGACGGCGTTGCGGAAACGATCGTCTCCGGCGCGGGAAGTCTGCGACGGCGACCGGCGACACTTTCGTCTCACGCGCTGCTGAAGACCGGCAAGCGAACGATGCTCCGCGACTGCCTGCAACTCAAGGCGACCCGCGAAGACGCAACGCTGCTCGTCGAGATCGTCGCGACAGATGTCGGTCACCGCGTGCCGACCGGCTTTATCGATCACCACCTCATTCTGGCCGCCACGGCGGAGGACTCCGCGGGAGCCGCCATGAAGCAGGTGCGGGGCGAACGGTTGGGCGGCGAAGCGGGCCCCCAGGCGGGCCAGGCCGGCTTTCTCTTCGGCCGCGTGTTGCGAGACGAAGCGGGGGCGGGTCCGCTGCCCTTCTGGCGAGCTTTCGACGATCCGGTCGACACGCGACTGGCGCCCGAGGAACCGAGACGATTTGAGTTTGAATTCGAGGCGCCGATCAAATCGTTCACCGTCCGATTGCTCTATCGCTCATTCTGGCCCCCAGTGGCCGCCGAAAAAGAGTGGCCCGACGACACGATTGAGATCCGGACACTCAAACAACAGTGAGCTCCACACCACAGTCGCTTTGCCGGGCGCTCTAGCGGGGCGCTCATGTGCGGCCGAATGTGCGGCGGCCGCTCTACACGTTGACCGTTAGCACGGCTTGGAAGGATGGATCGTCGCGGATCGCATCGAAGTCGGTCTCATCGCTCACCAAGTCGCGGAAATTGGAGTCGATGTCGAAGGCGCTGCTGAGATAGGCGACGGCCAACTTCACGTTGTTGGCGAGACTCCAGTAGCAGGCCAAGTTGTAGTGCACGATCGCTTCGCTGGAGTCGACGTCGAGCGCCTCTTCGAGCGCCTGAATCGCCAAGTCGAGTCGTCCGGATCGCTTGTGGCACCAGCCGAGCGCCAGCCACGTGTGAATGTTCTCGGCGTCGAGTGACGAGGCTTTGTCATAGCAGTCGATCGCCTGTTCGTACTGCTCCATGATCTGGAAGGCCTGTCCGCGGAGATACCAATCGTGAGCGCGGCGGCTGCCGTTTTCATCGAGACGATTCAGCGCGTCGAGCGCGCGCTGGGCGATGCGGTCTCGCGTCGCAGTCTCCACTGGCCAACGGTCGGCCAGCACCAACACTAGATCCAGATAGCCTTCGGCTTCCCGAAGGAGCTGTTTTCGCCGGATTCGGTTGGATGATGACATGACGAATGAACCTGGAAAGTGTCGGACGCGTCGCCGAAATCGATTGTGCTCGCGTCCCCTGCAACATGATCTCTATTGTAACTACGGCGTCCGTTGAGCCAAAAGAAAGTCTCTATCCGGTGACGGCAACTTCTGTCAGCGCCGCGACTAATGACAAGAATTCGAGCTGCGCGATCAAGTGGACGGTTCATTTTGACCCGATTAATCGGTCGCTCCGCGACAACGACCATGGACTTCGCCCCGCCGCCAAAAAAAAACGCCCGGTGGTCGCCGGGCGAAGAGTTGACAGTTCGGCCCTGTCGGTTACGGCGCGACCGATTCGCCGATGTCGAGATAGTCGACCAGCGAGCAAGACGGCGTGCCCAGTTTGATCACCGGCGCGAACTCGGCGAAGTCCGTGTCGACTTGAGCGAAGACGGCCGCCAGCGGTTCGGCGCAGCGCCCGGCGATTCGCTCGTAGGCGGATTCGCATTCGACCCGCTCGGCCCACTGCTCATCGATGATCGACGGCAGCAATGAGGAAACGCCGACCGCCGCCCGTTCGGGCGAAGTCGACGGGTCGTCCAGCCAGCTTTTACTTTCGGCGTGGGTCTCCAAAAGCTGTCCGAATGTCTGCGGTAACCCCCAGCCGCGCGCGATGAATGCGGCAGCCTGTCCATGGTGCCAACCAAAACGCTCCAACTCGAGGTGCGACAGTTGCCGACGCCCGCCGTCGCGATTGTTGAGCAACTCGACGTAGTCGTCCGGCCGCTCTTTGGCCAACAGGGGCACGGCCATGTCTTGCAATAGAGCCGCCGTGAATAGCTCTTCGGGATCTTTTATCTGCAGCTGTCTTCCCAGCGCGCGGGCGAACAACGCGCGGCGCAGCGAGTCCTGCCACAGCGCTTTGAGATCGAAGTCGCCGCACTTCGGATTGGGCATCAGACTGAAGACGGCGCTCCACAGCGAGAAATTCTTGATCGTCCGCACGCCGACCAGCGTGATCGCCAGTCGAACGCTGCTCACCTCCTGCGAGAAACCGAAGTAGGACGAGTTGACGAACCGTAAGACCTGACCGGTTAGACCTGGATCGGATTCGATCGGCACGGCGAATTCGGGCGGACCGTTGTTGGGGTCTTGAGACAGTTCGAGTAGACGGATGGCGCTTTGGGGCAGCGCGGGGAGCTGCGCCCCGCTCAACAGCTCCGGTAATGTTGGCTTTTCGGAGTTCGACATAATCGGTTCGCAATGGGTGTCGCGACGTTGGATTCGAGCCTTGGTGTAGGCACACTAGAAAACCTAGGACACGCCTAGATCCACAGCAAATCTGTCTTCGGCAAAACAAGGTCGGTTTCGCCGGCGCGGCCGCGTGTGGGCCCGTCGGAGTGCTGCCCCGCCGCCACGGTCGTGGCGTTTTCGAAACATGCGCGACTGATGTCGCTGCGCCCAATCGAACGCTCGCCCCGGTTGTAGCGCGTCGCAGCGCCGGTTGTGCCGGTTTGACCGAGTTGGGATCGAACTGGCTCAGTGCTTGCATCATCCATTTGCGTCCGCCACGGAGAGATGCATGTCGCCGCGATTCGCAATCTGTTTGACATTGGCCGCCTTTCTGGTGATTCCTGCCGCCGAATTGCCGGCGCCGCCGCCCGAATCGGCGGACGCGATCGCTCCATCGACGCCGGACGCTGACTTCTGGCGTCGCACCACTCGCGGCTGGGAACGAATGGATTTCTGGCCGCGGAGGCCGTCGTCACATCGGGTCCGCGCAATCCACCCGCTCAACATCGCTGGGCTGCAGTTCTTGCTCTCGCTAGGAGCATTGCTAGCCTGTGAACCACATCTCAGGCAGCGCCATCTCAGGCAGCGATGCCGCGCCGGCCAAATCCGATAATCCTGAGGATTCTTGTACGAATTGTCGCGCTCGCGCCCACAGATACTGGCAACGGATGATCTCGATCACCTCGACGCCTTTTTGTGGAACAAGCCATGCGTTTGACATTGCGGACTCTGTTGGCCTATTTGCACAACGTTCTCGACAGCGAGGACGCGGCCGCTTTGGAGAGCAAGATCAAAGAGAGCGCGTTCGCTTCGGATCTGGTTCACCGGATTCGCACAGCGACCCAGCACGCCCGTCTCGGGGCCCCCAAGCTCGATGGCAAAGGGATGGGGGTCGACCCGAATTCGGTCGCCGCGTATCTCGACAGCACGCTCGGCGCGGACCGCGCGCCGGAATTTGAGCGGGTCTGCCTGGAGTCCGACATTCATTTAGCGGAAGTGGCTGCCTGCCACCAGATACTGGCGCAGGTGCTCGGCAATCCGGCGGATGTGCCGCCCAACCTCCGGGAGCGCGTGTACGAATTGGCGGACATGGCGGGAGAACCCGAGGCTCCGCCGGTCGAATCGGCTCCCGCAGCGCCTCCGCAGTCGGAATCGGCGAGCCAAGAGGGCGAGCCGCCGATCTCCAATGGGAAGAAACCGGCCGAACCGAAGCCGGCTCCGGCGGACGACCCCACGGCGGCCGCGTTGGACGTGAGCGGGAAAGGCGTTCGTTGGCAGCCGCTCGTCCTGACGCTCGTCGTCGCATTCATCATCGTCGCCGGCGGCCTGGCTCTGATGGGGCCGTTCAACGAAACTCACCCAATCCTGGGTTCGTTTTTTGCGGCCGAAACCGTCGCCGAGGCTCCCGTGCCGGAAAACAGAGGAGGATCGCCGGCGAAGACCGGCGATGATCAGTCCCAGCAACCTGCGCAACCGGCGCAGGAACCGAATGGGCCAACATCTCCCGATGCGGGGTCTGGTGGCGCAGCCGCTCCCAGCGATTCGGACAACGGGGCCAAAGCGCCCACCGCCACCGAAAACCCAGCAGCGCCGACTACCGACACGCCGACTACCGACAAGCCGCCGACGCCGGATGATCCTCCCCCGCCGGCTCCCACCCCAACCGGCGGGGAACCGGTGAAATCGGCGGAGGAGCCGATGGATCCTGTCGAGCCTCCAGCCGCCGACGCGGGCCGGTTGCTCGCCGCCGACCAAGTCATCCTGCGGTTGAATCCGGCGGAGAAGTCTTGGTTTCGCATGAGCGCGCCCAGCCTGATCAAGGCTGGAGATCAGTTGATCGTGCCGCCCACCTACCGGCCGGCGTTGGTGCTTACCAACGACGTTCAGCTCATCTTCGCCAACGCCTCGTCGGTCGCGTTGGCCGCCCCTGACGAACATGGAGCTCCCTCTGTCCGGCTCAACTACGGTCGCGGGATCCTCGTCACCTCGGGCAAGGCCGGCACGCAAGCTCATCTGGACCTCGCCGGTCGGATCGGAATCGCCACGTTCGCCGACGCGGAAACGGCGATCGCCGTCGAGGCCGCGCCGTACGCTCAGCCCGGCGTCGATCCGACTGCCGAGGGGGCAGCCGATGCGCCGTCCATCATCGTCACCCGCATCTACGCGCTCAACGGCCGCGTTCAATGGAGCGAGGGCGAGACGAACATTACGATCGAACCCAACCACGTGTTGCTCGCGGCGCGGAAGGACCCACCCCAATTAGTCAAACTTGAGTCAGCTCCGCCCTGGGCGGCCCTGCAAGGACTGAATTCCAAAGATCGAATGGCCGCCGACGGGTTGGAGCCGGCGCTCACATTGGATCGCCCCGCCAGCCTTTCACTACACGAACGGGTGACCTTTCGTCGCGTCGAAGTCGCCGCGCTCGCCATTCGCTCGCTCGCCCATCTGGGCTTCTACGAACCGGGCGTCGATGCGCTCAGCAATGAATGGCAGCACGCCTACTGGACCGACCATATCGGCGAATTGAGACTCGCCCTGGCTCGCGGTCCGGAATCGGCCGCCCAAGTGCGCACGGCTATCGAGAAGCGGCGAGGCGAACATGCGGATACGCTCTGGCGACTGCTCCGCGGCTACAGCCCGGCTCAACTCGAAGCTGGCGAAGCCGAGAAACTAGTCAAATTGCTCGAGCACGATGAGATGGACATCCGAGTGCTCGCCTTTGACAATCTCCATCGCATCACGGGGCGGAATTTTCTCTACCGGCCCGAAAAGACGGCCGTTCGGCAACGGGACCGAATTCGCCGTTGGAACGATCTGCTCGAACAAGGCCAGATCGTCTACGCCGCGCCGCCGACCCCTTTCCCTGAATTGCCGCCGGCTCCCGAATAGTCGGACTCGGGGCGCGAGAGGACGAGCGGCAAAGAGCGGCAAAGAGCGCGCGGTGGCGGCAAGCTAGCAGGCAGCCGGATGTCGTCGCTGGGCCAGACGGCATTTTTGACAAAAAAGGTCAAACCCATAGGGGCCGAAAATCCGATAACCGAAGACACGGAGTGTGACCATCGCACGGGCGTCATCCCCCCTCACTTGATCAAGGACGTTCAATGTCACAGGGACGACTGCGAGTTTATTACGGTCCGCGGAACGACCAGGGAAGTTTGGCCATGGAATCGGCCGAGCGCAAGGAGACGGTCGACGTCTCGTTGGGCGAGATCTTTCCGTTGTTGGCGGACGCGGTGAACAGCCAACGGACGTGGCTGCGTGATTTTGAAGATGACCAGATCGCCGTATCGACCGACTTATACGAGGTGATTCTGGCCTACCAGCACTTTCGACCGTCGGCATAGTAATCGGCATCGGATTCGAGCAAGCCCGGCTGCGCCGGGCTTTTTTTTTGGGACCGACCGTTGAAATCGTTACGATCGGTCACATGGGCGCCGTGGTCGCATTGTCGAGGATCCTATAATTGCGGGGCGCGAAGCGGCCGCTCGTCTCTTCGCCGTGGCGATGGACCAGGTTGGTGTGAACGGCGAGAGCGAACGAGGAGCAAGTGGAGAGCATGGCATTGGACGATTCAACCATTCCGGGCGGCAAGGAGCGCGATGAAGCGACCCCACCAGCGAGCAGCCGTCGGATCGACGATCTGATCCGCCGCATCAAAGACTCAGCTGACAAGTTGGCCACGGATGGATCGACTCGCGGCGACCTCAAGATCATCAGCCGAACACTGCGGGAGTTGCGGTACGCCTTCAAGGTGTTCTCGCCGTACCGCCGTCATCGGAAAGTGACCGTTTTCGGCTCAGCTCGCACTCCGGCGGAGGATCCGGCCTACGTCCAGGCGGTCAATTTCGGCCGTTCGATGGCGGAGCGCGATTGGTTGGTCGTCACGGGAGCGGCCAGCGGGATCATGGAAGCCGGACACGAGGGAGCAGGCCGCGAGAAATCGATGGGATTGAACATCCTGCTGCCCTTCGAGCAGGAGGCCAATCCGGTGATCGCCGGCGACCACAAGTTGGTGCACATGAAGTACTTCTTCACTCGCAAACTGATGTTTGTGAAGGAGTGCGACGCGGTCGTCTGTTTGCCGGGGGGCTTCGGCACGATGGACGAAGCGATGGAGGTGTTGACCCTGTTGCAGACGGGCAAGCGCGACATGGTGCCCGTGGTGTTGTTGAATCCGCCCGGCGGAGACTACTGGAACGGACTGAATGACTTCATCGTCAACCATCTGCTCGGCGGCGGCATGATCTCGCCGGAAGACCTGAATCTCTACCGCATCACCGACAGCGTGGACGAGGCGGTGGCCGAGGTGTTGCAGTTTTTCCGCGTGTTTCACAGCATGCGCTACGTGAAAGACAAACTCGTCCTGCGACTCATGGAGCCGTTGACGGACGAGGCTCTGACGCTGATCAACGACCGTTTCAGCGACATCTTGGCGGCCGGTGAATTCGAGCAGACCGGGCCGCTGGACCAGGAGAAGGACGAACCCGACCTGGCGGAGCTGCCGCGCTTGAAATTCTCTTTCGATCGCCGCAGTCTCGGCCGTTTGCGGCAGCTGATCGATTCCATCAATGCGGGCGTCACCGCCTAGCCGCATCGGTCGGTCGCGTCGGTTACGGTTGTGTTGGATCGATGCCGAAGTCCTCGACGGTCAACAGCGTTTCCAACTGGTAGCCGGCGGCGGCGAAGGCCTCCTTGCCGCCTTGCAGACGATCGATGATCGCGACGACCCGTTCGACTTTCATGCCGAACGCCTCGACGTGTTCGATCGCCTGCAGCGAGCTGCCGCCGGTGGTCACGACGTCCTCGACGATGACGGCCGTGTCGCCGGCGGAGACGGGTCCTTCAACGGCTCGTTTGGCCCCGTGCCCTTTGGCTTCTTTGCGAACGATGAAACCGCGGATCGGCTTGCCCTGCTGAGCGGCGACGGTGATCACGGCAGCCGAAATCGGGTCGGCGCCGATCGCCATTCCGCCGACCGCGTCGGGCAGCTGGTCGCCCAGCAAGTCGAGGATGCCGGCCGCCACCAAATTCGCCCCCCGGCCGTCCAATGTGACCTGGCGGCAGTCGAGGTAGTAGGACGCCCGTTTCCCAGACGCGAGCGTAAAATCCCCGAATTTCAGGGCTTTCTCGCGAATCAACTCCTTTAGTCCATCGCGGTCGAACGTCATCGGGTCACCTGAAAGGTCTTGAGAAATCACCGCCGAGCGTCGACAACTTACCAGCCGCCGTCGACCATCGACAGGGGACGCCGGCACGGGAAACTCCACACGAAAGATCGGCGAGTCAGCGATCGTTTGCTCATCTTCGACTGGCTGCGGACCGATAGAGGAGTTGGGAGTCTGGGCAATGGAAACCTCGCTACATCGCCAGCTAAAAGAGATCTATGCGGGGGATGATGCGCAGACGGAGGTGAAGCTCGGGTCGTACCGCATCGACGCGGTCACCGACGATCACCTGGTTGAGATCCAGCACTCCAGCCTGGCGGCCATTCGCGATAAGATCGGGATGCTTATCGAGGATCACGCCGTCCTGGTCGTCAAGCCGATCATTCACGAGAAACGCCTCGTCAAATTGGACGCCAAGGGCGGTCGGATCGTGGACCAGCGGAAGAGCCCCAAGCGGGGTTCGTTACTCCACGTTTTCCAGGACCTGATTCACTTCACACGCGTCTTCCCCCACCCCAACTTGACGCTCGACGTCGTGTTGGTGGACGTGGAAGAGCGGCGGTTTCCCGGCCATGGACGGAGGCGGCGGTGGAGCAAACGCGATCATCAAGTCGAAGACCAGCGACTGGTTCGAGTCCGCAAGACCCATTCGTTCCGCGCGGCCACCGACCTGCTGAGGTTGATCCCCGGCAAGCTCCTGCCGGCGAGGTTTGATACGGCCGAACTGGCTTCGGCGCTCGACGTCAATCGGTCGGACGCCCAACAGATCGCTTATTGCCTCCGCAAAATGGGGGCGGCCGAAAACGTCGGCAAACGCGGAAACGCACTGCTCTACGAGTTGAGTGGCGACTCGACGGCCTCGTAACTTACTAGGTCCCGCCCGCCGGGACTTCGCGGTGACCGCTCGACGGGCTGGAATGCCATTTGGAATGCCGTGGTGCGCAACTCCAGCGCAGAGCAACTCATGCTCACAACGGTTGGGGGCTGCAGTTGGGGCTACTTGGCTTTGGCCTTGGTGCGAGATTCCCGCAGGCCGCGGCTGAGGATGTCGCGAAGCAAAGGCGAGTAGTCTTCGAACTTCGTTTCGTCCGGGGCCCCGTTGGCGAATTGGTAGATGGCGTCGCGAGGTTTTTCGCCGAGCGAAAGCAATGTCGAGCAGACGGTGCCCCGCGTCTTGCCTCGCAAAACCATGCTCGGTCGATCCGGCGCGACCGGGCGACGAGCAAACACCTTGCTGGCCACCGCCAGGAACTTCACCGGCGAATCGAGCGTCTGCAGCGTCAGCAGCCGACTGGCCAACTGAACGCGCTCGTCGCGCTGGTCGTTCACATTGCTATTGCCGATAATGCTGAGCCCCTCTTGGAGCTCCACCGTTTCGTAATCGTCGCCGCCGTGGACCACCCAGCCGCTTTCGGCGTCGGCGATCACAAAATTGACCCCGTCGTATTTGCTGGTGGCCAGTTCGTCGAGCGCCAGGTCAACCGCTCGTCGGGCCGATCCGGCCCGCAGCAGATCGCGGCACAACGAACCCCGGGATCGGGGGGCGATCGGCGCTGAAATCTTGGGCCGATTGGACGCCCCGACGAATAATCCGTGCTGATTCACGCCCAGCCACGTGCCACCCGATTGCTGATCGACACAGCTGAGGATGCGGGGCTTGCCCGACTGGATTGAGGGGGGAGTGAAGGGTCGGTCGTAGAACTCCTCGCGATTGGCCGCTACCAAGATGGGCGCCTCTGGCACGAGGCGGTATTGGATCGCCAACAGGCACATGTTGTACTCGTCTACTCAAAGGTGATGATCTCGTGTACTCGCAGTCTCCAGCCCGCGAATGGAAACCGTCAATGTATTAGGAAACGGCCCCATTCAACACCCCCGAATGGGGGAAACCGGAAGTGGTTTTCGGTGCTGGATTGTTAGAGGCTTTGTTAGAAACCGCGGTTTGCGAGGTCTGGGAAGGCCGGCTTTCTATCTCGCAAGTCGACTGTAAGTAACTGCCGATCAAGCACTTTACTTGACGAGGCGACGGAGCAGTCCGGCGTTTTGGTGGCCAACTGCCATTGACCGCATGTGAGGCGGCTCTCGGGCGACCGATCACCCGCCTTGGGCGCGAGTTTCGTCTCATTCGGCACGAGCCGGAGCGGTTAGATTCGGCTCGGATTTAAGCGAATTGGCGGAGTTTGGCGGCGTGTTTGACGACCGCGCGGGGACGTTCGATTTCTGCGAGAACGGGATCTTTTTTGTGCTATAGTGGCCGTTTCTTTTTCAATCTCCTGCGAGCCCTGGGCGAATGTCATCGACCCTTTCCAATAACGAAACCGCCCACCGGGACAGGGGTCCGCGGCCATCGTTGAGCATCCCTAAACGCCGGGTGGTTCGCACACTGACCGGGGTCGAACTGATGGCAGTCGGGGGATACGCCCCCGACAACCTGGTCACCAATGAGCAGCTGGCCTCACTGGGTTTCGACGATGATTGGATCCTCAAGCGGACAGGAATCCAAAGCCGCCACCGGGCTTCACCCGACCAGGCGACCAGCGACATCTGCATTGCCGCGTCTCGCCGTTGTCTAGCCCGCGCCGGCGTCCCCGCGAGCGAACTCGACCTGATCATCGTCGGCACCATGACGCCAGACCAGCCGACGCCGTCGACAGCCTGTGTCGTGCAAGAGAAACTGGGGTCAAACGCCGCCGCTTTCGACATGAACGCCGCCTGTGCGGGTTTTGTCTACGCGTTGTCGACCGGCATGCAGTTCATCAAAACGGGCACCTATGAGCGCGTTCTTGTGGTGGGCGCCGATCTGATGGGACGGGCCGCCAACCCGGCCGACCGAAAGACCTTTCCGCTATTTGGCGATGGGGGGGGTGCGGTCTTGTTGGGCCCGGGCGGTGAAGATCAGGGTTTTCTGTCTTTCACGCTTGGAGCGGACGGCCGCGGCGGTGAACTCCTTTGCCAACCGGCGGGTGGTTCACGCGAACCGCTGACACCGGCGGGCATCGACGCCGGACGCCAATACCTGCAGATGGACGGTCGGGCGGTTTTCAAATGGGCGGTCCGCTTGATTGGGGAAACCGCTCGGGACGTGATCCGCCACGCCGAGTTGGACCCCGAAGACCTCGACTGGGTCGTTTTTCACCAAGCCAATCAGCGGATTCTGGACGCGGCGGTCGACGATCTAGGAATCGATCCGCAATGCGTCCTCTCCAACGTCCAGCGCTATGGCAACACATCCGCCGGCAGTATTCCATTGGTGCTGCACGAAGCCGACCAACGTGGCCAAATCAAGCGCGGCGACCGCATCTTGCTATCCGGTTTTGGAGCCGGCCTGGCGTGGGGCGCAGCCGTCCTGCAATGGTAAGCTAACACGCCGGACCTCTTCTGACTCGTCAGCCGCGGACTGTAGATGGATCGCCCGCCATGAGCACAATCGCCACGCTACCGCATCGTTCTGAAGTCGCCACGCCCGACACTTGGGATCTGTCGACGCTGTTTCCCAGCAACGAAGCATGGGAGGCGGCGTTCATTGAATTCCAAGAGCAAATCGTCGGCTATCAGCGGTTCGCCGGGACCCTGGGCGGCAGCCCAGCCGCGCTGGCTGAGTGCTTGAAATTCGACGCCGACCTCGATCGGCAAGCCGAGCGACTTGGCGTTTACGCCTTCCTCCGCACGACGGAAGACCAATCAGCCAGCGCTTATCAGGACATGCAGGGCCGATTCCAGAGCGTGGCCGCGCGGTGCGCCAAAGAGGCCAGCTTCATCCGCCCCGAGATCATGGAGATCGACCGAGACACGATGGACGAGTTCCTCGGCTCGAGCGAATTGTCCGATTACCAGCTGATGCTGGAACGCCTGCTGCGATACAAGCCGCACACGTTGAGCCAGCGCGAGGAGGAGCTGCTGGCGATGCAGGCCGAGATGGCCCAGACCGCTCGGCACGCTTTTGGGCAACTTCACGACGCGGATATGAAATTCGGCGCTGTCGAGGACGCCGATGGGCGGCAGGTCGAACTGAGCAACGCGACTTACGGCCAGTTCATGATCTCCCCGCAAAGGGATGTGCGGCGGACCGCGTTTCATCAGTACTACGACCAGTTCGCGGCTCATGAAAACAGCCTCGCCGCTTTGCTCGGCGGGTCCATTCACAAGGACGTTTACTACGCTCGCGCCCGCGGCTATGAGAGCGCTCTCGAGGCAGCTCTGTTCCCCGACAACGTGCCGTCGTCGGTCTATACGAACCTGGTCGAGTCGGTGCACAAGCAACTTCCGGCCGTGCATCGCTATTACGACGTCCGCCGCCGCAAGATGGGGCTCGACGACATTCACTTTTACGACACGTACGTGCCGATTCTCAGCGAGCTGGAGACGAGCCGCGAATGGGACGCCGCGGTGGAACTGATTCTCGACGCGCTCACCCCGCTCGGACGCGAATATGGGGAGGTCCTCCATAGCGGGCTCACCGCCAGCCGCTGGTGTGATCGGTACCCCAACGCGGGAAAGCAGAGCGGCGCATTCAGTTGCGGTTCGTTCGACGCGGCCCCGTTCATCCTGATGAACTACAAGCCGGCTGTCTTCAACGACGTCTTCACGCTGGCGCACGAAGCGGGCCACTCGATGCACTCGCATTACTCGGCCAAACACCAACCCTACCTCTACTACGACTACACGATCTTCGTCGCCGAAGTCGCCAGCACGTTCAACGAACAACTGCTCAGCCATCACCTGCTGAACAACGCCGACGATGACCGGCACCGCGCCTATCTGATCAACCGGGAAATCGACGACATGCGGGCCACGATCGTCCGTCAGACGATGTTCGCCGAGTTCGAAAAGATCACTCACGAAATGGCTGAGGACGGCGAAGCGCTAACCGTCGAGGCGTTCAAGAGCGTCTACCGCAATCTGTTGAAGCAGTACATGGGGCCCGAGTTCGAGATCGACGAACAGTTGGCGCTCGAGTGTTTTCGCATCCCGCATTTCTACCGCGCCTTCTACGTCTACAAGTATGCGACGGGGCTTTCCGCCGCGGTGGCGTTGAGCAAGCGAGTACTGAACGGCGGCGAGCCGGAACTGGCCGATTATCTCGGCTTCCTCCAAGGCGGCTGTTCCCGTGATCCCCTCGATCTGCTCCGGGGAGCCGGTGTAGACATGAGCGAACCCGATCCGGTCGACACGGCGCTGTCACACTTCGCTGAGCTCGTCGAAGAGCTCGACCAAGTGCTCTAAGTCTCGCGGTAAGTCTCGCGGTCGCCGGCGACTTGGCCGATCGCCTCAGCGACGGATCGTCACTTTGGATCCGATCGAGAGGATGTCGTAGATGTCGCCGGCGTCGACTGGGCTGAGGCTGATGCAGCCCAAACCTTGCGACGGAGCCGAGCCCGAGCCGTGGATGCACATTTCGCCGCCCAGATCGATCCACCAGTTTCCGTAGGGGTTGCTTGGATCCCCGATACTAAGATTCCGGCCGTCGCGGCTGTAATAGGCTTTCCCGGGCTCCTTGGCTTTGACCGTGTACTCGCCCGGTTGGGGCGACGGGTCGGCGCCGACGGAGATCATGAAACGCCCGGCGTAGAGTGAGTTGACATAAACGACGATCCACTCCCGAGTGAGATCGACTTCGGCTCGCAGCGGGCCCTCGATCACTTTGAGTGGCTCCTGTTGAAGCAACAGATTCCCTCTCTCAACGCCATTGATCTTCTTCAGCAATCGAGCCGGTACGTTGTACCGCTGGGCGATCGTGTCGAGTGTGTCGCCGGGGGCGACCATGTGCGGTCCGGTGAGGTAGTGCTCGCGCGAGTAGACGACCTTGGCGGCCAGGGGGTCGAGCATGGTGTAGAGCTCTTTTTCTTCGGCTGGCGTCAATGTCTGTTTTCCAAACACGCGCGACAATTCGAGCAAGGCGTCGTGGAATTTCCCTTGCTGCAACAGGGCGTTGGCGCGGGCTTTCGCCGCGGGGAACGGTGATCCGCCGGGCGTCAACGTCTGCGTGTCGGCGGGATTCCGTGTCTGAATTCCATACTGACCTTCGCCGCCGACCGATGGAAGCGAGGTCGCGGTGTCGGCCCCTCGTTCGGCGACCGTGTCTTGCCCAGTTTCGCCGTACCCGTTGAACCTTCCGCCACCGACCGCGTCGCCGCCGTAGCGTGTTCCGGTGGCGTCGTACGCCGTGTTGTCGGCGGCTGGTGTTCCGCCGAAGCGACTGCCGCTGGAACCGGTCGTTCCACCGGGCGCGGCCTCAATGTCCTGGTTCGCCGTATCGGCGGCGGGCAGGTCGGGCTGAAAACCGCCATCGACCTGGCCGTAACCCTCCGGCGGCGGCAGCAGCTGATTGGTGCCGCCGATGGTCTCACTTCCCGGCGCGGTCGTCGAACCGCCGTCGGCCAGCTGCGAACCTTGGTCCGCATACGGAGCGCTCGTATCGGCCACCGTGGCGGGCGGCGCGGTCGAGGGGCCCGCCAAGGGATCCGTCCACTCGGAGGCTTCACCCTCCTGGCCCGGACCCATGGGCAAACCGCCGCCTTCAATCGTCGGCGGCTCCAACTCGCCTTCCATGGCGAATTCGAAATCGGGCGGAGGTCCGGTACTCGCATCTTTCGTGACCAGGGCGTAGACCCCGTACAGCACGACGAGTAGCAAGACCACAACAAATGCCGTCTTGAGCGTTTCCACCGTGTCGTCCTCCCTGACGATCGCCTGCGGCGAGACTGGTTGATTAGGTAACGCGAACAGATCGCGCGGGGCGGATAATAGGAGACCGGACCGACGGACGCCAGAGCGGTTTCCGGCTTTTTTTCGATTCTTTGTGACTACCACGCCCCAGTAGGTCCTGCGCAGTAGGTCCTGCCTGCCGGGCAGGACTTCGCGACGAAGTCGCGACAATGGACGTTCCATTCAACAGATCACGGCGAGGCGTTTATCGTCCCCGTCGACGGCGCGCTCGGACCACTCATCATCGGCTACTTCTTTGACACCTTTTGCGGACCGCCGCGTTAGAGTCAAACAGTCGGAACAATCGGTCCGTTCCACATAACCCGATAACCCGCGCTGAGAAAGTACACCAGCCCGAAGCGCAAGCGAGGGACAACAGCTCTGTCGATATCGCGTCGCGATTCATCCGGTGGATACCCGTTAGAGCTATTGTCCCTCGCTTCGGGCTAGTGTCTCTCTCAGGGTCTGGTGCTTGGCGTTTGATTCCAAGCGCGATCGGCAAACTCGCCTTTTAGCCGATACGGCGAACTACTTCTGGATGAGACAATTTCTCAGCGACGTGGACTTTGTGCAGGCGACTTGAAGTATCCTGTCGGCATCGCCGCTGCGTAGTGCTTCGGAGCTTGTCGAAGCCGAATTGTTCACAACAACTCCTTGGAGGCACGTCATGCGTCGTGTTCCGCCCCTTGCCGCCCTGTTGTTAACAACCGTCGGGCTTGCCTCCGCCGCCGACTACCCTTTGAGACCGGTGCCATTCAACAGGGTCGAAATGACCAGCGATTTCTGGCGCCCTCGACTGGAGACGCAACGCCAGACGTTGGTGCCGTTCGCCTTTGAACGCACGCAGCCGGGCGTTGAACACTTGAAGGCCGCCCGCGACTTTCTCGCGGGAAAGAACGTCGAAGGGCATCGAGCCCACCGGTTCATTGACTCCGACCTCTACAAGGTGATGGAAGGCGCGGCGTACTTGCTGCAGTTGCGGCGAGACCCCGAGCTCGAGAAAACGCTCGACGATCTGGCCGATGTGATTGCCGGCGCTCAGCAGCAAGACGGCTATCTGTATCCATCGCACATAACGGGCGTGGGCGCCGCGAAGAACATGATGGGCGACAAGCCCTACGCGTTCATCGTCCACAGCCATGAACTCTACAACGTCGGCCACCTCTACGAAGCGGCAATCGCTTACTACCGCGCCACGGGAAAAAAGAAACTCCTGAACGTCGCCGAGAAGAGCGCGGAGCACGTCAACGAAGTCATCTTCAAGGGACACCCTGACTACAACGGCGGCAAACCGATCAGGCAGGCGCCCGGTCATCAGGAGATGGAACTGGCCCTCGTTAAACTGCATCGCGTCACGGGCAAGCAACTGTATCTCGATATGGCGCGAAAGCTACTTGAGATTCGCGGCGTGACTTATGCGCCCGACGGCGAGGGCGTCATGTCGCCGACCTACGCACAGCAGCACGCTCCGGTAACCGAGCAAAAAGAGGCCGTCGGTCACGCCGTGCGAGCCACCTACTTGTACTCAGCGATGGCGGACGTCGGCGCACTGACCGGCGAACCGGCCTACGCCTTGGCGCTCGACCGCATCTGGGGCGACATAACGAACACCCGAATGCACATCACAGGCGGACTGGGAGCCGTACACGGGATCGAAGGATTCGGTCCGCGGTATGAACTCCCGAATGCGGACGCCTTCAACGAAACCTGCGCAGCGGTCGGCAATGTGCTGTTCAACTACCGCATGTTCCTGCTGCACAAGGATGCAAAGTACCTCGACGTCGCGGAGGTCGCCTTGCTCAACAACGTTCTCGCCGCGGTGAACCTCGCAGGCAATCGCTTTTTCTATGTGAATCCGCTCGAGGCCGATGGGAAGCACCCGTTCAATCACGGCACGGCGGGGCGAGCTCCCTGGTTTGGTACGGCCTGTTGTCCATCCAACATGGCTCGCCTCGTGCCTCAGGTTCCCGGGATGACCTACGCCCACGACGACAATGACTTATATGTCACGTTCTTCGCCGAGAGCAAAACGGAGGTGGAACTGAATGGGACGCGAGTGCGAGTCGAGCAGCGGACCGCATACCCAAACGACGGCGAAATCAGTGTCGCCGTCGATCCCGCCAAACCGACGAAATTTCGTTTGCGGCTCCGCATTCCCACCTGGACGCATGGTCGTTTTGCACCCGGCGAACTCTACCCGTACGTCGATAAGAGCGACCGACCGGTCACGATCTCCGTCAACGGCGATCCGGTCGAGCTCACGACGGAGAACGGCTTCGCATCGATTCAGCGCGAGTGGCAGGCCGGCGACCGAGTTGTCCTCAACTTGCCGATGCCCATCCGCATCGCGCAGTGTCATCCGGCGGTCGTAGCGAATCGAAACCGTCTCGCCTTCACTCGAGGTCCGTTTGTGTTGTGCGCTGAAGGAATCGACAACGGCGGCGCGACTCAGAGGTTCTACTTCGATCAGTTGCCGGTTACGAAACAGTCGAGAGTCACGACGAGAAAGATCGACTCGGGCTCCTTCATCCAGACGACCGTGCCGGCTCGGGCGATCACCAAAGCGGGCGCCGCCGCCCACGCGACGCTCGTTCTTACACCGTACTACGCATGGAATAACCGCGGCGCAAGTTCAATGACTGTCTGGTTTCCTCGAGACAAGGACCTGGCGGTCTTCGATCCGCATTTGTTGCCGAAGGCGAGCGTCTTTGCCGAGATCACGGCGTCGCATACCTCGCCGCTCGATACTGTGAACGCGATCGGCGACGGCAAAGAACCGCGCTTCTCCAGCGGCAAGACCGTGCCCCGTTGGACGAGCCGTCCGCAGCACGGAAAACCGCAGTGGGTCGAAGCTCGATTCTCCGAGGCGAAGCGGGTGCGAAGTGTCGGCGTCTACTGGATGCAGGACCGACAAGATGTGCGTTTCCCCAAACAGTGGTCGCTGGAAGTCAAGCAGAAGGGCGAGTGGCGGCCATTCAAGCTCTACACCACCGACCGTTACGACCATCGCGCAAACCAGTACAACGTCGTCCACCCCGCAGCGCCCCTTTTGTGCGACGCCATCCGCATTCGCATGACGCCTCAGGAAAACAGCAGCGTCGGAATCCTGGAAGTGCAAGTGGCTTTTGAGGCGACTGAATAATTGAGTGAGCTTTGCAATGGGCGGCAGTTTACGGTTTGGGTCGCCTCTGCTTTCGCGCTCTCACTTTGTGTAGAGCGAGAAAGGCTATGCGCCGGATTCGCCCTTGGTTCTCTTGAGGATCGAACGCAGGCGATCCAACCGCTGCGACAGTTGGAGTTCGAAACCTCGCCGGACCGGCCGGTAGTACTCTCGATCGATCCCCAGATAGTCCTGTTCAGCGACACCGCCGGCCGCATCGTGGGCGTACTGGTATCCATCACCGTGGCCAAGGGTTTCGGCGCCGGCGTAATGAGCGTCGCGCAAATGGACCGGAACGGGCTGGATTCTCCCCTCCCGGACATCCCGCCGAGCTTCGCCGATCGCCACAGTCGAGGCGTTTGACTTGGCCGCGCAGGCCAGATAAGTGACCGCCTGGGAAAGCGCCAGCTGACACTCGGGCAGTCCGACGAATTCGCACGCCTGCATGGCGGCCACCGCCAGCGGCAGCGCGTGGGGATCGGCGTTGCCGACATCTTCGCTGGCCAGAATGACCAGTCGGCGGCAAAGAAACCGGACGTCTTCGCCGGCTTCCAACATGCGGGCGAGCCAGTACAGTCCGGCGTCCGGATCACTTCCGCGAATGCTCTTGATCAGCGCACTGGCCGCATCGTAGTGCGAGTCGCCGGTGGCGTCGTACTCGACCGCTTTCTTCTGCACCGATTCGGCCGCCAGTTCGCGAGTGAATTCCAGCGGCCGCTGGGGGCTGGACAACACGCCGATCTCCAAGCCCATCAGAGCTCGCCGAGCGTCGCCGTCACAGGTCTCGGCCAGGAACAGCGCGGCGTCGTCGTGAAGGTGAATTTCCTCTTGTCCAAAGCCGCGCTGCTCGTCGGTCTGGGCGCGGCGGATCAGTTCGCGGATGTCGTCGACCGCCAACGGCTCGAATTGAAAGATCTGACTGCGACTCACCAGCGCGCTGTTGACGGCGAAAAAGGGATTGGCCGTGGTTGCGCCGACGAGTGAGACGACGCCGTCCTCGACATCGGGCAGCAGGGCGTCTTGTTGAGCCTTGTTGAAACGGTGGATTTCGTCGATGAAGAGCAGCGATCGCCGGCCGCCCGTGGCGACGTCGTCGCGCGCCCTCTGCAGCACCTCGCGCAGCTCTTTGACACCGCTGGTGACCGCATTCAGTTGAACGAATCGCCGCCGCGTCTCGGTCGCCAGCAGTTTGGCGAGCGTCGTTTTTCCAGTTCCCGGCGGGCCGTAAAAAATGACCGATCCCAGGCGGTCCGATTGGAGCAACCGCCAGAGGAGTTTCCCTTCACCAAGAAAATGCTGCTGACCGGCGAACTCCACCAAGTTTCGCGGCCTCATCCGCGCCGCCAGTGGTTGAACGCGGCGCAAGTTGCCTTCCTCGGATTGGGCGAACAGCGACATGAATCACCTTTTTGCTCTTTTCTCGCCGCGCGCAGCGCGGTCCACTGACGGAGACGACCTGGGGGCTGCGAGCCCCGAAGTATTGAATCACCTTCGTTGCGGCGGCTCAATCCGTATGCGCCCATGAACTCAGCAAACCTGGCTTTGGCCGCGACCGACGCCATCTGCGGAGCCATCGTGTTGTCGCTGATGTCGATGCCCCTGGCCGACTTGGCGTTTCGCCCGCTCGAGCCGCGCATGTTTGAGCGCGCGCGGCGCGATTCACGGTTTCGACTCGTCGATCTCTTCGCGGCGCTGCTGCAGTTGCAATTGGCGCTCGGACTGGGAACGCTGATCGCCCATCCGCCATGGGCTCCGGTCGGGGTCGGACAACTGCCCGAGCGCGATGCGATGTCCTGGACTCTGATGCTTGTCGTGCCGATGCTGCTGTGGTGGCGCCGCGGCGTCCGCCGAATATCTCATGTCGAACAGAGTCGACCTCGATTTGTTTTCCTGGCGTTCTGGACGCCGCTGGGATACCTGGCGGGCCTCACCGGGTTCGTCGGTCCGCTGTTCTTTGTCATCGGGGTCGCGGCGGTCGTCAACGACGGAGTCGATCCCGCATCCTTCCAGGTTCTCGCCCTCGCTTCGATGCTGATCGCCGTCGCCGTCGCCGTACTCTGGTTGTGTCGCTGGCAGTCGCAGCGCGTGCTCGACAAGTGGCCGCCGCCACAAGTGGCAGTGCCACACACAAAGCGAGCTGCCGCTCGGTAGGCGTTCGCCCGCTCCCGTTGGTCGCTGGAATCGATTGAGCGAAATTCCAGATCGCATCGCGGGTGATCTTGCGATCACACGAACCGCCCCACGTTCTGTCCAACTAGCTAGTTATAGCTACAAGTGATGATGTAGCTACCGTCGCCAGACGGTGGGGCAGCGCGAGTGACCTTTCAATCAAACGAACCGCCTCCCCACGTTCTGGCGAACGTAGCTACAATTGACAACGTAGCTACAAAATGTAGCTACCGTCGCCAGACGGTGGGGCAGCGCGAGTGACCTTTCAATCAAACGAACCGCCTCCACGTTCTGGCGAACGTAGCTACAATTGACAACGTAGCTACAAAACGCAGCTACAAAGCTGCCGCTCGGTAGGCGTTCGCCCGCTCCCGTTGGTCACGGCCCTGATTCGACGTCTAATTGTCGCCCCACTACAATCGATCAAAGGGGCCGCAACACTAGAAGAACCATGCCTACGCTGAGACTCTGCACATTCGGACTCTGCACACTCGCCGCGCTGCTCACCGCCTGCGCGCCGGTCCTCTGCGCCGATGAGCTGAAGGAGCGGCGCGGTCAAATCGCCGCCGAACAAGCAAAAAGGCTGCACGCGTTGGCGAAGAAGTGCGATGAGATTGGCCTCGACGATCAAGCCGAGTTCACGCGCCAGTGGATCGTTCCGCGGCGGACGGGAAGGCAGTACTTCTTTCTTCCCGACCGACCCGCCTCAGCCGACCAGTTCGACGATGGCGACGCCAATGTGGCCTTCTGGAGAAAGCACTTTGTCAACGCCCGTCAGGAAACAGCTCGGCAACTGTTCGAATTGGTCGCCGCCGCGCGGCAGTCCGATTCGGCTGCCGCCTTCCAATTGCTTCACGAGGTGCTGCGCGAAGATCCCGATCACGCTGACGCCCGCCGCATTCTCGGTTACCGCGTGGTGAACGGAAAATGGCGGCGGCCGACCGGCGCGATCAAGACGACTGTGGTCCGCATTCGCAATCCTGAACTCCGCTTCGACGCCCGCCGTCATTGGCGCGTTGAGAGCGAACACTTCAAAGTCATCACCAACAGCAACCCGGCGGCCGGTCGTCGGCTGGTCGAAGACTTGGAAATGCTGCACGCCGTCTGGCGGCAGCTGTTTTACGACTATTGGGCCAGCTCGTCGTGGTTGGCGTCGCGGTGGAACAAGAGCTCAACGCCCAGCCGCAACACTCGCGACAAACACCAAGTCGTGCTGTTCCGCGACCGCGAACACTACGTCCAAGTGCTCGGCGCCGCACAGCCGCTGATCGCCAAGACGGTTGGCTACTACCACGAAGGCGGGCGGAACGCTTACTTCTACGACGGAGATGACGCCGAGACAGCGACCCAGTTTCACGAAGTCGCCCACCAGCTGTTTTCCGAGACCGGCAGGCGCCGCGACGATGTGGCCGCGCGGAGTAACTTCTGGATCCTCGAAGGCGTCGCGATGTACTTTGAGTCGCTGAGGGAATTCAGTGGCTACGCCACGCTGGGTGGATTCGACGCCAATCGTCTGCAGTTCGCCCGCTATCGCGCTCACAGCCAGCAAGCCCCTCTTCCGCTCGCCGAGATCCTGGCCCTGGGACGCGGCGATCTCCAGCAGCGAGACGACATACAACGCGTCTATTCCAAGTCAGCCGGGATGACCGCCTGCCTGATGGACGCCGCCGACGGCCGCTGGCGAAAGCCGCTGATCAAGTATCTCATCGCAGTCTACGCGGGTCGCGACGACGAGCAGACGCTGGCTGAATTGATCGGACGCCCCGTCGCATCGCTCGAGGGCCCCTACAAGCAGTTTCTCTTTCAGGTTTCCGACGACGCGGTTGTCAATCGGCCGGGAAAGGGTGAGCTGGTCAACCTCGCGCTCAGTTCCACGGGAATTGGAGATCGCGCGATCCAGTCGCTGGCTCCCGAGCGGCGCCTGATCTGGCTCGACCTCACGAATACGGCGGTTAGCGATCGCTCTGCCGCAACGCTGGCGCAGCTGACGAATCTCCAGCAACTCAACCTGGAGGGCACGCGCATCACCGACGCCACTCTCCGCGCGATCGGCGGGCTGCGCAACTTGGAGGAACTCGACGTTTCGGGAGCCGCCGTGACCGACGACGGACTGGCCCACCTCAAACAACTCGCGTCACTTCGGGTACTATGGCTGGCTGGGACCGACGTGACGGACGATGGCCTGCGCCACCTCCGCGGTCTCAAACAACTTGAGACGCTGCAGGTCGGCGGTTCGCAAATAACTCGCGCGGGGCTCGACGAACTGCGACGACATTTGCCCAAGTTGAAGTAACGCCGCCGGCCCACTCCACACGCCAGTCGTCCGCGCGGGCGCGACAAACGCCAGACCAACCGAAGGAATGATCGCATGCGACCGTGGCTCCTCGCGGAAACCAACTACACCCACACCAAAGAGCATCAGTACGACGTCGCCGTGTTGCCGTTGGGAGCCACCGAACCGCACAACCTGCATCTGCCCTACGGGACCGACCTGTTTGAGGCGACGATCATTGGCGAGCGAGTTTGCCAGGCGGCTCACCAACGCGGCGCCAACGTCGTCCTCCTGCCGACGATACCCTACGGCACGGAAACCAACCTGCGGGAAATGCCGCTGGCTATGAATCTCAACCCGGCGACTCTCCACGCCGTCATTCGCGATCTGACTCAGTCGCTGATCGAAAGCGGCGTTCGCAAGGTCCTGTTGCTCAATAGCCACGGCGGTAACGACTTCAAACCGTTGTTGCGTGAGATGTACGGGGACTCGCCCGCGCACCTCTTCTTGTGCAACTGGTACCAGGCCGTTTCCGATTGCTACGACCAGATCTTCACCCATCCGGACGATCACGCCGGTGAGATGGAGACGTCGTTCGCGTTGGCCTATTTCCCGAACCTCGTTCTGCGGCGGCCGAGCGGTGAATTGGCGGCCGACGACGGCGCCGTCAACTCGACCCGGTTCGCCGCGGTCAACAACGGTTGGGTGTCGATCACGCGACCGTGGCACTTGCTCACCAACAACGGAGGATCGGGCAATCCGCACGAGGCGACCGCCGACAAAGGAGAGCGGTTGATGGAGGTCTTGGTGGAACGACTCGCCGGCTTCTTGGTCGAACTGTCGGCAAGCGATTTAGACGACGAGTTTCCCTTCTAGCGTCACCCATCCACCTCCGCTCAGTCGCTCGTTGACCGTCGTGCATCGCGCGAGTACGATGTCGTTTCGCCAACGGTGGATGTAGCTCAGTTGGTTAGAGCATTGGATTGTGGTTCCAAGGGTCGGGGGTTCAAATCCCCTCATCCACCCTCCTCAAACTGGCCGCTTCCGGCCGCTGGATCTCCCTACCTCCCAGTGCGGGTCCAGCCACCCCGGGCAACGCCTCCGCGCGGCCGAGCGAGCGAAATATTTCCCACCGAAGTCTCCGGCTTTTTTCGGCACTGCCCTCTGCGCCCGTTCGGCGAGTGGACGGGTCCCAATGATCAACCCGGTAATCAGTCGCCCCGTACGTTCAGCGGGCCGGATTGAGGCTGACCACCGGTGCGGATTCGCATCTAAACCAAGTCCGACGTTGCGGTTATCCGCAATACGCCATCCGCCAAATTTTTACCCGTTGACTAACTGGATCGGCCGTGTAGCAAAAGCAAGTTGCTACATAATGTATGACAAATGCTTGTCGCAGCTGACTTTAGGACTAGAAAAATTCGCACGAGTATTCAACTTTTGGGGGGTGTTTCTTGGAGTGTCCACAATTATCCTTACGGGACGTTTCATTCATCATTTTCTATCTTGAATTGTGAGGAAGTTCGATGAACGTCCGTCGCCCGAAGCCGGCAGGCTTCACCCTAGTTGAGTTGTTGGTGGTGATTGCCATCATTGGGATCTTGGTGGCGCTGTTGTTGCCAGCCATTCAAGCGGCTCGCGAAGCGGCCCGCCGAATGCAGTGCACCAATCGCCTCAAGCAGATTGGTCTCGCCGCGCACAATTTTCATGACTCCTACAACAGACTGCCGCCCGGTTACTTGGGCAGCGACGTCAACGCGACGCGGCGAGTTTCGTCTGCTGCGCCGCAGTTCGTGGGCGCCATGGCGTACATCTTGCCGTACATGGAGCTGGACGGCTTGTACGACCAGATCAACGAGACTCTCGAGTTGAACCATGATTTCTACGACGAACGATGGTGGCGCCGTTCAGTTTCGTGGAATGCGGGTCACACGAAGATCCCGACTTACTTGTGTCCTTCCACGGACGCGTACAACAACCAGACGGGAACTTTCGCCTATCTCATCATTCGTTCGCCACTCACCCTGACAGGCGGATACTTTCGCGTCAGCCAGTACCCTGACATCGGCCGGACCAACTATGTCGGCAACGCCGGCGTGATCGGCTTGGCGCCCCACCCGAACCGAGGCACGACGGACTACTACATGCAGTTTGTCGGTCCATTCACCAATCGCAGCGATGGCGGTTTACGCGCGATCAAAGACGGCACGAGCAACGTGCTTCTGTTTGGCGAGACGGTTGGCGGAAACGCTGGTGGCGGCGGGCAACGACGTTTCAGCCACGGCTGGATGGGTTCGGGTGCTCTGCCCACGGCTTGGGCGCTCGACTACAAGAACAACGGCGGCGCCAATGCGCCTGGTTGGTGGATGTTCGCCGCCGATCACCCCGAGGTCGTCAATTTCGTGCTGGCGGACGGGTCGGTTCGCTCGTTCAACCGCAACATCGAAAAATGGACGTTCTGGTATCTGTCTGGCATGCAGGACACGCGCTCTCTCGACCCCAACAAGTTGGGTCAGTACTAAACCCGGATGACGCACACGACAGTGCGATCGCGTAGGAGTCAAAGGATGAAGAGAATTGCTTGTTTAGTCGTAATCGCGGCCTCCATGGCAATCGGTTGCGGTTCGGATAAACCGACAACTCCGGAAAACGTCCCGGCGCCGCCCACGGAGGATCCGGTGAGCACGGAAGAGGCGCCGGACAGCGGGCTGGAAAATCCGGGTGAAGAGCCGAATCAACCGTAGTCCGTCCGCTATTCGCGAAGAACCAACGCGGAAAACAGAAAGGGCTCCCACCAGCTTGGCGGGAGCCCTTCTTTTGTTGATTGTCGAGAGAGCTTGTTACGCGTATTCGGCGTTGAAGAACTCTTTGCTGTCGTCGGGATTGGGCTTGATGGTGCGGGCTCCTTCACTCCAATTCGCCGGACAAACTTCTCCGTTCGCCTCAAAGAACTGCAGCGCCTTGACCATCCGGAGTGCTTCGTCGACGCTGCGACCCAGCGGCAGGTCATTGACGACCTGATGACGAACAACGCCGTCCTTGTCGATCAGGAACAGCCCTCGCAAAGCGATCCCACCGGGAAGCAGCACATCGTAATCGCGGGCGATATCTTTGTTCAGATCGGCGACCAACGGGTAGTCAATCTGGCCCAGCCCGCCGGCGGCGCGATCGGCGTTGCGCCATGCCAGATGGCTGAACTGGCTATCGACTGAGCAGCCCAGCAACTGGACGCCGGCTTCTTCGAAGGCGGCAGCCGCTTCGGAGAAGGCGATGATCTCGGTCGGGCAGACAAACGTGAAGTCGAGCGGGTAGAAGAACAGCACGACGTATTTGCCTCGATAGTCCGTCAGTGAGACTTGCTGAAAGCTGCCGTCGGGCATGACGGCTTCCGCTGTGAAGTTGGGGGCCTCTTGGGTGACCAAAACGCTCATGAGAATGACCCTCGTGTGGGTGACCGGGTAGGTTAGTTGCAACCGAACCACACAGGGTAACGGTCAACTTGGCGAGGTAAAAGACGGGTGTCCCCCGAAACTCCGCAAATCCCCAGCCTTCCGGGCCCCTCGACTTGCTCGTTGAGGATGTCATGGCGAGCGGCGATTTCTCGTTGACCATGCCGTTTTTTGGTCGATAGAATGCAAAGGACCGGCTCGGCGATAGGGGCTTGGCCGGAGAACCGACAGAGGAACGGCAAAATGAATCGACACACGAGGCGCGGCGCAGTCGCCACCGCTGTTCTGATTGCGGTGGTGTTCGGGCTCACCACTTGGACCACCAGCGCCCACGGTCAAATGGTACGAGTGGGAGTGCCGTTCCAATCCTATGGTGATTCTTTTTACGAGAACATTGGGATGACGTGGGGGTTTACGGGCCCCAATTTCTTCTTTAACGGTCCGGGGATGGCGCCGCCGCCGTTCGGCAACCACGACCCCAATTCGGATGCTCGTTTTGGTTATGGAACGAGCGGCAACGGAGGCGCCTTCAATTTCAATTTCGTGGCCGGCCAGGGAAGCAATCGCACCAACACGGCGACGATTCCCTCGGTGGTTGTTTACAACGGCCAGAACGCGTCGGTGAGCGACACGTCGCAGCGTCCATTCGTCACGGGAATCATCCCCGTCGTCAACGATCGTCGCGTGATGTTGGAGAATCTCCAGCGAGCAAAAGCTGAGTACTCAGCCAAGCAGGCTCTATTGGACGTCGAGCAGCAGCGAGAGGATCAGCTCGCCAAAGACCAGGAACGGGCTCGCTTGTCGGCCAGCGACGAGCGCAAGCGGACGATTGACGCCCCGTTGATTCTCTCGGACGACGTGCAGACTCCACCCCCCGTCAAGTCGACTCGAGCGGAAGAAGTCCGCCGGCTCGTTGGCAAGGCCGAGCAGTTGGAGCGCGACGGAAAGACGACGGCCGCGGTAATCTACTATCGCGAGGCGGCGCGGAAAGCCACCGGAGCTCAACTGGGTCGGCTCCGCGCCAAGATTCGCCAGTTGGGAAAATAGTCGACTTCGCCAGACCGGTGTTGCTAGTCGGTCGTTGCCGCGGCCCGCGGCCCGTAGACTTTTTCGCGGTACAGCGACAGTCCGTGCGCGGCGTGGTAGAGCGCCCCGCATTCCAAATCAATCTCGCGAGTCTTGCGAAAGATGGCGCATAGACGCCGCACTGCGCGCTCGACCCATTCTTCCTGCAGCGCGTCCTTGTCGAGCGCCAGCGCGAGAAACTCCAGTACGTGTCCGGTTGCGCCGAGATTCTGCGCCAAGTCGGGCGAGCTCCCTTTGCGGGCGAAGTAGTGGATCGAGAATGAACCGTCGGGATTCTGCAAATCCCGCGCGGCGGTGATCGCCTCCTGGATCCGCCCGTCCGCAACTCGCCACACCTCGTTTAAGTCGGGATGTTTGCGGCGATGTTTGTCGAGCGCCATGGTGAGTCCGATCAGTCGATGCGATCCGCCACACGCGCTGGAGTGAACGTCTTGTTCGGCTTCACTGGCGACAAGTCGTTCGATGCTCCACGTCTTGCCGTCGCTCGCCTGCCACGTCGCGTCGGTCGGCAAGTAGGCCGTCAGTCCGATCAAGGTCCAACTGTATTCCTGCTGCAGATTGCGAGGCACGTCCCATTGGACTTGAGACAAGTAGTCCGCCATCGTGACTGTCTTGTCGTCGACGACAATCTTTTGGTCGAGCGGCAGATCGGCTTGAGCCAGCACGGCTAGCCATTGATCCGCGTGCCCCTGACCGGCTTTGGACCCCTCTTCCAAAAGCGCTCGCAGACCCTTGGCGCCGTCTTCGCGAGTTACGACCTCGACCGTCCACCCCTCCATCTCGCCACCCTCCAAAACGTGATTGAGGACGAGTTTGGGGTGGCCATCAGCGAGGACTTCAAACTCGCGTGGGTAGGCGAGCACGCCGTGCAAGATCTGCCAAGCGCGGTGTTCGTCGAGATTGAGTTGCCGACCGTTGAGCGTGAAGTCAAGGACCTCGTCTAACTCGGTCCGCAGATCCGCCGCGTTCGAATCGACCGGTGGCGGCGAGTCGACAGTTGCCGAGGGGCGGTTACAACCGACAATCAAGAGGCTGATCGACAAGCCCAGCGAAAGGGCGATCTGAGTCGGCGCGGCAGCGGGATTTCGTCGCGTCATCGTCAATTACTCGCCAGGTGCGTTGGTGCGTTAGCCGCGCCGATCAGTCAGCAAAGCGGCGCATTCGTGAATTTCGGTAATTCCGTCACCCACCACAAACATTTCTCGCCGTTCGGTCGAAGGAAACCAATACCCGGGCGAACTAGATCGATTATGCCGATCCTCAACGCTCCATGGAAATATCGACCTCATCTGCGCAGGGCGCAGTGAGAACGGCCGTGTGAAGACTGCGGGCGTGTGAAGACGGCGAGATGAACACAGCAGGGTTTTGTCGAGGCGCTGGCAGTGATCTTCTTTGAACACCAAATCTACTTGTTCGTCTTCTTGTTGCCCGCGATCCTCTTGGGCGTCTTCGCCCAATACCGAGTTCGCTCGACGTACGCGGAGGCGAGTCGCATCGGTGCGCGGATGAGCGGCTACGCCGCCGCTCGCACCATCTTGGACGCTGCCGGGCTGCACGCTGTCGACGTGCAACAGACGAGTGGTCATCTCGACGATCACTACAGTCCGCGAGAAAAACTCCTCCGGCTCAGCCCCGAAGTTTTTCACGGCGCGACGCTCGCCGCCGTCGGCATCGCCGCCCACGAGGCGGGGCACGCCTTGCAGGACGCCAAGCGCTACGCGCCGCTCATCGTGCGCAACGCGGCCGTCCCAGCGGCCGGCCTGGGCGACAAGATCGGCGGTCTGCTGATGGTGCTCGGAGTCATTTTCTCCTGGCCGATGCTGCTCCTGGCCGGCATCGCCATCTTCTCGGCAGTACTGTTTTTCCAGGTCGTGAATCTGCCCGTCGAATTCGACGCCAGCGCGCGGGCCAAGCGGCAGTTGGTGGAGTTAGGCGTGGTCGACCAAAGCGAGATGCCGTTCGTGAGGCGCGTGTTGAGCGCGGCCGCGTTGACCTACGTCGCCGCCACCATGCAAACGGCGCTGACGCTGCTCTTCTACCTCTTGCGATTCGCCGGCCAATCAAGAGACGACTCGTAGTGGACTTAGCCAGAAGTCCCTGTTTAATTTAAATCGTCCGCCCGACTTCTGGGCCGGACATATGGCGAAGTACACAAAGTAACGACAGCACGTCGTGGGCCAGGTACGCCAGAAA
>JASMLW010000477.1 GCA_030748485.1 Pirellulaceae bacterium
ACCCCAATAACTCATGAATGACTTTGCCGCCGAATTGGCTGAGTTGCTTGTGTCGGCCGGCGTGGTAGTAGGTCAGCTTGTTGTCATCAAGGCCCAGCAAGTGCAGTAGCGTGACATGCACATCGCGAATGTGGTGCACGCACTCGACGGCCGTTGAACCGATGTCGTCCGTGGCTCCGATGGCGTGGCCAGCTTTTGTGCCGCCGCCCGCAAACCACATGGCCATCGCCTTGGCGTTGTGGTCTCGACCGTAGCTCTGGCCACCGCCTCGAATGCCGTTGTCCGGCGTACGTCCGAATTCCCCACACCAGATCACAAGCGTGTCTTTCAACATGTCTCGCTGCTTTAAGTCTCGCAGTAGTGCCGCGATCGGCTGGTCCACTGAGCGGATCAGCGAACCATGTGCCCGGGCGATGTAGTCGTGGCTGTCCCAATTTCCTGCGTACGCCTGGACGAAGCGGACACCCTTCTCGACCAGTCGACGAGCCAGCAGGCACTTTCTTCCGAACCTGTCGGTCTTTGTGTTTCCGATTCCGTAAGCCTGAAGCGTGCTCTTTGTTTCGCCGTCCAAGTCGAGAATTCCGGGAACCTCGGTCTGCATGCGGTAGGCCAGTTCGTACGACTGCATGCGAGCCTCAAGATCGCTGCGTTTTCCTCGGGCTTCAAGATGCTGTTGATTGAGTTGGGCGAGCAAGTCCAGGTTCTTCCGCGTCCGCTCGCGCGAGACTCCTTGCGGTGGGTTCAGGTCAAGGATGGGACTTCCCTGCGGTCGCAACGGAGTGCCTTGGAAACTCGCGGGGAGAAAACCGTTCGACCAGTTCCCCGCACCGCCTTGTGGATAGCTCTCCCGAGGCAAGATGACAAAGCCGGGCAGGTTGTCGTTCTCAGTACCGAGGCCGTAATTCACCCACGCTCCAACGGCCGGGTCGCCACCGAATCGATTGCCCGTGTTGACGTGGTAGCAGGCCGTCGGATGATTCACGGACTCGACCTGACAGCCGCGATAGAAGCAGATGTCATCGGCCACTTCTTTCAAGTGGCGCCACTCGGCGCACATGTCGGCACCGCTCTCGCCCGCCTTGATGAAGTCGAACGGGGACTTGACGAAGTAGCGCTTGCCGGACGACATCGCGCTTTCCATTTCGCCGCTACGTTGGAATTGTTGCAGGTGCCTTTTGCCAAGTTCAGGTTTCGGATCGAACGTGTCGATGTGCGACGGGCCGCCTTCCATCATCAGGAAGATGCACCGCTTGGCTCGGGCCGCGTGATGCGTTGTCGCCCCTTGAAGCATGGAAGAAAACGCGACGGAGCCAAGTCCGGCGCCAAGCCCAAACAAGGCTTCACGGCGATTGAGGGTGACGTTCTGGTTCATAGTTGGCACCTCGGAATGTCGTAGGACGATGTCGCCCAAGTGTCAGTCCAAGTAGGAGAATTCGTTAAGGTTGAAGAGCACGAGGCAGACGTGAGACAGGCCTCGCGTGCGAGCATCGACGTCACTGCGTTGTAGATCGGGCACGTAGTTTTCGTAGGCCGGCATGTGTTCGAGGAACGTGTACGGTTCGCCCGTCTTCTCTGCCATGACCGTGCGTTGGACCTTCGACGGAAACTCGCGCGGCGTTGGCTTCAACTTCGATTCTTCCGCGGTAGCCGTTGACCAAGAGGCCAAGCAAGACTTCACCTCGACAGGAGTCGGCGTGCGGTTGAGTGCCAGTTGAAATGCGTTCTCAATGATGGCGACGTCGCTTGCGTCCCCGCTTAGCAGCCTTGCGGCGAACGCGAGAGCTCGGTCCTGTACCTCGTCCGCGTTGAACATCGTCAGGGCCTGCGGGGCGACCGTCGAGGTTTCCCGCAGCTCGCACGAGTTGTCCGGGCCGGGTTGATTGAACGCCTCGAAAAACGGGTCCCGTAATCCACGAATCTTTTCGGCGTACAGGCTTCGGCGATTGCGTTGTTCGGGCAGCGAATCCGGCTCATACACGGACGCAGTCCCACCCATGATTTGCCGCGGCTGAATGGCGACTTCCGGGTTGATGTCAGGCCGGCACGGGATGCCGCCGATCGCAGAATTCATCTCGCCGCTGGCGACAAGCATCGCGTCTCGCAGTTCCTCCGCAGTCAATCGGCGAGGCTGAAACGCGGCGTAGAGTTGGCTCTTCGGATCCAGGTCGGCGAGTTTCTCCGGCTGCGGATGCAGCGAACTTCGGCGGTAGGCGTCCGATGTAATGATGAGTTCGTTAAGTCGCCTGATGGACCAATCGTGCTCAACAAACCAGTTCGCGAGATAGTCGAGCAATGCCGGATGCGTCGGCAACTCGCCCGTCCCGCCGAAGTTGTTGGGGTTGCCCGCGATGCCCCGACCAAAATGCCACGACCAGACTCGATTCACGATGACTCGAGCGGTCAGCGGATTCTTCGGATCAGCGATCCAGTTGGCCAGAGCAAGTCTCCGCTTGCCTCTGCCGGTCGGGAATGGTTTGGCTTTCATGCCGCCCACAGATGCGGCAGCACTCAGTGCTCCCGGCACAACGGGCTCACCGTGAGAGTAGACGTTGCCTCCCGTGTAGATGACGTCGGCGTCGAAGTATCCCTTTGCCCAAGGATCTGCTGGGAAGGGCAGTCGTCCTTGCACGTTGTTCTTGGCGATCGTCTTGCCCGTGTACACGGCGTGCGCCAACGGCTTGGTGCGATCCATCTCAATCCGATGGCGAAGGCTGTTCTTCGCCATTCGAGCCTTGGACGCTTCGTCGCCGGGATCGAGCCCGTTGTCTCCGACCTTGGCGTTACCCGTCTCTTGTTTTCGGAGCTTGGCGATCTTGGCCGCTAGGTCCCTGCTCTGCTTGCCGTAGTAGCCGACTTTCTTCTTCGCCCACTGATCAGCCGCAGGGAAGTTCGCCTTGGACTCCGACTTGAGAAACGGTGCGTCACGTTCGGCGAATTGAGTCGTCGAGAACACCGCCATCATGCTGTAGTAATCACGAGTCGGTACGGGATCGAACTTGTGATCATGGCACTTTGCACATTGCAGGGCATGCGCGAGAAACGTCTGGCCAACGGAATCCGTCACGTCATCAAGCCACAGTTGCCGAGTCTCCTTGAAGACGCTCATCCCTGTTTGCTCCCAGGGTCCCATTCGCAGGAAACCGGTCGCGATGACGTATTCGGGATTCGAGGAATCGATTTCGTCGCCCGCGATTTGTTCACGCACGAATTGGTTGAAGGGCTTGTCGTTGTTGAACGCGCGAACGACGTAGTCGCGGTATCTCCAGGCGTTCGGCCGAGCGTAGTCGTTGGCGAAGCCGGCTGTGTCCGCATACCGAGTCACGTCCAACCAGCGTTGTCCGAACTGCTCGCCATAGTGCGGAGAAGTCATCAGCTTTTGGCCGAAAACTTCGACCGCTTTCCGAGCATCCTTCTCGTAGCTGGCAACAAACGATGCGACGTCGTCAGGCCTTGGCGGCAAGCCGGTTAGGCCGAAGCTCATCCGTCGCGCGATCACGATAGCGGGCGCGTCATTTGACGCTGTGAGGCCCGCTGCGTTCAGTCTGCGGTTCAGAAAGAAGTCGACGGGATGCACGCCAGCCGGAACGGATTCGACTTTGAGCGGACGATAGGCCCACAGCTTCTTCGACTCGTAGCGGCGATTCTGCCAATCGTCAGACAGGGCCTTGGACGTGGCGACTTGTTCGCCCTCAGCGTGCAGCTTTCGAATCAACGCGACGCGGTCGTCATCCGGCCAAGGCGCCCCGAGCTTGATCCAATCACGAATCGACCAAGCCTGCTCCTTCGCGAGGCGGTCGGCCAACTTCGGCGGCATTTCGAAGCCTTCCTCAGTATGAGCCACCACGCGGTAGAGGACGCTCGACTCGCCCTTGCCAGGAACAAGGACCTTGTCTCCGAATGACTCGCCCCCGCGAAGGAGCGACTCGCGAGTCCGCATGTCGAACGCGCCCTTGAGTTCGTCGGGATCATCGCCGTGGCAGGCGGTGCACTTATCAGCGAACAAGCTCTTCACATGCAGCGCGAAGAGTTTTTCACCACGCGAGACGTCGGCTGCCGAATCCGCCGCGATTGCCGCCGAACTAAAGAGAAGCGACGAGAAGACCGCCACGTTTGGTTTCAGGATGTTCATGACATTAGCTT
>JASMLW010000478.1 GCA_030748485.1 Pirellulaceae bacterium
GTATTGGAAGCATTTGAATTTTCCCAAGCGAACGTACAAACACGATCTCGGCGAAAACCAATACCGCCGCGGGTTGTACACGTATTGGTGTCGCACGTTTCTTCATCCAAGCATGTTGGCTTTTGACGCCCCGTCTCGGGAAGAGAGCTGCGTCGAACGAGCTCGATCAAACACGCCTTTGGCGGCGCTCGTCCTCTTGAATGACCCAACCTACGTGGAGGCTGCGCGAGCTTTTGCAGAGCGTATCCTTCGCGAACAAGAGGGCGACGACAAGGCGAAGCTGACATTCGCATTTCGCCAGACGCTGCACCGAGCGCCGACGGAAGATGAGCAGCGGATCCTCATCGGCTTGTTGGTCGGCCACCGGCAGCAGTATCGGGCGGACGCCGACGCGGCGGCTGCCGTTGTCAAGAACGGCCTGCGTCCAGAGCCGAAGGATCTCGACAAGACAGAACTCGCCTCCTGGACGTCCGTGTCGCGAGTTATTCTCAACCTGCACGAATTCATCTCACGCAATTAGCACGTAACTAGCACGCAATTTTAGCACGCAATCTTTAGCGCCTCCCAACTCGCTATCGCCCAGCGATGGGTGGTGAAAACTCGCGGAGTTCAATACGAAATGGACAATCGCTCTGAGCAGCTCTTGGTCAATGACGTTTCGCGTCGATCGTTCCTCCACGCCGGCGGATTCGGCATCGGAGCCGCCGCTTTGGGAGCCATGCTCCAGCAAGACAGCCTGGCGGACGACGAACCGGTCAAGGTGCCGCGCTGGGAAGGCGTGATCAAAAAACCGCACATTGCGCCCCGCGCCAAACGAGTAATCTACCTCTGCATGGCCGGCGGAGCCTCGCACTTGGAGACGCTCGACCACAAGCCGAAGCTGGCCGAGATGGGCGGTAAGCCGATGCCCGAGTCGTACACGAAGGGTCAGCCCATCGCCCAGTTGCAGGGTCGCAAGCTGACCTGCCTCGCTCCACAGCAACCGTTCGAGAAGTTCGGTGAGTCGGGGCAGATGATTGCGGAGATCTTTCCGCACATTGGATCGGTCGCCGATGAACTGTGCATCATTCGGTCGCTGCGCACCGAAGCGATCAATCACGATCCAGCTCATACCCTGATGAACACGGGATCGACCGTGCCGGGGCGCCCCGCGATGGGTAGTTGGCTGCAGTACGGCCTCGGAGCCGAGACCGAGAACCTGCCCGGCTTCGTTGTGCTCACGTCGCTCGGCAAAGCGGGACAGGCTCAACCAATCGCAGCGCGACAGTGGCACAGCGGATTCCTACCGAGCCGGTTTCAAGGTGTCGAATTCCGTTCGACGGGCGACCCAGTGCTTTACGTCACCAACCCGCAGGGCGTCAACAATCGCCAGCAGCGCGATGTTGTCACAGCGGTTCAACAGCTCAACCGCATCTTCAACGACAGCGTCAAGGATCGCGAAATCGATACGCGGATCACTCAATACGAAATGGCGTTTCGAATGCAGGCGTCCGTTCCCGAATTGATGGATGTATCGAAAGAGCCGCGGGAAGTGTTCGACCTATATGGTTGCAAGTCCGGCGATGGTTCTTTCGCTTCGAATTGTATGCTCGCCCGCCGGCTGGCGGAACGCGGCGTGCGATTCATCCAACTCTATCATCGCGCATGGGATCATCACGGGGGCATCAAGAACAGCGTCAAGGTAAGCGCCACCGAAGTCGATCAAGGAGCCGCAGCGCTGATCAAAGACCTCCGCCGACGCGATATGTTAAAAGACACACTCATCATTTGGGGAGGCGAGTTCGGGCGTACGCCGATGGCGCAGGGCAACGGCCGCGATCATCACATCAAGGGGTTCTCGATGTGGATGGCGGGCGGCGGAGTCCGCGGAGGCGCGTCGTACGGGGCGACGGATGAATTGGGATACAACGCGGTCGAAAACATCTTTCACGTTCACGACTTCCACGCCACCATGTTGCATTTGCTGGGCGTCGATCACACGAAGTTGACGTTTCCGTTCCAAGGACGCGACTTCCGCTTGACCGACGTTCGCGGGGAAGTCGCCAAACCAATTCTGGCTGGCTGAGCTTCAGCGAGTTGTTTCAACGACCGACGGGAGCCGGCGCGTGGCGAAACGAGAACCGCGCAATCGACGCCGCCCAACGTCTCCCACAGACGACCGAACTTCTGGCGAGGTCGCGACTCGGTGGCTCATCGCGGCGGCGGCGCTGGCTATCGCCGTGCTCATTCTGCGGCCCGTCGACGACGACTCGGTGTGGTGGGAAGTCGCCCGCGGACGAGTCGTCATGGCCGAGCTGTCATTGACGCCGAGCGCCGATCTGCTGATCGACGATGACCGGGCGGAATCCGATTGGCTCGGCGGTTTGCCAATTTTCGTTTCATTTGCGGCGGCCGGCTTCAGCGGAATCATGGGCGTCAAGGTGATCGCCGCGGCGGCCGCCTGCTGGCTGCTGCTCCGCGATTGTAAGCAAACGAGCGCCGTACAGTTTCTCGTCACCGGGCTGGCGATTTTCGTCGCGTTCGGACATTGGCGATCGGCGGCCTCGTGGGACGCGCTGGGAGCATTGTCGTTGGTCTGCTGTTTGCGCCACCAAGGAGCGGACCGGGAATGGCGCTGGCTTGCGGTCCTTTTTGTGTTGCAGTTGGGCTGGGCTCAGTTCGGTCCGCGAGCCGTCGTCGGGCCGCTACTCGCCTGGCTGGTGTTGCTGAAGCCCGACGAAGGTGCGCGGAAACTGAACTGGCGATCGGCGACTCGAGTCAGTCTGTTGCTGCTGTTGGCTTGCTGCTTGACACCGCGGGGCGTTTGGGGACCGTGGGATGCGATTCGACTCACCTGTCCCCTCGCTTTCGACGCTGCGCCTTTGGGCGCCGTCAACGACACGGCGACTTTGTGGATGTCGGCCAGCGTATTCTTGGCGCTCGGTTGTTTCGCTCTCACTCAGTCAACAGCACTCGGACGGGCGGGGACGATTGTCCTGATATGCCTCGGTTGTACGGAGCCCGCGAATCTACCGTGGTGCGCATTGGTCGTGGCCGCGGCGATCCTGCGGCCGTCCGCCGCGCATGCCGAAGCATCGCTCACTCCGGAACGCCGCGAAATGCGGTGGTGCGCGGGGGCGGCGCTGGGGCTGCTGGCGGCGCTGGCCGCAATCGGCAAGTTGCCCGGCGACGAGCGGACCGCCGGCTGGGGACTGACTCCCCAACTGGAGATTCGCTTGGTTGAGGCGGCCGTCGACCGCCCTCCCCCCGACTCGACACCGATCGCCTATTGCGCCGACCTGGCCAGCGCAGGAGCCGCAGTGTTCTGCGGATTCGCACCTACAGATACACCGCAACGAGCCTGGCTCGGGCGACGAACGCAACGCCGCGCTCGGCTCTACGACGATCTGATCAGCGAAGAGCGAGACCGTTATCGACGAGCCGACGGCTCGTGGGGTGGTTGGTGGCTCGAGCTGAACTCGGTCGACCGCGCGCCCTGCGCAGCCGTATTCGTTTCTGCGACAGATACGCGTCTGATCCGCGCGTTGGAGTCGTCGATTTTTAAACCGTCGAGCGTCGATGCGCCCGTCATCCCCTACCTGTCAACGGCCGAGCCGCGAAACGCCAGACGGATTATCGACACGGTCGGCCTGCGGAGCGTGCTCGATCGGGGCGAGTGGGTCTACCGAACGCCACAGTCGCTCGGCTTGTACTCGGACTTGGCGTCAATGGTCGGCGCTGGCCGCCGAAAACTCGACCTCCGCCAGGCGCGCGTGTTTCTGGCCATGGAGATGCCGACGGCGGCGTTGCGAGTGTTGCGAGCAAGACGAGGAAGCGACAACCGAGTTGTCGACGAATTGGCCGACGCCCACGCGCAACTTGCCTACCGCGAAATGCTCGCCGCCGGGCGGGCGTCGCGGTGGCGAACCGGCATCCTCGCAAGTCTCAAGACGGACGAACCGGAGGCGGTGTGGCGCGACGTGTTGCAGGTCTCAGCAATCTCTCCAAATGATCCGCGGGCGCGAGCCATCGATCTTTATCTCCTCGGGCGCGACGAAGAGGCGCTCCGTCTGTTGAAACGACAACGTGCGACCGCATTCGCGCGAGCTCAACTGGTTCTGGAAACAGGCGATTCAGAATCGGCCAAACGCCTCTTGCGCGACGACATCAACCAGCCACTGAATCGCGATGCACTCGAATCCATCCCATAAGCTGATTGCGCTCGTCGCCGTACTGCTGGCGGCCGTATTGCTCTCGTTCTCCGCACGCCGGAGCATCGTTGTCGACGATAGGGCGAGTGTCGACATCGATCAACCGAACGCATCGGCATGCCGCGATTGCCACGTCGATCAATGGGACGATTTTCAAGATGCGCCTCACCGACTCGCTTTAACGGCCGGTTCCTCGGCGGAGGTGCGCGAGAGGCTGTTGGGACAGCGATTTGCCGACGGAGTCTTGACGTGGGAGTACGTGGCGCACGAAGGAGGCGTCGCCTTGCGTTGCAGTGGTTACGACCGCCTGCTGCCCGTCGACTGGGTGTTTGGATCCGGCACGCACGCGCAAACTCCCGTATCGGTTTGGACCAACCCGCGAGGCGAAACCGAATTGCTGGAGCATCGAGTTTCCTGGTACCCCGACACGCAGAGTTTGGGAGCAACGCTCGGACAGAATGACGACGGCAGTCCGCCGGTCGATGCGAAATACGGCATCCGCGCCGCCGGACTGCTCCACCCGCCGGCCGCGGCGCGCGACTGTTTTCGCTGCCACACGACGTCTCTCCAGCAGCGGCCACAGCGGACGCCGAAGATCTCGCAAACCGGCGTCAGCTGCGCGCGATGCCACGTCGGATCCGAGGAGCACGTCGCCTATCAACAGGAGGCCGGGGCGGCCGCACCGCTCGAATCGTGGCGGGGGCTCACACCGCGGGAATCAATCAATCGTTGCGGTGAGTGTCATCGCCGGGCAGATCAGTTCACGCCCGACGAGTTGACAATCGAGAACTCTCGGCTGATTCGCTTCGCGCCCGTCAGTCTGGCGCAAAGTAAGTGCTTTACCGTCAGCGAGAAGACAGACCGGCGACTCGACTGCCTCACTTGCCACAACCCGCACCAGGCGGCCGCGACCGATCCGGCGCATTATCGCAAGCGTTGCCTGTCCTGCCACGGTGACGGCCAGACAGCCTGTTCAGAAGAACCGCCCGAATCCAATTGCTTGAGCTGCCATATGAAAAAAGTGGAGGTGCATCCACACCTCCACTTCACAGATCATTGGATTCGCTAGGTTCGCCTTACGGGAATTTGACGACCTCGCGACCGTTCGATGTGCCCAGGTGCAGCCAGACTCGTCCGTCGACCTGGTTGGCCACGTAGTGCGTACTGCCGTCGGCCATGGTCACATTGACGCCCTGCGGGTGCTGGCTACGCGCGGCGAAAACGCCGTCGGCTGTCCAGCGTTCGCATTCGTGATTGTTGCGAACTTCATCATTGGGCGTGAACCGCGTGTTGAACGACCACGATTGATTTCGCTGGCCGAACATCCAGGATCGACCGCGGGCGACACTGTTGTTGGGAACGTTCGAGGTGATGTTCGGCGCCGTGCCGGCCAGACATTGATTGAAGCCGCCGCTATCGGATCCGTACCTCCTGACCCACGGGAAACCGATCCGGCATTCGGATAGCATCAGTGTGGACGATGTACCGTCCTTGACTCCGTTCATCGTGATGTTGCTGTTGACTCCGAACACGCCTCTGCGCCGCGACTTTGGCGCCCAAAACGTGTTGTTGCGCCAACCGACACAAGCCACGTAGTTGGTGACGGCGTAGGCCGCACTGGGGCGGAAGTCGGAATCGTCGCTGGGACAAAACAGCAGCGCCAGATCTTCGCCGCGGACTTGAGTGTTCGGCCCGCCGTTGCCGGGCCACCGCTCGTAGTTGACCTTGGAATGCAACGGATCTTGTTCGATGAACGGGAGGATGCGGACTACCCACGACAACTGGCTCGTCTGCCACGAACCGACCGGGCCGCCGACCGTACGGATCGCTCCCGGCGGCATCCGATTGAACTGTTGGTGGTACGTGTGCACCGCCAAGCCCAAGTTCTTCAAGTTGTTCGTGCAAGTCATGCGTCGGCCTGCTTCGCGGGCCGCTTGAACGGCCGGCAGCAACAGACTAACCAAGATCCCGATGATGGAAATCACCACCAGGAGCTCCACCAACGTGAAGCCGCGTTTTCGAATTGTGGACATAGCCTCTGTCTCCAGCGCGAGATGAATTGAGTGAAATGACAAAGCGAGTGATGACGCTGAAAAACATGACCCCGCTAGAGGTCTTCATTTACTTTATCGAGGTTGAAGTCTTTCGAGTTTTCACCCGACGCCACCTCATAGGTGAGCTTGGAGGCGGCGTTGTAGGCCGACGGTATGATGTTCTCGCCCCCGCCCGAGGTCGGCGGGCCTTCGACCGCCTCTCCGTCGTCGGGATCGAGAGCAGCATCTTCGGTGTTGGCTTGATTGACGGCCTTGTCGGCGAACGCGTACACGCGGACCTGGTATTTGCCGGTCGTCAAGCCGCTATCTTCTCCGAAACTGTAGTTGCCGTTCTGGATGGCCACACTGGTGCTCGTGCCGTCCTCGTCCTGAGCCTGCAATGCAATCGACCCGTTCGCGATCGGCTGTCCGCCGTACGACACGCTACCGGAGAGGGTCGCCGACGACTTTCCGCAACCGGTCAACAGCAGGGCCGAGAAACAGAGAAGCATTCCGCCCACAACGGGGCAGCGGGGAGGATTCGACACGAGTGGCTTTACCGTCAAAAGAAATCTGCACGTAAACTCATATGTTAACACTATCTTACGTAGTCTTCCATCGATCTGAAAAGGCTTAATATCGCCCACGTGGGCGGGCAGTTTGCCAGCCGTCAGGGCCACCGACAGCCTCGGACGGAGCCCAACGTGTTGGCACCAAACCGCTTTCGAAGAAACGCGATGGTCCGCCCTTAGACTTCGATCTTCCGCCAACCCCCGCTGACGAATCTCGACGACATCAACAGGCTGCGAAGCACGACATCGGCGACCATCGCCCACCAAGCTCCTTGGACGCCCCAACCGGCGCCGGGAATGGTCCAACCAAACAGCGGCAATTGGAATTCGGGAAAGGCCAGGATGTAAGCCAGCGGGATGCGAACGCCGATGAAGCCGATGAAGGTGAAGGCGAGCGGCCAGCGGGTGTCGCCGGCTCCGCGGAGCGCGCCGAGGAAGATCATCAACATCGCCAGGCATGGCATGGAGTAGGCGACTATCTGCAGCAGTGGAGCCGCTGTGTCGGCCACCGGAGCGTTCTGATCGCCGAGGAAGAACTCGGTCAGCGTCCGATTGAAGAAGTACATGATCAGCCCGGCGGTGGACATCACGACGCCACCCCACCAGCAAGTCGCCAGCACGCTGCGCATCGCGCGGCGATGGTCGCCGGCTCCGAGGAATTGCCCGGCCAGAGTCCCAGCCGCCACTTGAAATGCGACCCCCGGCATATACGCCAACGCTTCAATCCGCACACTCAAACCGTGCGCGGCAGCCGCAACCGTCCCCAAACTGTTGATGATCGAGAGAAACCACAGGTGGCAAAGCACGATAAAGATCATGTCGACCCCGCCAGGCACTCCGATGCGCAACAGCCGCCGAATCATGGACCAGTCCGGCGACAGCTCGCGAATTCTCAGCTTGAGCCCAGCTCGCCCTCTGGCCAGCAAGACGAGCACGATGGCCGCGCCGATGACGTGGCCGCTCGCCGTGCCGATCGCCAGCCCATCCCAGCCGAGTTGAGGGATGGGGCCCCACCCAATCAACAACGACGCTCCGACAAATGCATTCACCACGTTGACCACCAGCATCGCGCCGAACCCACTGAGCGTATCTCCCGCGCCGCGGAGAGATGCGATGCCGACTTGCTCAATCATGATCGCCGGAAAAACGGGCAAGAGCACAATCAGGTAGCGGACGGCTAACTCGGCGGCATGCGGTTCCAGTTGCATCGCGTTGATCAACAAGCGGCCGCAAGTGGCGAACAGGAGGACCGTCGCCAAGGCGACCAACATGCCGGCCGTCAATGCCTGATTTGAGGCCGCGGCGGCTTCGTCCGCGCGACCGCCGCCGACACTGCGGGCAGTTAGCGCGGTAGCCCCGATCGCGACCAATCCGAAAATCGACGGAATGAACCAGAGGATGTACCAGATCAATCCGATCGCGGCCAAATGAGCCGACTGCAAGTATTGGCCGGCCAACCATTGGTCGACGAATGCAACGGCCATGATCAACAGCTGCTCCAACAGGACGGGAGCCGCCAAACGCACCATGGGCCGCAGCACGCCCTGAGTCGCCACGATGGAATTTGAACTTCGACTCACTGAGATTCCCGATCGAGCTGCTACGCTGGCCGCGCTGTGTTCGCTGCTACTCTTGATTCTCGGAGGCGATGAGCTTCTTCGCCTCGCGGATCAGGCCTTGAACTTCCATGCGATGCCAGACGTCGTCGAAAGTCATCCCTTCGTCAACCTTACTCAAATGCCGCTTCGCCTCCTCGGCGTCGCCGCGACCGTAGTGGGCCATGGCGAGAAACAGATGGTCGGTGACGTCGGCCTTCCCCGCCACTTCCTTTACACCTTCTTCGATCTTGGAGATGGCCTCGTCGTAGCGTCCAGCTCGAAGCAGTGCGCCTCCCAGCGTGTTGTAGACACCGTGCTTCTGGGCGCCGGAAGGCGGCGGCGATTGCTCAATCAAGGCGTCCAGCCAATCGGCGGCCAGCCCGGCTTGTTCTTGCGTACTCGGCCCCACAGCGCAGAGCCAAGCGACCGCGTTGGCCAAGGCCGAGTTGGGGGTATTGGCGAGTGAGTTGAGCAGTTGGCCGCAGGCGGCGCGATAGGCGTCGACGTTGTCGGTTTGAGTCATGACCAACGTGTATTGGCGCCAGTGACCGATCGTGAGAGGACCCGCTCGAGACGCCCTTTCGTAGACTTGGAGGACGGCCGACCATTCGCCCCGGTCGGCGAATTCGTCGACCAGGCCGAGCAGGAACGCCTGATTGTCGGTCAGTTCAATCGCTCGAGCCAGGTCGGCTTGGCGCAGCTCTTCTTCACCCAAATGCTGAAAAACCCGGGCGCGATTGGCGAACGCCCGCCAATGGTCGGATCGCTCAGCGATCAAGATGTCGAGATGCCAGCGGGCGGCCCGCCAGTTTTCGTTGGCGACGAAATCCTCCGCACAGTTCGCCACCCAATCGACGCCCAACTCGCGCTGAGACTCTTCCAGTGCGCGACGCGCACGTTCCAGGCTCTGTAATGCTTCAGGGAACTGATGATCGGCGGCGAACGCCCTCGATTGCCTGGCCGGCAGCACCCAATCATCGGGCTGGACTTCGACGAGTCTGTGGAGATGCCACTGCGCTTGCCACTGTTCCAGAGAAACCTCAACTCGCGTGTTCGAACGCAACGCCAGTCTTGTCAGCACTTGCATTTTGGCGGAGAGCTGCTCGGCGGTTCCAGTGGCCGGCTGAGGAGCCTTCCAGCGGTGAGCGAATCCGGGGTTCGCGAACGTAATCCAAGACTCGCCGTCAGCGGCGACGGCGATGTCGTGAATGGCGCTGGCCTGGGTCTCCGGCGGCGCGAGTGGCTGCATCAACTGAGTGTCAAACAGTTGAGAAACTCCATTGGCGTACCCCACGGCGAAACGCGCGCCGTCGGGTGAAAACGCAAGGGCGGTGACTTTGTCGCGGCCGGCGACCCCCACCCCCACCGTCTCGCCAGTCTGCGCGTCCCAAAGTCGAATCTGGCCAGTTTCGACGCCCGTCAGCACGAACTTGCCATCGGGACTGAACCGGGCGCGCGACAACGCGTCCGGCGAAAAGGGGATCTCAGCAATCTCCTCGCACGTCGCTGGGTTCAGAATGCGGATCTTCTGGTCCGTAGATGCAGCCATCAGCAGGGAGCTATCCTGGCTGAATTCCACGTGCCGCACGTAGTGTTGATGACGGAAGGGCTCGCCGATCTGCTCCCACGTGGCCACATCCCACACCCGCGTTTGCGGATCGTGATTCCAATCCATTGCCGAGCCCGCCGCCAGTTTCTTACCATCAGGGCTAAACGCCAATGACACGACAATGTCACGATGCTCGAGCGTCGGCCCAACTTGCTCCCCCGTCTCAACGTCCCAAATCCTGATCTTCCAGTTGTAATCACCGGCGGCCAGCCAGCGACTGTCCGAGCTAAAGGCGATGGCTCCAATCGAGTTCTGGTGGCTGATCCAAGATGTCTTCGGTTCGCCGGTAAGAGCGTCCCATATCCGCAGCTGTTCGCCGGCGGTCGCACACCATCTACCATCCGGACTGTACGCCAGCGCGAGCGTTTTCGGAGAAACGCTCATCGCGCTGTTGATCACGCGCCCCGACTCGACGTCGACCAGTCGCGTTTTGCGGTCCTCCGCACTCATCAAGAACGTTTTCTGGTTCGGATGAACTTGCGCGTAGTGATGCTTCGCCGCGATCCCTTTGACCAAAGTGTCGCGGGCCTCGTTCGCTGGTCGCCAGGTGGGAGATCGGGTGCGACGGACCACGTTGACTTCACCGCCGCCCGGCGTCAACGAGAAGCGAAACTCGCGGTCGAAAGCGGCGCCTGACGAAAAATGGCCGCTCAACAGCCCGGCGGGAATCGATCGCCACGTCACCTTGTGCTCGACTCGAGTGACTTGGCTGTTCATTCCGCTGGCGGGTAAGAAGACCTCGGACGCGCGCCGTTGAAAAAACTCCTCGTCCGAGATTTCCGCGCCTTTCTGCAAATCGAAGAACACATTTCGCGCGACGACCCCCGACATGAGCCGCGCGACGGCGAATTCACCATCTCGCGTGATTGCCGAATCCTCCGGCGCGGCTTTGAGATCCTTTATCTCACGGATGATGCTGTCGTCCTCACCCGAACGCACTTGTATGAAGCCGCGAGACTGCCCCCCGTCACCGACACCGAGAACGTACAAGTCGCCACTGGGAGCAAATGAAACCGTCTGCACCGTGTCATCGAAGGTGATGGGATCGCCGATTGGTTCGAACGTGTCGACGGCGAATTTGCGGAGCACGCCGCCGCCATGTCCTTCACCCGTCTGCCGCGCGCCGCCCCCGGCGTAGATCCAACGTCCATTGGGGTGATACGCCAACGTCCAGACACCGGACCAGCCAGCGGGCGGGACGTCCAGCTGGAAAACACCTTCGGTCATTTCTCCAGTGGCGATGTCGATTCGATCCACGCGCCCCTGATACCGCCCTATCAACGCCTCGCCGCCATCCGGCCGCACGGTGACCGTGGAAGCGTTCTTCTGGCTCGTGAAACAATGCTCCAGCTTGTTGAGTCGATCGGTCCAGCCGGCGAGATTGGACCGCACCAGGTTGCGCCAGGCGTCGTCGGCTGGCAGATCGGGAGCGACTCGAATGCTCTCGACAAGCCAATGGACTCCCTCGTCAATCCTGCCCCCTTCGCACAATTCAATCCCGCGATCGAACAGCAGAGCTGATTGCTGCCGCTGCAGAGCCGTCTTGGCGTCGACCGCTTTGCGCTGAGCCGCGACGGCGGCGGCCCCTTTCTTCAGCGCGTCGCCCTCGGCCGTGCGGGCTGCCTTGAAATTCTCAGTCGCCTCTCGCCACTTCCAAGTAACCGCGGCGAAGCCGCCGATGAAGAGCGCCAAGCTGAGCATCATCAAGGAGGCGACCATCGGGTTGCGCCGCGCCAAACGCCACGTCCATTGCACGCGACCGATGGGCCGGGCCAGAATCGGCTCGCCCCTCAGGAAGCGATCCAGCTCGTCGGCGAGCAAGCTTGCCGATGCGTACCGCCGCCCCGGCTCCTTCTCCAAACACTTCACGCAGATCGTCTCTAAGTCCTTGGGGCACTGCGGAGCGAATTGCGAAGGGGACACGGCGGGATCGTTCCGCACCATCAGCAACGTTTCGATCTGCGACGCGCCGCGGAAAGGCGGCCGGCCGGTGATCAGGTAATAGAGAATCGCTCCCAGCGAGTAGATGTCCGCGGGCGGACCGATGTCGTGCACTCGACCCGACGCCTGTTCGGGAGCCATGAACTGAGGCGTGCCGACGATGGCTCCTGTCGCCGTCAGTTCGGATTGAGCATCGATCTGTTTGGCCAAGCCGAAGTCGGTGATCTTAGGTGTCCAACTCGACGACCAGTTCGCCTCCGCGTCGCGCGGCGCTTTGACGCGTCCGCCGGCGGGCGCCGCGTCTGCCGGCTGCAAGGGCATGGTCGCTTCGACATCTTCCCCCGCCACCGTTCTAGCGGCTCCCACAGCCGTCTGCTCAGCCGGGGCGCTCCACGACCGGCTAGCGCTCGTGTCGCCTGTAGTGCTGGGAGCCAACAACACGTTGGCCGGTTTCAAATCGCGATGGATCACTCCCTGCGTGTGTGCGTAATGCATGGCTCGCGCCAACGACGCGACGACTTCAGCCGCGACGGGTGACGCGATTTGCTGGTTGGCGGCGTACTCGCTCAAGTCCGGCCCGTCGACAAACTCCAGAGCAATGAACTGTCGCCGCTCGTGCTCACCGACGTCGTAGATCTGTACGATGTTGGGATGCTGCAGGCGGGCAACCGCCTCCGCCTCCAAACGAAACCGATTCAGTTCGTCCTGCCGCGCATGTTCGCCCGAGAGCATCATCTTGATGGCGGCAAGGCGTTTGAGCCGGCCATCGCGAGCTTTGTAGACCACGCCCATCCCACCTTGACCGAGTCGCTCCAGCACTTCGTAGGCGCCGATGTGCATGACAGGTGGAGACGCCTCCGACTCCTGCCCGCTCTGCGGATGAAGGACTGAAGTATCTCCGCCACCTTGGAATTCGAGCGTCTGGCCATCCGAGAAAACAGCGACGACGACCGCCTTGTGCTCGGCAAACCGATTGAGGTAATCGGCAGCTTTGGGATTCTCGCCGGCGTGGCGGCGGTGCGCTGTCTCCGCCTCCAACAACAGACCCAGCAAGACACGGCGACAATCGTCGGCCGCCTGATTCAGATACTCTTCGATCCTCGGTTTGTCGTCCGCGTTGAGCCGCTCTTGAAACACCGAGCGCAGGCTCTCCAAGGCGGCGCGTTCCGTCTCAGAGAGTGACTCGAATGGCACGGCGAGCTGCCTCACGTTGGGGGAGTGCCAGGTGCGGACCATTGTAGCCCACGTCCACTTGGCTCGCCCGACCACGCCAGACGGCGATAGACTTCTGCCGTCTGAGCGAGGATCTTGATTTTGGTGTAGTTCTGACGTTCTGACTCCATCAATCGGACAGGGGACTTACGGCCTCGAGACGGTGACGCACGAAAAAAGGCCGAGGGTTGTCCCGCTCGGCCTCGCCAGTGCCCCTGGCCAGATTCCAATTGCTCCGCCCGGCGGCGCAGCGAACTAGTGATCGAGTATGAACTCGTTGCTGTTGAGCAGCGCCCACCAGACGTCCTGGAGGCCGCCTTTGACGTCCCCTTTGTTGGCTTCCACGATTCTCCGCACGGCGATCAACTCCCGAGCGGTCGGCTTGCGCGAAAGAGCGGAGAGAAACAGGTGCGAGATCTTTTCGTCGATCGACAGCCCGCTGGTGGTAACACGGTGCAGGACCGTTCCTTGAGCGCCGTTGATCGCCTCTTGCATGACGGGACTGGTCATCAACATGACGGACTGCCGAATGTCACCGGTGAACAGGTCCGTCTCGTCGCCCTCGTCAGTTCCCATGTTCTCGGAAAACTGGTTGAGGAACAGGCGCTGGCCGCGAACGCCGGATGTTCGACTGTTCTTAGAACGCGTGTCGGCGGCCAAGGTGAGCGAATCGTAAACGGCTTCGGGCGGCAGTTGTCTGGTGTAGTACCGACTAAACAGCGGAACAGAACCGGCGTCAGGCGCGTCGGCCAGCGCGTCGGCGCTCACTTGGCTCGACCGTTGAAAGGCCGCGCTGGAAATGACCCACCGGGTCAGTTTTTTCAAATCGTAGTCGTAAGCGACCAGTTGTTCCGACAGATGATCGAGCAGTTCGGGATGACTGACGGTCGCGTGCGCGCCCATGTCATCGACCGATTGAGTAAAACCGTAGAGCAGAAAACGTCCCCACAATCGGTTGACAACCGCGCGGCTGAGATCGGGCGAACTAGTTACGAAACTGGCCAACTCGCGGCGACGATCGACAACCGCCAGATCTCCGCTCGTCGCGGCGCGGCGACCGTCGAGAAAGACCGGGTAGGCCACCTTCTTGACGCCGTCCAGTCCATCGTAGTAGAGCTCCGCTTCGTCGATGTCGCCGCTGGCCCCGACGTAATCCGCATTGGTCAAACGAACCTGCCCGTCATCCGATCGCCGGGCGACCATCTGACGGAAGAATGCGTTCATCTCCCAGAATTGGTTCTGCGCCCAAGTCTCATTTGTCGGATGATTGTGACACTGCACGCACTGCAACTGCTTGCCGAGGAACACTCGCGCCGTCCGCGCTGTGGCGAGAGCTCCATCTTTCATCATGCCGTCGAGCAGGAAGTTGACGGCGCCGTTGAAGTCCTCGGCTCCAGCTCGTCCGGAGCCGGTGGCGGTGAGCAATTCGGTGACGACTTCATCGTAGGGCGCATCGTCGCGCCACGCGTCCCGCAGATACTGTTGCAGCCCGTCTCGATTCGCCAAGTCGTTGCGCCGCAACCCTCCCGTTCGGCCGATCAAGACGTTGGTCCAATAGACTGACTCGTTCAGTGCGTACTCGTCCGCGTACTCCGAACTCTCCTGCAACTCGACCACCAGCGATGAGCGCTTTTCGGGACGCTGATCATCGACAAACCGAGTCAACTCGTCAGCCGTGGGGATGCGCCCGAGCAGGGCGAGAAACAGGCGGCGGCAATACTCCGAATCGGCGGCGATCGCCGCCGGTTTGACGTCGTTGTCACTCCAGGCGACAGCCAGCAGATCGTCCACCTGTTCGATGATCTGCGATTCGTCCATTCGCTCCGGTTTCCGCACCAACTGCGCCGGCGGCGAAACACCGTCGCGCGGCGGCTTGCCGAACGGCGGCTCGTCGTCGAATGCGGACGGCCCACCATCACGCTTGGGATTCTCAGCGACGCCGCTTTGCACACCTGGCGAGTCTGTTGACCTCTTCTCAACATCCGGCCCCGGCGCGGGCTTTTCGCTTCGATCCTGGGGTGATCGAGTTGTCGACGATTCCGGCCCGCCGCCGGCGACCTTGTTGTCGTCGTCGGGGTTGAGCTGGATGGCCACCAGCCCCACTGTCACTCCCACGGCGACAACCGAGGCGACAGTGAGCACAGGGCTCAACCAACGATTCCGTTTTCGCCGCGTTGTCGAAGGACATCCGTTCGAGGAGGCCGCGGCGATTGGCGAATGCGGCGGGGCGGCGACAGGCGGAGGAACGGGCGGAGCACTCGCAGCGCGCAGGCGATCGCTCTCCAACGCCGCCAAGATGCGCGACGTCAGATCGGGAGGAGACGTCTCGCCGACAACCTCCTCCATCAATGAGTCAATCAGGGGATCGCGGTGTTCTTCGTTCACTCGACTATCTTGCTTTCAATACACTGTCGCAAAGAATGCTTGGCCCTCTGCATGAGATTCTTCGCACCGTGTTCGGTGACGCCAAGTTGAGCGGCTATTTCGGCGCGGGATGCGCGATCCCGAAACCGCAGATTCAACGCCAACCGGGCTCGGTCGGTGAGCTCCTGAAAACACCCTCGCAACGCGTCAACCATCGACTCGCCGCCGTCCTCATCGGCTCCCCAACGCAGCCAATCCGAATCGAACTCCTCAATGTTCTCGACCAACGACACTCGGCCACTGCGCCGCTGCGCCGAAATGAACAAGTTGTAGGCGACGCGGCGGAGGTACGCCGCTGTAGCCGCCCGGTTGTACTGTTGAAACGGCTTCTGCAGCACTGACACAAACGTGTCTTGGGTGAGGTCTTCAGCCAGAGAAGATTCGCAACCCAACGCTCGCAAGTATCGCCAGACGCCCGCCTGGTGGGCTTCGATCAACTGAGCGACGTCCAGATCAGTGGGAGGTGAAGCCGGCTTCATCTCTCTCTCTTAAGCGAACCAGCGGCCAAAAAGTACTCACCCCTTCCAACTGTCGGCGGGGGAAGGCAAATCCGGGTCGGGCGGAATCGAAGCAACTCTCGACTGCGACACAACTTATTGTAGGCGGAACTCGCCCAGTTTTCGCCGCGGGAGTCGAAGCCCAACCTGATTCGCCCCATTCTGGTCCGGTTATTCCGGATGAGGCGCCACAAGTGGCAGTGCCACACACAAAGCGAGCTACCGCTCGATCTTCCTGCGGTCGCTCCCGTAGGTCGCTGGAATCCAACCAGGGAACTCCCGCATCCTCAACGCCACAAGTGGCTGGCGCCGCGAACAGGGGTCGCCGGAAAAAGAGACGGACCAGAGCGCGGGGGAGCGCTCTGGTCCGCAAGTGGGGGTGCGTAACGCACTTTGTCGCTTAACTAAACAGCTCTTTGATAACCTTGCCGCCATTGGCGATCTTCATCGGCCGCCCGCTGCGGCTGGTGAAAGTCGTCTCCAAGGAAATGCCGAGAGCCTTGCAGACTGAAGCCATGACATCTTGCGACGTGTAGGGATCAGTAGCCACTCGCGTGCCGTCCTCGTTGGTGGCGCCGACGGTGATGCCGCCGTTTATGCCGGCTCCGCCAACCACGACGCTCCAGGCGCGAGCCCAGTGATCGCGGCCGGCATTGCCGTTGATTCGCGGCGTGCGGCTGAATTCACCCATCCAGATGATGGCTGTGTCCTCCAGCAAACCGCGCTGTCCCAGATCCTCCAGCAAAGCGCTCATGCCCTGGTCGAGTTCGGGGAGTTTCGTGTCCGCCAAGGTGGCGTGAATGTTCGCGTGGTTGTCCCAGCCGCCCAGCCCGACTTCGATGAACGGCACGCCCGCTTCGACAAGCCGTCGAGCCATCAGACAGCCGCGGCCGAAATTGGTGGCTCCGTATCGCTCCTTGACCGCTTCGGGCTCACTGGCGACCTTGAAAGCCTCCATCTGCTCGCTCGTCATCAGATTGAGCGTCTTGCGGAGGATCTTCTGATGATCTTCCGCAGCCGACCCGCGGTTCTGAGCAACGAAGCCTTTCTCAATCAGATCCAAAGCCGCCATCCGCTGCATCAGACGGCGATCGTCCAACCCCATATCCAAGTTGCGAATCTGCCCGGTGCTGCTGACGGTGAAGGGAGCCCACGCCATGCCGAGGAACCCGGGTCCCACACTGCCGCCGCCAACGGCGACGAAGGGCGGAATGTCCAGTTCGGGACGCTGCGTGATCAGCTCGTGAGACAGCACGGCGCCGTAACTGGGGTGTTCGACGCTGGGGTTGGGCACGAATCCCGTGTGCATGTAGTAGCGGCCCCGGTTGTGATCCGCCTCCCGTGTGCTCATCGACCGAACGATGGCCATGTTGTGCATCTGCTTGGCCATCAGCGGCATGTGCTCCGAAATCTGGGCGTCGCCGCTGGTGCCGATCTGCTTGAATGGGCCGCCCGTCACCGCACCCGGCTTGAGATCCCAGATGTCCATCGTCGACGGTCCGCCACCCATCCACAACAAGATCGCCGACTTGCGTCGTTTCTTCAGATCTTGAGCATTTACGTTTAACGTGTGCCCCATCGTCAAAGCGGGAACCGCCAGCGCCGACGCCCCGGCCATGTGCTGCATAAAGTGGCGGCGACTCATGCCAGTGGGAGTGTTCATCTTTGTCTCTCCGGTTATGTGGCAGTTGAACTGCCTGTTCCAGTCGTTTGCGAATAAGGTTGGTTATCAGTGGTTGATGATGAACTCGTTGCTGTTCAGCACGGCCCACCAGACGTCCTGCAGCGCGGCCGCCGTATCGCCCTCGCGAGCCACCAGCAGCTTATTGGCGATCGTCACTTCCTGTTTCGTGGCGTCGCGACCCAACGCCGCGCGGAACAGGTGGTGGATCTTCGCCGAATTCCGCATCTTGCCGTTCTTGGCGACCTGCTCCAGGAAACTGCCCTTGCTGGAGTCGGTCGCTTGCTTGATCAAGTCGCCGTTAAACAACATCAACGCCTGAGGAATGGAGCCATTAAATGTCGTCTGCTCCTCGCCCTCATCGTTGCCGAAGGCGGTGACGAACTGCGCTAGCCAACGGCCCTTGGCCTCCTCCTGCTCCTCGTAACTGCCGCGCGTCTTGTGCGCTTCGGTGGCCACCAGCAGCGACTCGTAAAGCTCTTCCGCCCGCATCTGGCGAAGGTAAAAGTGAGAGAACTTCGGCGCTTCACCCAGTTGAGGATCATCCGACTCGTTGCTCGCCGTAGCGCGACTCGACAATGCGTACGGTTCACTCAGCACGATCCATCGAATCAGCTCTTTCAGGTCGTAACTGCTGTCCGCGATCTGCTTCCCCAAGTACTCCAACAGCTCGGGGTGAGACGCCACGTTGTGAGGTCCCAAGTCGTCGATCGGCTTGGTGAATCCATAGCCGAGGAAGTGGCCCCAATACCGATTGGAAATCATCTTGCCTAGATGTTCGGACTTGATCACCAGGTCGCCGAACTCCCTGCGACGCTTGACCTCGGAGACAAACCCGCTGCGACTGATCTCCGTGCCGTCAATGAAAACCGGATAGGCGACCTTAACCAGGCCGTTCCGCAACTCGTAGTAGATCTCGGCCTCGTCCGCATTGCCGCTCTCGCCCCCAAAGTCCTCATCCACCAATTCGCCCGACGACACGTCGCGCGTGCCCGGCACAAATCGACGAAGCATCCGAGTCTGACGGAAAAAGGCGTTCACCTCCCAGAACTTCTGCTGCTTCCATTCATTGAACGGGTGGTTGTGGCACTGAGTGCATTGCACCTGAAGGCCGAGAAAAACTCGCGTGCTGGCGGCCGTCGCCAACGTTGCCTTCTCCTCGTTTACCTTCATCGCGAGAAAATTGACCGCGCCGTTGAATCCCTCCGAGCCCGGTGTGTTCGTACCCGTCGCAGTCACCAAGTCGTGGACCATCCGGTCGTACGGCTTGTTGCGAGCGAACGTGTCGCGGAGATACTTCTGCAGCCCCTCGCGGTTCGTCAGTGAATTGCGCTCCGACCCACCACTGCGGCCGATCAAGATGTTCGTCCAAATCGTCGTCCAGTTGCGAGCGTACTCCTCGATGTACTCGTCGCCTTGCAACAACTTCGCCACCAACTTGGGACGCTTCCGCTCATCCTTGCTGCCGACAAATGCATCCAACTCGGTCACCGACGGAATGCGGCCGATTACGTCCAAATAGATTCGACGGCACCACTCTCCATCCGTCGCGCGAGCCGACGGCTTCAACTCGTAGTCCGTCCAGGCCGCTCGGATCTGACGATTGATCTCCTTGACCTGCGGGATCCCGTAGTCCTGACCGACCGCGTTGTCCGCCGCCCAGGTCGGACAAACGACAACCAGCAACGCCACACCAATGACCCAGGTTCCAATCGCGCGGGGGATTGTCAGCATGGATGTTTCCCTTTCTGAAACACAGCCTCTCCGAAATAGCTTGCCTCTCCACCTATCGGCTGACAGATGTTGAACGAGCCAGCGGGGAAAAAGTACTCATTTGGCAAAGAAAATGGCCGCTTCCCAAGAGCACCCAGTTTAGGGATGGGAATTGAGATTGAAATCCGAAATCCCACCGAATCTAGAAACCAAAGGTTGAGGCGGGCCACGTTCGGCCTCATTAGACTGTACCATTTTGATACATGTGTATCGAAACAATACAAGCAAAATGCAACAGGCGAGTTGAGAGTTCAACGCTAACGTTGAAATCCCAACTCGC